>NZ_JBSHBJ010000025.1:0-117874 GCF_053611945.1 Kribbella sp. NPDC054772 | reverse complement strand
TTCCGCCGCCGTACCGCGTCGCGGGTCGGGTCCATCACGGCATCCAGACGACGCAGCAGTGTGAACGGGAGGATGACCTGCCCATACTCATGGCGCTTGTAGTCGCCGCGTAGCAGATCGGCGACGGACCAGATGTGGTTCGCCATCTGGGAATGTGTAGGTCCTGAGGTCACAGCTCTCTCTTCTCATCTTTGATGCAGGAATCACTGTTCTTGATGGTCAGTGGTTCAGGCGACAGCACGCCGACGGTCAAGCCACGGATAATTTCATCGATGACACTGGAGCTGAGCCTTGCCAGTTCGGCGATGGCGCGCTCCAACTCCCGCAGGCGCCGGAAAGTCATGCCGTACCGACGTTGTTCACCGATCGGCAGGCGAGGAATGCGGCAGCGTCGGAGATCGTCTCGGCTGAGCGCTCCGACCAGATTGACGGCCGGTAACGAGGCAGCATCGGCCCAGACGAACGTCGCGACGAAGTGTTCGTCCAACCGGTTCGCGTCCACTTCGACGACCTGGGCAATGCCGACGTCATCGGCTTCCGTGCCGGACGCGACGACGGCCGGCCGGCCCATCGTCCGGATGATCAGGTCACCCCGTCGGGGCGTGGCGTCCCTGGAGAGAATGGTCAACGCGCCACTCCGTTCCAGCTCCGCGAGCGTCACCGTCTCCCGCGCGCCGGCCGGCTCGGACGCGCCGAACCGAGGCATCTCGGAACCGAGCAGTGCATAAAGGGTCTGCAGTCGGTCGGTCACGCCGATGAGGTCGTCAGCAGTCAGTTCGGCCGGCGTCGACAGGTGGCGGGACGGCAACAAGTCGGCATCACCGTCGACAAGGTCGGTTCGCTGAACTACAGCGCAGGCCGTTGAACTGCTGTCGACAAGTACGCGTTGCCACACCTCGTACTCCCATGGCACATCAGCCGCGTCGGCAAGGCCTGACAAGTCCACCATCGACACAGTCTTCGGTCCTGGCTCGGCAGGACGCTGCAGCACCCAGAGGCTCACCCCCGACCTAGGAGCTGTCCCCCTCGGCAGAGTGATCACGGCACGGAGGGCTCCTGAGCGCACCAACTCCGCACGAATGTGGCGCCCTGACGACTGCACACCGGTCCGGGACGAGACCGCGACCACGCCAACACCGTTCGGACGCAGGAGTTCGAAACAGTGCTGCACCCAGGCCAGCTCGGCATCGCGAGGTCCCGGAGGCCCGAATCTCCAGGGCACTCCTTCGGCCGATGTCGGATCCGTCCGATGCGACGGCGCCCTGCTCACGACCGCTGCAGCGATACCCCGGTACTCACGCAGCCGATCATCGGACAGCGCCTCGCCGATGTGGATCTCGTACTCAGGGTTGTACGGGTGCCCGCGCAGGCGCGACGAAGCGAGCACAGCGGCCTCCTCGCGCCCCTCCTGGCCAGCTAGCCGCACCCGGTCGCCGAAGCGATCGGCGACAGCGGCCAACAGCACTCCGTCGGCACAAGCCGGATCCACGATCACTGGTAACTCTCCGCCGTCCAAGCCATCCGCGTCGCCTTCCACCTGCAAGGCTTCCGCGGTCGAACGGGGCAGCAATGAGACCATGACTCGAGCGAGGAGCTGGTCGGCGGTCAGATCCACAACCGACGAACCACCCCCGTCCACGTTGCGGACAACGTGCGTTCCGGTCTCCGTCCGTCCACTGGTGGCCAGCTGGACGGCTTTACCTGTCGATACCAGCCATGCCTCGACCTCGTTCCGGGCGAACCGCGGCCTGGTCTCGGATCCCCCGACCGGCTGCGGGAAGTTCGGATACCGCTGACGCCAGTTCGAGACCGCAGCTCGCCCGACGTTGGCCAACCGCGCGATCGCGGCCGGCGTCAGCTCCTCTTCCGACTCCTCGGACATCACTCGCAGCAAGCTAGTGCAGCACCCGCCTACGCGTCAAGGATTTGTGTACATCGACGCGAATGTTCACAGCAGATGGTGGCGCCTTAGTAGTGCCAGTAGTAGCGGCCGTTGGCGGTCCATTCGACGGGGGTGGTGGTGTGGTTGGTGAAGGCCATGCCTTTGCCTTGGGCCAGTTCTACGGTGCGGGCCAGTTGGAGGGAGTAGGGGTGCTGGTTGTCGTCCCACCACTGTTCGGACTGGGTGATGCAGGTCTGGCCGGCGTAGTACGGGTTGGAGCACTGATGGGGTGGTAGCCACTTCTGGACGTGGCGGAAGGTGACGGTGGTGGAGCCGTTGGGGGGCTTGATCGTGCCGGTCGCGTCCAGGCAGTAGCCGGTGGCGGGGATGTTCCACTTGACGTAGTGCTGGCGGCCGCCGGCGGACGGGATGGGCTGCAGGTTGTTGCAGTCGGCATCGCCGATCTTCTCGCTGGTGACGCGTTGGACCTGGGTCAGCGGGCGGCCGGCGCCGTCGTTGTAGCCGTCGAGGAGGACCCACTCGCCGGCCTTGATGAAGTGCTCCGCGGACTTCGGCGGCCAGGCCTTCGGGTCGCCCCACGAGATGTCGGACTCGGTGGCGCTGAGCGGCGTCCAGGTCCACTGACCGGCGGCGGACGCGCCGGCGAAGTACTGCCCGGCCGACTTCTGAAACATCAGCGAGTACTGCCCGTAGTTCTCGCCCGTCGTGCTCGCGTCCGACGAACGCGGCACGGCTACCGCGACTGCGGCCGCCACCACAGCGGCGGCGAGAGTCAGAACAGGGAGCCTCGTCTTCGTCACAGAGTGCAACTTAATGCCGACTGGGTTCAGGTTGAGTTCCTGTTCCGTGCCGCGGCTGCGGTCTAGGCTCACCACCACGGGCCGACCAAAGGGGGTGGGCCGGACCAAGGGGAGCTGTGATGCCAGAGCCTGTCACCCGAACGCTCGACGTACCGGGCGCCACACTGACGTACGACGTCCGCGGCGACCTCGCGAACCGCCCGGTCCTGCTGATCTTCGGCTCACCGATGGCGGCCAGCGGATTCCCCACCCTGGCCTCGCATTTCGAGGACCGCACGGTGGTGACGTACGACCCGCGCGGCACCGAGCGCAGCGCCCGGAGCGGCGAGCTGACCGAGGTGTCACCCGGGGATCACGCCGCCGACCTCGCCGCGCTGATCGAGCACCTCGACGTCGGCCCGGTCGACATCTTCGCCAGCAGCGGCGGCGCGGTGAACGCGCTGGCCCTGACCGCGAAGCACCCGGACCTGATCAACACGCTGGTCGCGCACGAGCCGCCGCTCGCCGCGATCGTCCCCGACAGCGACGCCGCGCTGGCCGCGATCGCCGACATGTACGAGACGTACCAGCGCGACGGCCTGGGTCGCGGCATGGCGAAGTTCATCGCCCTGGTCGGGTACGACGGCGAGCTCCCGGCCGACTACTCGCAACAGCCCGCGCCCGACCCGGCGATGTTCGGCCTCCCCACCGAGGACGACGGCAGCCGCACCGACGCGCTGCTCGGCCAGAACCTCCGCGGCTGTACGTCGTACCAGCCGGACTTCGACGCGCTGGACAAGGCGAAGGACCGGATCGTGATCGGCATCGGCGAGGAGTCGGCGAACCAGCTCGCCGCACGCGGCGGGAAGGCCGTCGCCGAGCGGCTCGGTCTGACGCCGGTCGTGTTCCCGGGCAACCACGGCGGCTTCCTCGGCAACGAGTACGGCATGCCCGGCAAGCCCGCCGAGTTCGCGGCCACGCTGCGCGAGGTGCTGACCAGCCGCGCCTGATCCACGACCCGTTGTGCACGCCCGTTCCGCTCTCGGCGGAACGGGGGTGCTGGAGGGTGACGTGGGTGGGGTGTCTGCTTAGCTGGTGACATGACTGACAAGCCAGAGATCGACTTCCCTGACGGTCCGCCGCCGGCGGATCTCGAGATCACCGACATCACCGTGGGCGACGGCGACGAGGCCAAGGCCGGCTCGCGGGTGAACGTGCACTACGTGGGCGTGGCCCATTCGACCGGCGAGGAGTTCGACGCGTCGTACAACCGGGGCGCCCCGCTGGCGTTCCAGCTCGGCGTCGGCCAGGTCATCCAGGGCTGGGACACCGGCGTCCAGGGCATGAAGGTCGGTGGCCGCCGCAAGCTGGTCATCCCGCCGCACCTGGGGTACGGCGACCGCGGCGCGGGCGGCGCGATCAAGCCGGGCGAGACCTTGATCTTCGTGGTGGACCTGATCAGCGTCAGCTGACCCCACCAGCGAACGAACAGCCGGCGGCGACCAGGTGGTCACCGCCGGCTGTGTCATATGAGCGTCAGCGAATCGCGGCCGCCCGGATCACCTCCTGGCTGATCTTGTTCCCGGCCTCGTCGCCGGCAGTCGCCCGCAGCGAGAGGTACGACGCGCCCTTCGGCACCCGGACATCGGCAGACCATCCGCCGGCGGTTCGCGACAGCGACACCGGCTGCCAGCTGGCGCCGTCGTCGTACGAGACCGCGAGCGTCGCGGCGTTGACCTTGCCCGCGCCCTCGACACCGGCGAACTGGAACGCGCTCAGACCGATCCGCTGCCGGCCGTTCGTGAGCGCACCGTTGAGGTCCGTCGCGAGGTGGTAGTCGACCTGGACCAGCGGCAGGTACACCCAGTCGCTCGCCTCGGTCGTCCGGGCCCGGAAGTCCCACGCGGTCGTGGTCTTGGTCCCCTGTCCCCAGACCGCCGGCCGGGTGGTGTCCATCTCGAAGCGGTAGTTCGCCCAGCCCGTCGTGGCCGGCACACTCGTCTGCACCGCCTGGAAGGAACTCTTCCGGATCAGCGTCCCGTTCTGGAACAGCCGCGTCTCGACCGTCGAGTCGTCGTCCATCGAACCGGTGACGCCCTGCTCGCCGCTGCTGGCGGTCGGCACGTTCACCGCGAAGAAATCACCGCTGCGCCGCGGGTTCCAGTACCCCGACCCGACGCGCGGCCGGACGACCGGCGCGAACCACGAGTTCGTCTGGACGGAACGGCCTGCGTACGTGTGCCGCTCGCCGCGCTGCTCCCAGCCCTGCGGGTGACTCGTCTGCTCGTACCAGTCCGTCCCTTCCTGCGTGGACACGTAGTCCACCCGCTCGGTCCCGAGATGGACCGGCTCGGTCACCTGCAGACACGGCGGCCAGTACCCGATCCGGCAGTCCGCGCGACTCTCGAACGCGAGCTCGCCGGTCGGCCCGACGAACCGGTTCACGACGGTCGCCAACTCGCTCGCCCGCGGCGCGTAGCTCAGGTTCGCCGGGATCGCCCCGGTGTAGGCCTTCACCACGTCGTACAGGTACGGCGGCGCCTCGGTCCCCATCGCCCGCAGCCGGAGATTGCCCCCAGCAACGATCCGCTGGACCAACGGACCACCTTCGGCCGCCGTCAACGAGTACACCGGAAGGTTGGTCCCACCCGCGGTGTCGTAGTACTTGCCCGACCCGTCGTTGACCACGATCAGCACCCGGGCACCGGCAGCGACAGCAGCCGCCGCGCGATCGGCCGGGGTCACCGCACTGCTCGCCGTCACGAACACCGCCTTGCCCCGAACGTCCTTGCCCGCATAGTCGGCGGCCGCGCCAGTACCGGCGTACGCGGCGGTCAGCGTCGCCTTGCCGTCCCAGCGCTTCGAGCCGCGCTGGAGGAGCGGGTGCAACTGCAAGTTGTCGACGGTCATCGACACCAACGGCGCCGTACGACGCCAGCGGGTCGAGAACTCGTAGTGGCCACCCGCCACCTGACCGGTCGGAGCGGCGTACATCTTGGTCGTCAGCGGCGTCGGCACGTACTGGCTGAGGAAGGTCGCGTACTGACCGCCGATCCCCGAGTCGTGGTACCAGCCCGGTCGGCGGTAGACGTCCTCACCCGGGCGCGACGTGCTGAGCGTGATCGGGTTCGCCGTTCGGGCGTCGAGGGTGATCTCGGTGTTCTTCCCGATCACGAGGTGCGGCGTGCCGACCAGGGCAACGCCCTCGCCGCCGTCGACCTCCAGCCACGAGGTCGCGGTGTAGACGCCGGGCTCGAGGCGCTGCGTCGAGACCGTCCCGGTAGTGGGGTCGATCTCGAGAGTGCTGACGAACTGGTCGCCGTACTTGTACAGCGTCAGGAACCCACCGGCCGGCTTGCCGTCGCGACCCGTCGCATGCACCTTCAGGTCGTACCGCTCGCCCTCCATGACCAGGCCGACCGCGGTCTGCGCGACCCGCTGACCGTCCTGCTTGGCGACGACCGTCCCCGAGTACGACGAACCCGGCGTGGCCAGGTTCGGCGTCGCGGTGACGTCGACCGTGGCGGTGCCGTTCGCGGGTACGGTGACCTGCGTCGCTCCGAGCTTGAAGAGGCCGGCCGGCGCTGCCGTCGTACCGTCGCTGGTCACGTCGGTCGACAGGTCGAGCGTGGCCGCCGTGTCACCGAGGTTCGTGTACGTGATGCTCCGCTGGACCGGCGCGTCGTCACCGTGCGGCCAGGCGTGGAACCCGAAGTCGCGGGTCGCCGTCGCGATCACCTTGCCGAACGCGGCCGCCGGTACGTCGAGCCGACCGCCCCCGACCTGGTATGCCGTCTCGCCGGCGAGCGGTTTGGCCGTGCTCACCAATGCGGACTTGATCTGCTCACCGGTCCAGTCAGGGTGCTCCTGAACGAGCAGAGCCGCCGCGCCGGCGACGTGCGGCGTCGCCATCGACGTACCGCTGAGCGACTTGTAGAAGCCGGTGCCGGACGACTTGGCCGCGCGGGCCGCGAGCACGTCGACACCCGGCGCCACGATCTCCGGCTTCACCGTCGCGTCGCCGAGCCGCGGACCCATGTCCTGGAAGTACGCCCGCTGGTCGTTGCCGTCGACCGCGCCGACGGTCAACGCCGACGCCGCGGCACCCGGCGAACCGATGCCGCTCACCCGGCCGTAGTTGCCTGCGGCAATCACGAACAGGGCGCCGGTCTCGGCACTCAGCTGGTCGACCGCGAGCGCCATCGGGTCGGTGCCGTCGCTCGGTTCGGTGCTGCCGAGACTCATGCTGACGACCTTGGCGCGGTGCGCGGCCCACTCCATCCCGTCGATGATCCAGGAGGCAGCGCCGGACCCGCCGTCGCTGAGCACCTTGCCGATCGCCAGGTGAGCGGCCGGCGCGACGCCCTTCTCGAGACCGTTCGACGCCGCGCCGGTCCCGGCGACGGTGGACGCGACGTGGGTGCCGTGCCCGTTGACATCCTCGGTGGTCTCACCGGGGACGAAGCTCTTGGTCTCGACGATCTGACCCGCCACGTCGGGGTGCGTCTGGTCGATGCCGGTGTCGAGCACCGCGACCGTCGTACCGGAGCCGTCGACGCCCTTGGCCCAGGCGTCCGGAGCACCGATCTGGGCGACGCTGTCGGCCAGGCTGGCCTTGACCTTCTCGTCGAGGAACACCTTCTGGATGCCGCCGCCGAACTGGCCGGGTGCCGCCACCGAGCGCGCGGTGTTGGCGGTGATCCCCGTCCAGAACTGGGCCGCCTCGGCCTTGTGTGCAGCCAGACCCAGGCCGCCGATGCTCTCCAGCGTGGCGCCGCGGTCGGCGTGCTGCGGAGTCGCGGCGGCGGCGCGCAGGCCCGGTCGGTACTGGACGATGAGCGGGATCGACTTCACCGCGGAGTCGTCGTACCCCTGGTCGACGAGTGCGGTGACGTTGAAGAGCTCGGGGTCGAGGCGGCCCGAGGCGAGGTACGGCAGCGCAGCGTCCGGGACCACGTGCAGGTCCTTGCCGACCTCCTGGATCTGGACGCCGGCCGTGTTGCCGGGCGCCGGCTCGACGGATGCGGTCGGCTGACCGCCGGGGGTTTCGGTGAGCGTGACCACGTCACCGGTCAAGAGCGTGACGCGGTGGCTCTGGCCAGTGGCCGGCTGAGTGGGTGGGGCGGTGCCGGGTGAGGCGACACCATCTGCCTGCGACGGCGTCGTCGTCGCCGCGGCGAGAGCCACGAGGACAGCGAGGCCGCCGGCGACGGCGCGGGCGGATCTGGACATGGGCGGGACCCTTCCTGGAATGCACCTGCGGAGCGGAATGGCATGAACATGTCACGCCGCCGTACAGTGCTCAATGGCGGGATTGCGGCATGACATCTGTCCGCCACCCCGTCCGCCCCCGCAGGACCCTCGAAGGAGCGCACGATGCTCGACGTGCTGGGACTGGATACCACCGAGGAGGGCGCCTACCGGCGGCTGATCGCGCTGCCGTCGGAGTCGCTCGAGGCGCTCGCGGCCTCGATGCAGGTCGACGTCGCGGACCTCGCTGCCGCGCTCGACGGGCTCGAGGAGAAGGGCCTCGTGGCCCGTTCGACCGCGATGCCCGGCCACTTCGTCGCATCGCCGCCGACCCTCGCGCTCGGGTCGCTGATCGTGCAGCGCCAGGAGGAGATCCGCCGGGCGCAGCTCGAGCTCGGGCGCCTGGCCGAGCAGTACCGCGGCGTGATGGCCGACCGGTCGGACACCGACGTGATCGAGGTGGTGCGCGGCGCGCAGGCAGTGGCGCAGCGGTTCGGCCAGATGCAGCGCGGCGCGTCCGAGGAGGTGCTGGCGCTGGTCAAGGCGTCGGTCGCCGTGGTGTCCGCCGACGAGAACGTGGACGAGGACGCCGCCCTGGCGCGTGGCGTGACGTACCGGGTGGTCGTCGAACGGGCGGCGTTCGCCAAGCCTGGCTTCGTCGATCTCGTGGCCGCGTCGCTCAAGGCCGGCGAGCTGATCCGGGTCACCGGCGACCTCCCGCTGCGGCTGATCGTCGCCGACCGTTCACTCGCCTTGTTGCCGTTGGCCCCTACCGCGGACAACGCGGCCGGCGGTGCGCTGCTCGTGCATCCGTCAGGGTTGCTGGACGCGCTACTGCATCTCTTCGACCTCGTCTGGGCAGGCGCCAACGAAGTACTGCCCAGCGATACGGGCACCACCGAGCTCGCCGCTGACCGTCTCGACGACATCGACGCCCGCATCCTCACCCTGCTGCTGGCCGGGCTCACCGACCAAGCGATCGGCGGCCAACTGGGGATGTCGCTACGCACCGTCCAGCGTCGCGTCAGCCAGTTGATGGACCGCGCGCACGTCGTGACACGCTTCCAGCTCGGCCACGAGGCTTCCCGCCGCGGCTGGCTCGGCGTCTGATAATCCCGTAGTAGTACTCATCCGCCTCGCCCAGCGGCTCGCTTGACTGGGAGGCATGACGACCATCGCTGCGACCACCATCCCCGGCACTCGCCCGAACTGGCTGCGGTACGCCGCCGTGGCCGCGAAGGTACTGCTCCTCGGTTTGTTGCTCTCGGCCCTGATCTGGCCGGACCTCAGCGGGATGAAGGGGAAGGCCTCGACCGCCCGCCCGATCGTGTACCCGATCGGCGCCATGGTGGTCCCAATCTGGTGGTGGGCTTACGGCCGCACGCGCAGCACGCTGCACCGCAGCTTCCCCTGGCACGCCGACCTGTTGATGACACTCCCCTGGCTGCTCGACCTGATCGGCAACCGGCTGAATCTGTTCGACACCGTCGACTGGTGGGACGACGCCATGCACTTCGTCCTCTGGATCTTCCTCACCTGCGGCGTCCTGCTCGCCTTCGCCCCGCGTGACCTCTCCCGGGCGCTGACCACGTTCGTCGCCCTCGGTTTCGGCGCCACCGCGGCGGTCGTGTGGGAACTCGGCGAGTACGTCGCGTTCGTGCGCGACTCCCCCGAACTGCAGACCGCCTACACCGACACACTCGGCGATCTCGCCCTGGGAACGCTCGGGGCCTGCGTGGCCGGACTGATCGTCTACCAGGCCCGGCGAACTCCCTCTACTTCCAACGTATAGCGGCCCGGGGGACTTGCCGCAAGCCCCGGTTCGTCTCGCAGAATTGTTGGCCGATCAGCTCACGGCGAGCTGGGGGAGCGGAGATGATCTGTGCGTTGTGTGTTGGCAAGTTGGGGTTCGCGCGGAGACGTGGAGCCGTTGGCGGGTCTCGCGGTCGCGCTGCGGGAACTCGGCGCGGAGGCTACGGTGTGCGCGCCACCGGACGAGGATTTCGAGGCGTTGCTGGCGCGGGCCGGCGTACCGATGGTGCCGCTCGGGCCGTCGGTGAAGTCGGTGATCGCGGCGCCGAAGCCACCGTCGGGGCAGGCCGCGTTCGAGCTGGCTCCACGGCTGGTCGCCGCGCGGTTCGAGACACTCGGCACCGTGGCGCAGGGTGCTGATGCGATCGTCGCGACCGGCCTGATGCCGGCCGGCGCCCGGGACGTGGCGGACAAACTCGGCATCGACTACGTCCTCGCCTGCTTCCACCTGGGCGGTATTCCGTCGCAACACTTCTCGCCGGGCGCGCGTCCGGGGACGCCGTCACCGGAGGGCGAGACCGACCGGCGGGTGCTGTGGGAACACGATGCCGAACGCGTGAACGCCTTGTACGGGCCGGCGCTCAACAGTCAGCGGGCCACGATCGGTCTACCGCCGGTCGAGAACGTGCGGGACTACGTGCTGACCGATCACCCGTGGCTCGCGGCGGATCCGACGCTTTGCCCGTCGAAGGGCATGACCGAGCTCGACGTCGTACAGACCGGTGCGTGGATCCTGCCTGACGACCGCCCGCTGCCCAGGGACGTGGAGGCGTTCCTCGAGGCCGGCGCTCCACCGGTGTACGTCGGGTTCGGCAGCATGGCCGCGTACGCGCCGAAGGGGATCGCCGAGCTGGCCATCGAGGCGTGTCGCGCGCACGGCCGGCGTGTTCTGCTGAGCCGCGGCTGGGCGGGGCTGGACCTCGCGGACGAGGGCAAGGACTGCTTCGTCGTCGGCGAGATCAACCAGCAGGCGCTGTTCCCCCGGGTCGCGGCGGTGGTGCATCACGGCGGTGCGGGTACGACGACAACGACCGGGCGGGCCGGTACGCCGCAGGTCGTCGTACCGCTGATTGCTGATCAGCCGTACTGGGCGTCGCGGATCGCCGCGCTGGGGATCGGCGCCGCACACGAGCGCTCGGCGCCGACCGTTGAGTCGTTGGCTGCTGCGCTCGGGATCGCTCTGAGTCCGGAAACACGGTCGCGGGCCGAGACGGTGGGCGGCGAGATCAAGACCGACGGAGCGACCGTGGCCGCCAAGCTGTTGATCGGTCAGTCGACAGGTCGGTGAAGGGCGTCGAGGAGATGTGAGATGACGGTCTCCGGTGAGCGGGTCCAGTCCGTGGTGAGCACATGGTGGACCCGCCAGCCGGTGGTCGTCAGAACGCTCGGGTGCGTGGTGAGCCGCTCGAGCAGCGTGTCGGCGGCGACGCGATCCGGTGTGTCGACGAGGATCGCGAGCCGATAGCCGTCGTCGTCCGGCAGCTTCAGCGCGAGATCACACCGGAACACCGACTCGCCGACGGCGGCATCCACCTCGACACCGCGCGCCTCCAGCGCCGCCGCGAGCTGATCGACCACCGCGGTCGATGTCTTCGCGCGCGCCGGCGTCTTCGTGCCGTACGACTTCGTGCTGTACGACGTCAGCGCCGATTTCGCCGCCACGCTGTCGCCGCGGGAGACCGCTGCGGCGTACGTGAGGAACCGGCGCAGCGTGTTGGCCCCGTCGTTGTAGGTGTTGGTGATCGCGTCGGGCTCGATGCTGCTGACGACCACCATGTGTTCGCGCGCCCGGCTGAAGATGACGTTCAGCCGTTTCTCGCCGCCCGAGGTGTTGATCGGGCCGAAGTTCATCAGCATCCGGCCGTCCGGACCGGCGGCGTAGCAGACGCTCATCAGGATGATGTCGCGCTCGTCGCCCTGCACGTTCTCGAGGTTCTTCACGAACAACCCGGCGTCCTGCTCGCCGTGCGTCCGCACCTGCTCCGCCTCGTACGCCGCCGCGAACGCCGGATCGCCGTCCGCGAGATCGTCGAGGGCCTGCTCGATCTCCCCCTGCTGGGCCTCGGAGAACGCCACGATCCCGAGACTCTTGCCGGTCTCCCGAGCCAGGAGGTCCCGCACCAGCGCAGCGATCCACCGGGCCTCGGCCGGGTTGGTCCGCCGGTCGTAGACCCCGTCGACGAGCCGGACCGCGGTGATGCTCCCTGCCAGCACGCTGTCGCACACCTCGGACACCGGGGAATCGGACCGCAGCGTCCACGGCGGCGCGGTGTGCGGCGGCAACCGATCGGGAACCGTCGCGAGCTTGCCCTGGTAGAAGGCCGAGTTGCTGAACGAGATCAGCGCCTCCGACCGGCTCCGGTAATGCCAGGTGAGCATCGTCGACGCCAGCCGCAGCGCACTGATCGAGAGGAAACTGTCCTCGGTCAGCGCGATGCCGACCTGCTCGGCCGCCTCGTCGTCGAGGTCGACCTCCACCTGCTCGTCCCGAACCCGGAAGTACTGCGTCGGCGGCAGCTGCATCTGATCACCGACGACGATCGTCTGCGGCGCGCGATGCAGCGCCGGGATCGCTTCCTCCACGGGGATCTGACTCGCCTCGTCGTACACCACGACGTCGAAGGACGTTGTCAGCGGCAACGTGTCGGAGACCGAGGACGGGCTCATCAGCCAGACCGGGCGCAGCACCGAGACCACCTCGCCCGGCGCGCCGGACGCCAGGTCGCGGATCGACCGGTACCGCATGACCTTGCCGAACTCGTGCTCCAGTTCGCGACGCCCGGTCGCGAACGTCTTCTTCCGCTCGCGCTCCTCCGGCGACATCCCGGTCACGCTGCGCTCGGAGTGCCCGACCTCGGCGAGGAACCGCCGGCGCACCTGCGCGACCACCACCTCGGCGTTGAGCTCGGTCAGGTCGTCGTACACCATGCTCAATTCGCCCACGATCGCGTCGACCCGCTCCGAGGACAGTTGCAGAGCCGCGGCCGACCTGGCCCGCTCCCATTCCGCAGCGCAGACGGCGTACTCGAGTTGGTCAGGCGTCGCGTCGAACCGGCGCAGCGCCGACGCCACAGCCGGCGAAGTCAACTCCCGAAGCCTGGACCCCACCGCCCGTACGACGGGGCTCGCGGAGGCCAGCCGATCGGCCAGGTCACGGAGACCGTCGACGGTCAGCGTCTCCCAGTGATCGGCGAGCAGATCCCGGGTCACCTCCGTGGCGTCGTCGACGGCGTCCGCGAGACGGGCCAGCTCGGCCGCGGCGCCGTCGCGGAGCGCGAAGCGCCAGTCGGGAATGCTCTTGCGGGCGGCGGCGAGGTCGTCGATCAGTTCACGCGGGTCGTCGGTGGCCCAGTCGTGACGGGTCTGCTCGGCATGCTGCTCGACGGCCGCGGACGCGGACTGCGCGGCGACCAGGTCGGTGAGGATCTCGGTGACGGACGGCTGCACCGAACGCGACGCACTGTCGAATCGGGAGCGGACCAGACTCTTCACCCGGCGCCAGTCACCGCTGAGGAACGAGAACGTGCCACCTTCCTTGCTTTGCGCAACCTTCAGCGCGGATCGGGCATCGGCCGGCGCCAGCGGATCCTGCCAGCCCGCGGCCTCCTTCCAAGCGGCCCGCTCGGCCGCGACCAGCTTCTTCCGCTCGGCCGCGGCAGCCGCCAGCTCGCGAGCCACGTCCGACCGCGGAACGATCGCCTCCAGGCGGTCCAGGGCCGCGAGCGGCTCGAGCAACCGCCCGAGCTGGGCGTGCGCACGGACCTCACGCACGGCTGTGGTTTCCGAATCCGTTGCGTTCGCGACGGCATCCCACCGCGCCCGGAGCTCGCGGGCCGCGCCGGACAGATCGGAGTCGTCCCAGCGCGCGAGGAACGCCAGCGGGCTCCGCGCCAGCACACCACCGGTCGACGGATCAGCCGCTGCCAACGCATGCGCGACCTCCCGCACGCCATCGTGCGCCTCCCACCACTCCGCGACGCTCGGAAGGCTGGGAGCGTCGTCGGGTGGGACCCAGGTGTGGTCGTGCAGCGCGGCCAAGCGGTTGATCAGGTCGCGGAGTCGCGGCGTACCGGCAGCCAGTTGGTCCTCGAACGCATCGACCGTTGCGAGCAGCCGGTCGACGCGAGCGATCAGGTCGGCGCGGCGGGCGGTCAACGCATCCAGGTCGTCCTCGGCCGACAGCCAGGAATCGTAGGTCTCCCGGAGCCCATGTACGAAGGCCTTCTTGTCGCCGTGCGAGTCGTGGATCAGCGCGCACAACCCGTCCAGGCGCCGGCTCGCCAACCGTGCATGGACCACGTCCAGCGCCGCTCGCTTCTGGCAGACGAACAACACCCGCTTCCCACGCGCCACGAAATCGGCGATCAGGTTCGTAATCGTCTGCGACTTCCCCGTCCCCGGCGGACCCTGGATCACGAAGCTCTCGCCGCGCCGCGCCCGTGCGATCGCGGCCACCTGCGAGCCGTCCGCGGGCACGACCAGATGCCGATCGGCGGGCGGCAGCTCAGGCAGCGAACTCCCTACGGGCCGTGGCCGGTCCGAGAACAGGTGGTCGAAGGACGCCGCGGACTCACCGGTCGTCAGCAGTTCGTCGTAGTCCCGGACCAGCCCCAACGTCCGGTAGTTGAAGTTCGCCAGCGAGACCGCACACAGGTCGACGTCCCAGGAGTACGGCCCGCCCTCGGTGTCGATCGAGTACACGTCGGTCTCGAGCGCTCCCGGCCGCCGCGGCTCCGCGCCGAGCGTGATCCCGAGCGGCAGAGTCTGCTGCGCGATCTGCGTGCGGAAGATCTGTACACCCAGCGGCTGATAGTCCGACCGCCGATAGGAGTACGGGTACTGCTTCCCGCCGAACCCCGTCGCGACGTTCCCACGCCGCCGCCGGTTGTACGTCCGCAACCGTGTCATCGCCCGCTGCCGGACCAGATCGATCCGCGGCTTCTCCCGCAGGTGCAGTTGCAACCCCGGCTCGGTCGCCTGGATCTCCTTCGCCAGCCGTTCGTGCAAGTCCCGCAACGCACCTGGCGCCGACAGGTCGACCGTCTCCGGCAGCGAGATCCCGTACAGCTGCCGCAGGCTGTGCCGCAGCGTCGGATTCACCTCCGCGATCGGATCCGTGACCCGCAGCGTGTACGAGTCCCGGACGCCGCGCTTCTTCGTCAGCTCCACCTTCGCCAGCACCAGCGGCGACGCGAGCCGGGTGTCGCGGTCGTTCTTCAGGTCGTGCCAGCGCAGGAACGCCGGCACCAGCCGCAACTGGTCCTGCCCGTAGTCCGCCCGGTCTCGGCGAGCGGTCGAGATCAGCTTGTCCAAGGTGTTTGCGGCGTACGGCGCCTCGTCGTACCGGATCCACTTGCCCAGGGGTTGCGCCTTCTTCAGGAGCTGCTCGGCGAGCTCGTCCCGCCAGGTGAACAGCTGGTCCGAGCGGATCGTTCGGACGTCGAGCATCAGCGGCACCGACACCTCGGTGACGTTCAGCGTCTGCGCGGTCGGGCGGAAGTTGATCAGCCGGTTCCGCCGCGAGAGGTCGAAGAGCCGGTCGCGCAGCGCACCGAGCACCGCCGTACGCCGGTCGGCGGCGCCGCGGACGATCGCCTCGACATCGAAGTCGAGCGGCTGGTCGCGGTAGTTCTCCAGCTGCTCGATCAGCGAGTGCAGGTCCTGCGCGCGGCGGTGCCGATCCGGCTCGGCCATCTGCGCGGCGACCGAGACGATCACCGGATGCAGGTCCGGGTCCAGGCGGTACAAGTTGCCGCGGGCATCGATCAGGGTGGCGACGTCCGCCGTCCGGGACAGATCGAGACCGCAGCCCAGCGCGAGCAGCAGCTGCCCGAGGCTGAAGATGTCGGTGAGCTGGTCGTGGTGACCGACGACGTGCTCCCAGCTCTGCCAGCCGGCCACCAGCGTCGGTGCCGTGATCGCTTCCGGAACCGGCTCGGGGACGACCGTGGCCTCGCCGCCGCCACTCTCCCCCAGGTCGTACGAGGCCTGCCGGTGCGCCACCACCTCGACCGCGGTCGGACGCTTGCCCTGACGGACATCGACCTCGTGAGTGGCGAGGGTTGGTCGGCCGGCGTCCTCGGGCGCGAAGCCGAGACGGTTCTGGTCGTCGACCGCGATCCGATCCAGCCCGCGCAACGGCGCGACCAGTCCGCGCTCGTGCACAGCGGCCGTCTCGTGGAACAGCGGCAGCACCGCCGCGAGCAACGCGTCATTGCCGAGCCCGCCCTGCGAGACGGCCAGCGCGACGAGATCCTCCGCGCTCATCCGACCACCTCCGCCGCCTGCACGAACTTCGCCCGCTGCTTGTCGCTCCACCCGAGCTCGTCGTCCGCGATCTCGACGTACCCGGTCAGGCCGGAGCGTCGCGCGATCGCGAGTGAGGCGATCAACCCGTCGTCACCCGCGTCCGGGTCGGCCGTGGCGAGGTCGAGCAGGAGATAACAGAGGTACCGCGTGGTCGCCGCCGCGAGCGGACGTGGGCGCGGCATCGGCGCACCGTCCACCGGACGCACGCTCAGCGGCTCATCGAAACGCGTCGGTCTTCCTGGGGGTGTCTCTGGCTGATCGCTGAAGCCGGCGGCTGCGGTCGCCACTGCGTCGGTTCGCAGGCCTTCGGTGTGCGCGATCGCCGCAGCGAAATCTCGGCTGAGCTCCCGCAGCAACACAGCATCAAGGAGGTCCGGTGCGTCCACGTCGAGCGGCCCGGTGACCAGCGCCTCGACATCCTCGCCGTCGACCCAGTTCTTCAGCGCCCACGCGCGCCCGACCGCCTCGGGGTGCGTGGTCCCGCGACTCCCCGACCGGAGATCCAGCGACTCCGCCTGCCGCAGGTACGCCGCGGGGTCCGCAGTACTCAGCCCCGTCTCCAGCTTCAGCAGCGCACGGATCGTCGTACTCAGATCACCACACGCCGTCAGCGCCCCTCGATCCGCGAAGAGCTCCGTGGCGAGGGACCAGCGCCGGTGCGTCTCGAGGTACTGCGACGGCGTCCGCGCATCACCCACCGCCGCGTCGAGCAGTCGGTCGACAGCGAGGTACCCGCCGTCTTCCGCCTGCCAGAGCAACCGGTGCGCGAGCTCGTGCCCGATCACGGCGGTCAACTCGTCCTCGTCGAGCCGATCGAGCAGCGCCCCTTGAAAGAGGATGACCGCCTTGCCGGCCTGATGCAGGTACGCCGCGTTCGGGTCGCCGCTCACCTGGAAGTAGTCGATGTCCTCGTCGAGCTCGAGGGCCCGCGCCGCGCGCTGCCCGGCCCGGAAGACCGCCGGGTGCGCATCGGGCTCCAAGCGGTACGCGTTCCGCAACAGGACGTCGTCGAGTGAACCCTCGGGACCGCCGCGCAATGCCGCCCAGGCAGGCTCGTCCACCCGGCGGACAACCGCCAGGACGGACCGGTGATACCCGAGCTCGGACAACATGGCGGCCACGATAGCCACCCGCACCGACGAAACCGAGCCCGATCCCCAGGACCTGTGGACAACCGGCGTACGGCAGCTAGCGGTCGGTCGGGCGGCAGATCCCGTTCGCCGCCGCGCTAGCAGCCAGCGCCGCGGCGGCGGGACTGGCCGCTGCTACACCATTCACCTCGGACGACGTTTCGGCAGCGTCCTGTGAGCGGGTTGTGTGCCGCCCGATCGGGACGACCATCGGCGTACCGGCGACCGGGTCCGGCACGACCTTGACCGCCAGCCCGAACACGTCCTGGACCACGTCCTCGGTGATCACCTCCGATGGGTTGCCCTCGGCAACGATCGCGCCGTCCTTCATCGCGATCAGGTGGTCACCGAACCGGCACGCCTGGTTCAGGTCGTGCAGCACCAGCACGATCGTCCGGTCGTCGGACCTGTTCAGGCCGACCAGCAGATCCAGCACCTCGAACTGATGGGTCAGGTCGAGGAACGTCGTCGGCTCGTCGAGCAACAGGATGTCGGTCTCCTGGGCGAGCGCCATCGCGATCCACACCCGCTGCCGCTGGCCGCCGGACAGCTCGTCGATCGGCCGGTCCGCGATCGACAGCACGTCCGTCGAGGTCATCGCCTCCGCGACCGCCATGTCGTCTTCCTTGGACCACTGCCGGATCCACCGCGTCCGTGGGTACCGCCCACGACCGACCAGGTCCGCGACCGTGATCCCCTCCGGCGCCGTCGGCGACTGCGGCAGCAGCCCGAGCTTCGTCGCGACCTCCCGGGTAGGGATCTGCTGGATGCTCTTGCCGTCCAGCAGCACCGACCCGCGCGACGGCTTCAGCAACCGCGCCAGGGTCTTCAGCAGTGTCGACTTGCCACACGCGTTGGCGCCGACGATGACCGTGATCTTCCCGGTCGGGATCCGCACCGACAGGTCGTGGATGATCTCCCGCTGGTCGTATCCGACGGCAAGACCCTCGGCGGCCAGGCTGTGCTCCACAGACTTCTCCTCCATCTCAGCCACCACTCCCGACCCGGTTCGCCCGCGCCAGCAAGAACATCAGGTACGGCGCACCCACCACACCCGTCACCACCCCGACCGGCAGCTGCGTGTCTCCGAACGCGTGCTGTGCGACGAGATCCGACAGCGCCACGACGAGCGCCCCGAGCAACCCGGAGGTGATCATCGCCGGCCCCGGTGACCGGGTCAGCCGCCGCGCGATCGGCGGTGCCACGAACGCCACGAACCCGATCGGCCCGGCCGCCGCCGTCGCCACCGCGGCCAGCAGGACGGCGATCACGATCAGCCCGAGCCGCGACGCCTCCACGCGCAGCCCCAGCCCGTACGCCGTCTCGTCCCCGAGCTGCAGGATCCGCAACTGCTGCACCAGGAACACCATGAACGGCAGTAGTACGACGAACGTGATCGCGAGCGACCGCACGTTCGACCAGTCGCGCCCGTTCAGGCTCCCGGTCATCCAGATCAGCGCCTGCTGCGCGATCTCCACCCGGGCCTTGGTCAGCAGGTACGACGTGATGCTGGTCGCGATCGCCCCGATGCCGATCCCGATCAAGATCAACCGGTAACTCGACACCCCGTGCCGCCAGGCGAGCACGTACATGATGAAAGCGGTCAGCACCGCGCCGACGATCGCCATCCCGGACACCGCGACCCCGGTGAGTCCCAGGGTGACGATCGCGAACACGGCGAACGCGCTGGCGCCGTACGTGACGCCGATGATGTCGGGGCTCGCCAGCGGGTTGCGGGCGATGCTCTGGAAGATCGCGCCGGACAGGCCCAGCGCCGTACCGACCAGCAGACCGGTGAGGGCCCGGGGCAGCCGGAGCCGGTTCACGATGAACTCGGTGGCCTTGTCGCCGCCACCGAACAGGGTCTTGACCACGTCGATCACCGGGATCTTGAAGTCACCCAGCGACAGCGAGACGCAGAAAGTCGCGAACACCACCACCGCGAGAACGATGATGACGACGGCTGTACGGGCCTGCCGCGCCGCGCGGGCGCGCGCGATGACCTGGGCTGCTTCGACGGTCGTCATCAGAGATCGGCCAGCTTCCGGCGGCGTACCAGGGCGATGAAGAACGGTGCGCCCAGGACCGCGGTCACGATGCCGACCTGCAGCTCACCGGGCAGCGCGACGACCCGGCCGATCACGTCCGACCCGAGCAGCAGGATCGGCGCGAGCAGCGCGGAGTACGGAAGGATCCACCGGTAGTCGGGGCCGGTCACCAGCCGCGCGACGTGCGGGATGGTCAGGCCGATGAACCCGATCGGGCCGGCCGCCGCAGTCGCCGCGCCACACAGCAGTACGACGACCACCGCGACGAACAACCGGGCCAGTCCGACCCGTTGGCCGAGCGACTTCGCCACCTCGTCACCGAGCGACAGCGCGTTCAGCACCCGTCCGCAGAACAGCGACAGCACGATCCCGACCAGGATGAACGGCGCCACCTGCGCCGCGATGTCCGACCCGCGACCGGCGAACGACCCCACCGACCAGAACCGGAACTGGTCGAAGGTGTCGACGTCACCGATCAGCAGCGCCGTGGTCAGCGACCCGAGCATCGCGGTCAGCGCCGCACCGGCGAGCGCGAGCTTCACCGGCGTCACGCCTTCCCGACCGAGCGACCCGAGGAAGTAGACCGCGACCGACGCCGCGGCCGCACCAAGGAAGGCCAGCCAGACGTACGACGTCAGCGTCGACAACCCGAACCAGTAGATGCCCCCGACAACGAACAGCGCAGCGCCGCCGTTGACTCCGAGGATGCCCGGATCGGCGAGCGGGTTGCGGGTCACGCCCTGCATCAACGCGCCCGACAGCCCGAGGGCCGCGCCGACCAGCAGACCGATCAGCGTCCGCGGCACGCGCAGTGACCGCACGATCACGTGGTCGGTGTTGGCCTCGTTGTAGTGGCGCAGGGCATCGATCACGGTGGGCAACGGGATCTGCTTGGACCCGATCGCGATGCTCAGCAAGCACACCAGGGCCAGCAGGACCACGCAGCCGATCAGTCCTCCGACGAGCGTCGTCCGGCGGGACCGGCGCCGCGGGCGTGCGGGGGCGGACTCGAGATCAGGCGCGGCGGAAGCGACAGTGCTGGGCGGGGGCATTGGACTTTCGGGATCCTCTTAGGTAAGGCTAACCTCTAGACGCCTCAGAGTACCCCGGCCGCCCTCGGGTCCGCATCTGAGTCCCCCTGCAGAGTTTATGGAGAAACCTCAGCATGACTACCGTGCTCGAGCGGCCGATCGTTTTCGACTCGCTCCTCGCCACCGTGGCGGCCGTTGAGGACCTGAGCCCGCATCTGCGCCGCGTGACGTTCGTCGCACCGCGGATCGCGGAGTCGGTCACCGCCGGACCGGACCAGCGGATCAAGGTCCTGCTCGCCCCGCCGAACGGCACTGCGATCAGACTGCCCTCCGGACCCGAGTGGTACGCCGAGTGGTGCGCGCAGCCGGTCGAAGAGCGGTTCATCATGCGGACCTACACCGTGCGGGCGCTCCGCCCGGAGGTGGCCGAGCTGGACGTCGAGTTCGTCCTGCACGGGGTGAACGGACCCGCGTCGGCCTGGGTGAGTGAAGCGAAGCTAGGCGACGAGGTGGGCCTGCTGCTGCCGTTCGCGGTCGACACGACCAGCACGAAGGGCCTGCTGCACTCTGGCGTCGACTACGTCCCGCCGGCGACCAGCGTGCGCCGCGTCCTCGTTGCGGACGAGACGGCGCTCCCAGCACTGGCCGGGATCCTCGAGGAGCTCCCTGCGGCGGTACAGGCCACGGTGTTCATCGCCGTACCGGATGCTGCTGACATCCGGCCGCTCGGAGGCTCTGCTGATGTGACGTGGGTGACCGATGGCTCCGTGCTGGATGCGCTGAAGTCAGCCGCGCTGCCGTTCGACCCTGACTACGCGTGGGTCGCCGGCGAGTCGTCGATGATCAAGGCGGTACGCCGGCACCTGGTGAACGCGGTGGGGATGCCGAAGGCGGCCATCTCGTTCCAGGGGTACTGGAAGCGCGGCGAGGCGCACTGCTGATCCCGGACCAGCAGTGCGCCTGCTGTCACGACGGGTTCTCTGCGTGCGTGAGCGTCTCCCACGCGACGAACAGGTTGTTGGACCCGGCCGGCCGCTTGGACTCGGTCAGCGCCTGGGTGTTCGCCATCGCGATCCCCAAGCGGGTGTGCAGCGCGTTGTAGCCGACCTCGGTGATCGGTCCGAGTCCGCGGTTCACCGAGCCCTTGCACAGCCAGGACGGCACCGGCTCCAGATTGCGTTCCCAGCGCGACTGGAAGCCCAGAGCCTGGCGGAGTCGCTCACCGAACTCGGGGTACATGTCGACGCCCTGGATGCGTGCCGTCTCCAGCACATGTGAGATCGACGAGATGCCGTAGCCGGTGTGGGTGAAGTCGCGGCAGGTCTCCTGGGTCAGACCGGATACGAACGTCCCCTGACCCTGCCAGTAGCTGACGATCTTGTCGCGGGTGTTGAGGTTCTGACTCGGCACCGTCTTCGGCAGCGCACCGTCGGACTCCAGGTACACGTACGCCGGGACGCGCAGGCGGTACAGCGCGATCGCCTTGTCGTACACGGTCTTGTCCTCGAGGAACACACCGATGCCCTGGATCGCCTCGGTCATGCTCAACTCCCAGTTCCCGTTGGAGTTCGAGCCGTTGATGATCTTCGGCAGGTAGACGGTACGGAGCATCGTGGCGAAGCGGCCGGCGTTCGGCCAGTTGCCGTACTTGTACTTGATGATCTCCGCGGCCTTCGGCCACGACGACGCGGCCCACGCGGTCTGCAGCGGGGCGTTGCTGTTGGTGTGGTCGCGGACGGTGGCCGACCACGCGTCCATCAGCTCGATGGACTTCTGTGCGTAGCGGTCGTCACGGGTGAGGTACCAGAGCAGTGCGTCCGTGTACGCCGCGATCGCGTCCTCACGCTCGTCGGTACAGCCGTAGTTCGGGTTCGAGTACGGACCGCACTCCACGGTCGCGCGGGGTTTCGGCGTACGGGAGAGCGAGGCGTACGTGCTGTTCTTCGCCTGGTTGAACGCGTTGGTCCAGGGCTGCGCGCGGGCCTGCACCTTGGCGCGCACGAAGTCGAGCTGGGCGGTGCTCACGCCGACGCCAGGATGGGTGAACGTCGCCGGCGCATCGACGGCCGCCGGCGCGTTAGGGGCGGCGAGTGCTGGACTGCCGAGTGTCCCGGCAACCAACGCAGCACATGCTGCGGCCAGGACGAGAGGGTTCTTTCGCATGGGCGGTGTCCTGTCTTCGGGGGCGGTAGGACAACTGCGCGACCCCACTAGCGCAGGGTCTTTGCGAAAGTCTGGACACGGCCGCCGAAGCCCGTCAACAGTTCATCGAGGCTTATTTCACATCGGAACAAAAGTCACTGTTGTCCCAGGTCAGTGGAACAAAGTGAGGACCTTTCCCACGGAGGCTCAGCGCAGGGCGAGCTCGCCCGACCGCACGCCGGCTGCGTCCAGCAGGGCGGCTGCGGTGGCGGCACCGATACCGCCGAGCGGCTGCGCGCGGACGACCGCCCGCGCACTCGCGCCGTCGAAGATCATCGTCAGCTGGATCGCCAGCGTCGACGGATCCTCCGCGCCGGCCGCGACCAGTTCACGGTGGAAGAAGTCGGTGAGCTGCTGCTTGAAGTGCCGCGCCACCACCGATCCCGGGTGCTCCGGGTTCTTCAGCTCCACCGCCGTACTCACGTACGGGCACCCGAGGTAGTTGCCGTCAGCCACCATCGCGTCCTGCCGCTCGAACACGGTGATGATCCGCTCGCGCGGCGACCGCTCGTCCTCCACCCCCGGCCGCAGCAACGTCTGGTACGACGGCCCGCGGCTCGCCAGGCTCTCCGCGATCAGCTCGTCCTTCGACCGGAACAACTGGTACATGGACTTCTTCGACACCCCGGCCGCCTTGCAGAGCGCGTCCACTCCGATGTTCACGCCGTCGCGGTAGAAGAGCTCGCCCGCGGCGTCCAGAAGCCGCTCACGGGGAGTTGCCGAAGTACTCATGCATCGAGAGTACCGGCTGGATTTGAAATCGGAAACCGATCGGTTTACGGTGATTGGAAACGGATCGGTTTCCATCTCAAGGAGAGTCCCCCATGACTGCACTCGAAGGCGCGGTCGTCCTGGTCACCGGTGGCCAGCGCGGCATCGGCCAGGCGATCGTCGACGACCTGCTGACCCGCGGCGTCGCGAAGGTCTACGCGACCGCCCGCAACCCACGGCCCAGCGACGACCCGCGCGTGGTCCCGCTGCCGCTGGAGATCACCGACCAGGCCTCGATCGACGCGCTGGCGAAGGCCGCGCCGGACGTCACGGTCCTGATCAACAACGCCGGCGCCGGCTCGCCGGACACCTACCTCGACGCCCCGATCGGGGAGATCCGCGCGGTGTTCGACGCGAACTTCTTCGGCCCGCTGCAACTCACCCGGGCCTTCGTCCCGATCATCGAGCGGAACGGCGGCGGCCACATCCTGAACGCCCACTCGGCGCTGTCCTGGATCGCCCGCCACGGCGCGTACTCCGCGACCAAGGCGGCGTTCTGGCTGCAGACCAACGCGATCCGCCTCGAACTGCTCGACCGCGGCATCGGCGTCACCGGCCTGCACATGGGGTACGTCGACACCGACATGACGACCGCGGTGACCGCACCGAAGTCCCGCCCCGAGGACATCGCCAAGGCCGCGCTAGACGGCATCGAGGCCGGCGCGTACGAGGTACTCGCCGACGAGACCGCCCGCGGCGCCAAGGCCGCGACCGCGCTCGACCTGACGGCGGCGTACCCGGAGCTTCGCGGACTCTAGCCACTCACCAACCCCGGGCAACGCCCGCGATGCACGCTCGGCCACGCGTGCGTCGCGGGCGTTGCCCGGGGTTAGTGAGTGCCGGCGGTCCACACGTCGCGGTCGCGGGCGTACTCCATGGCGCCCGCGATCCCGTCGGCGATGTCGGCACCGAGCTCACGCTCGACCACGTGCAGCGCCAGGTCGATCCCGCCCGCCGTGATCAGCGTCCCGTCGTCCACGACCCGGTTCGTCTTCAGGTCGGCGCCGAACGCTTCGAGCTCGGTCCAGGCGCCCCGATTCGTCGTGGCCGGACGGCCCTTCACCAGCCCGGCCTCGGCG
The DNA here is from genome assembly GCF_053611945.1 of Kribbella sp. NPDC054772. Classification (NCBI taxonomy): domain Bacteria; kingdom Bacillati; phylum Actinomycetota; class Actinomycetes; order Propionibacteriales; family Kribbellaceae; genus Kribbella; species Kribbella sp. NPDC054772. The sequence continues at coordinate 93,560 of NZ_JBSHBJ010000025.1, read as the reverse complement.
AGCAGCATCGAGCCGGTGCAGACCGAGCCGATCCACTGCAGCGACGGCGCGAGCTCGGCGATCCGGGCCGGCATCACTCCACGCCGCGCTTCCGCCCAGGCGCCTTGCTCAGCGCGGTTCATCCAGCCACCACCGGGGACGAAGAGCGCGTCCGGCGACCCGAGACCCTCGGGTGCCTTGAACTGCAACCCGTGCAGACCGGTCACCTCGGCCGGCCCGTCCAGACCCACCAGCGCCAGGTCGAACTCCGGCCGGCGCGCCGCGTGACTCCAGACCTCGAACGGCCCCATCACGTCCATCTCGTCCACACCGTCGAACACCAAGATCTCGATTCGCATACCCCCACCCAACCTGGGCGAGCGAGAGGCAGCCAGTGGCCACAAAGCCGCTGTTCGCCAAGATCTGGCCACGGGACCAACGTGTTGATCAGAAGTCAATACGCAGTACGGCGCGGCGCTTGCCTGGTCGGCTGACCTCTACGAAACCCGCGTCGGCGAACATCGCGAGTGTGCCGACCGAGCCGCCGACGACGAAGTCCGGGTAGCCCTCGATCGCGCCGGCGCCTTGTCCAGCAGCGAAATCGGCGGACGCGCGAGCGAGCGCACTGCCGATCCCTCGTCGCCGATAACCGGCTCGGGTGACGAAGCACGTCACGGCCCAGACTGTGGGGTCGGTCTTGTCCTCGGTGCGGTCGAGCCACGGGATGCGGACGTCGCGGAGCAACCTCGCATGGTCCGCGCGCGGCGCGACGGCGCACCATCCGACAGGCTCGCCGTCGAGGTACGCGACCAGGCCGCTCGTGGCCCGTGCACTTCCGTCGCCGCAGGCCGTCTGGTCCCGGAGCCGGGCGGCGAGTTCCTCGGGACCTTCGGAGGCCCACGACTCCTTGGGCAGCATCCGGAACCGCTGGCACCAGCACCGCACGGTGTCGCCGCTCGCGCTGAACACCGCCTGCAGGTCCTGCCAAGTCGCCTGGTTGGCCGGAACGATCGTCAACTGCTCGGCGCTGACCGGCTCCCGCGATCCCCGCGGAACGGGTGCCCGTCTGGTCGGCGCCTTCCGCTCGCGAGGCGGTGCGTCGAAGGTGACCCGAACCTCGACAGGGTCGCCCTCGCCCAGTCCCGCGGGCGTACGGACCGCATCCTTCAGCGGAAGCAGGTAGCCGCCGTCCTTCGTCCAGAGCGACGTCTTCCACTCGGTGCCGTCCATCCGGGCACGGATCGGGATCGAGCCCCACCCGTAGTTGGCGGCCGCGGCCGCCTCCCGCAGCGCAAGCCCTTCCTGCTCGGGCACGGCGACGAAATAGTACGGCGCCGGACCGCGCCACTCGACGATCTCACCACCGAACTCGACATCCATGGCCCGATGCTAGAGCCCGCCCCGGACAACTTCTGGAATCACGGCAATACGTCGGTCGCCTTGTGCGTCCGATCGACGCCCTCGACGAAGATCACCACACCGTCGGAGTTCTCGGTGCGCAGCGGCAGGATCTCGCGGTAGTCCGGGGAGTCGTACCAATCCCGGAGGTGGTCGTAGTCGGGGAACTCGATCACGATCGGTGTCCCGTCCCACTCGCCCTCGACCTGTTCCGGCGTCGCGCCGTGCACGATGAAGTGACCGTCGTACGGCGCGAGTGTCTCGTCGATGCGTTCGAGGTACTCGACGATGGCGGCGCCCTTTCGGACGTGGCGTAGGGAGGCGATCGCGTAGGCCTTCGCTGGCTGGTTCATGGGTTCAGCTTCGGCGCTGCGAGGAAGTCCGGCGATTACCTCCGAGGTCATCGCGAGACGTTGGTCTGGTGCCGACGTACCGTAGATGGCATGTCAGTCACAGGGGGACCGCCTTCCACTCGCGAGGAGGAGGTGGAGGAGCGGATCGGCCCGTACCGGTTGATCCGGCGGCTCGGACAGGGTGGCATGGGGGTCGTCTACCTGGCCGAAGGACCCGAGCGCCAGGAGGTCGCGCTGAAGGTACTGCGGCCGCACGTGGCCCACGACCCGATCGCGCGGGCGCGGTTGCAGCGCGAAGCGACCACACTGCAGAAGGTGAGCCACCCTGGCGTGGCAGGCATCCTCTCTCACGACCTGGAGGGCGAACGGCCCTACCTGGTCACGCGCTTCGTCCCGGGCCGGCCGCTGGACGAGCAGGTGGACGACCGCGGCCCGCTGACCCCTCGCAAGTGGCTGCCGCTCGCCGGCTGCCTGGCCGAGTCGCTGCAGGCGATCCACGCGGCCGGAGTGATCCACCGCGACCTGAAGCCCGGCAACGTGATGATGTGCAACGGCAAGCCGGTGATGATCGACTTCGGCATCGCCCAGGCCGCCGACGACCTGCGACTCACCCAGACCGGCCTGGTGATCGGTACGCCGGGTTACCTCGCGCCTGAGCTCATCGAGGGCGAGATGGTGTCGGAGTCCGCGGACTGGTGGGGCTGGGCGGCCACTGTGGCGTTCGCCGCGACCGGACGGCGCCCGTTCGGCAAGGGACCGTTCGAGGCGGTGCTGGCCCGAGTCCACTCCGGTCAGGCCGACCTGGACGGGCTGGACCCGCGACTGAAGTCACTGCTCGCCGCAGCGCTGGCGCCGAACAAGGCGAACCGTCCGACGCAGGACGAGATCATGACGGGCCTCACCAGGTACTCCGAGGGTCGCGATGCGCTCCCGCCGCGCGAACCCGAGTCCAACGCTGAGTCCGAAGCCGATGGCGCGACCGTGGCCGCCGTACCCCCGACCAGGTTGGTGACGAAGCTCATGCCGACGGAGGCCGCTGCCGCTGGCCCCTCGCCGGCCGAGGTGGCGCAGCTGGTGCCTCCGGTGATTCCACCGCTGTCGGCGTTCGCCCCGATGCGGGACAAGATCCGGAACGCAGCGGCGAAGAAGCCGGTCGCGGAGATGCCGCCGCACCCGGCGACGTACAGCCCGGCTCCGAACGCGGCCGCACCGGCTGGGATGCCGTTGCCGTACCAGAGCGGTCCGCCGGCCCCTTACCAACCGCAGTACCCGCAGCCGTATCAGCAGGCTAGTCCGCCGGCGCCGGTACAGCCGTCGCACCCGGTCCAGCCTTCGCCGGCTCAGCCCGTCAAGGCTCCCCCGACTGGCCGCCGTACTGCGGTCATTGTCGGCTTCATGTTCGCGCTGACCGGACTGATCGCGCTGACTCCCCTGATCGGCTCAGCTGTCGCAGTAGTACTGCTGGTCCTCGCTCGGACCGTCGACCGGTCGAGCACCGCCCTGATGCGCCGCCGTCAGGTCCGTGGTCGATCCGGAAAGTCCGACGGCGTCGTGGCCGCGGCGGCCAGCCCGCTGCGGCTCGTCACGTCGGCACTCGTCACGTTGCCCTGCCTGATCCTGCCGCTGCTCACAGCGGTCGTCGTCGGGGGCATCGTCACCGCCGTGGCCGCCACGACGTACGACCTGAACTGGCAGCCACTGTCCGCCGTCGGCTTCGCGAGCGCCGCGCTGACCGCGCTCTTCTGTTGCTGGTGGGGCCCCGGCGGGAGTTCGCTGCGTCGCGGCGCGCACATCGCGGCCCGGAACACCTTCCGTCCGCACTGGCTCTCCGCCCTCGTCGCCGTCGCCCTGCTGGCGATCGGCGGCATCACGTTCTACGAGGCCACGAAGGGCGCCGGAGCGGACTGGGCGCGGACACCGATCCAGACGCCGAACATCCAGCGCCCGACGTTCGGCGACCTGCGGAACGCGCCGTTCATCCGCAACCTCCCCGTCATCGGGAACGGATGACGGGGAGGCCGGACGGCCTCAAAGCTGGACCACTCAGAGCGGGACGACTCAGAGCTGGACGATCTGGCTGCGCTCGGGACCGACGCCGATGGCGGAGATCCGCGCGCCGCTGAGCGACTCGACGGCGCGGACGTAGGTCTGCGCCTCCTTCGGCAGGTCGTCGAAGGAACGGCAGCCGGAGATGTCGTCTGACCAGCCGTCGAACTCCTCGTACACCGGGACTGCGTGGTGGAACTCGGTCTGCGTCATCGGCATCTCGTCGTGCCGGACACCGTGCACGTCGTACGCGACGCAGACCGGGATCTTCTCGCGGCCCGTCAGGGTGTCGACCTTGGTCAGCACGAAGTCGGAGACGCCGTTGACGCGCGCGGCGTACCGGGCGATGACCGAGTCGTACCAGCCACAGCGACGCGGGCGACCGGTGGTCACGCCGAACTCGCCGCCCTGGGTGCGCAGCCACTCGCCGTCGGCGTCCAGCAGCTCGGTCGGGAACGGGCCCTCACCGACGCGGGTGGTGTAAGCCTTCACGACGGCGATCACGCGGTCGATCCGGGTCGGCGGGATGCCGGTGCCGGTGCAGGCGCCGGCCGAGACCGCGTTCGACGAGGTGACGAACGGGTACGTGCCGTGGTCGACGTCGAGCAGCGTGGCCTGACCGGCCTCCATCAGCACGGTCTTGCCGCCGTCCAGGGCCTTGTTCAGCAGCAGGCTGGTGTCCGCGACCATCGGCTTCAGCCGGTCGGCGTACCCGAGCAGCTCGTCGAGGACCTCGCGGATCTCGACCGCCCGCCGGTTGTAGACCTTCACCAGCAGCTGGTTCTTCTGCTCCAGCGCGCCGGTGACCTTCTGCTCGAGGATCTTCTCGTCGTAGAGGTCCTGGACCCGGATCCCGACGCGGTTCATCTTGTCCGCGTACGTCGGTCCGATCCCGCGCCCCGTCGTACCGATCTTGCGGCTGCCGAGGAACCGCTCGGTGACCTTGTCGAGGGTCCGGTTGTACGGCGGGATCACGTGCGCGCTCGCACTGACCACCAGCCGCGACGTGTCCAACCCGCGCGCCTGCAGCGCCTCGAGCTCCTCGAACAGGACGCTGAGGTCGACCACGACCCCGTTGCCGATCACCGGTGTCACACCCGGTGTGAGGATGCCGCTCGGGAGCAGGTGCAGCGCGTACTTCTCGGACCCGATCACCACCGTGTGGCCGGCGTTGTTACCGCCGTTGAACTTCACCACGTAGTCGATGACCTCGCCCGTGTTGCCGAGCAGATCGGTCGCCTTGCCTTTGCCCTCATCGCCCCACTGGGCGCCGACGAGCACGATTGCGGGCATCTCAGCCCTCCTCTTCACGCGCCGGCCGCAGGGTGATGGCCGTCCTCACACCCCGTAGCTGCCGACGCTGGAAACGGTGAAGCCCGGAGACGTTCACCGGACATTCATCCGGCGGCGCATCCAGGCTCTTGCGACCAAAGCCTACCGGACCTGGCCGCTCACGTTTCGGGCCTGTCCACAATCACCAAGCAGTCGTTTCAACTATCTGTTTCATCAGGTGACGGGTTGCCATTTTGCGTGATCGCGTGCACACTCTTAGTCAGCGGCCCGCCGAAACTGCCGCAGGGGACGGTTCCGGCGGGCCGCTTCCTCTTGTCACACACCGCCGCTGGCGATCCATTCGTTGATCCGCCGCTCGGCCTCCTCGCGGGAGACGTCCTCGACCCGGGTCATGATCGCCCAGCGATGACCGAACGGGTCGATGATCGTGCCGAACCGGTCACCGGTCATGAACGTCTGCACCTCCTCGACCGAGGTCGCGCCCGCCTCGAGCGCCTTCGCGTACGTCGCGTCGACATCCGGCACGTAGTGCACCAGCGACGAGTGCACCCAGCCGTCGGCCGGCGCGCGCAGCCCGATCTGCGGCATCGCGTCACTCATCTGCAGCATCGAGTGACCGAACTTCAGCTCGGCGTGGGCGACCTTGCCGTCGGGCATGTCCTGCCGGCTGATCACCTCCGCCCCGAAGACCGAGGTGTAGAACTCGACGGCCTTGGGCCCGTCCGAGACGGCGAGGAACGGGGTCAGCGAGTGATAACCGTCGGGGATGGGGTTTACCGTGTTCGTCGTCATGACACCCATTCAATCCGCCGGCCGCCGACCGGTCTTGTAAGAAAGCGACAGCGGGCTTTTGAGCCACCCAGCAGACAGCGAGAAGGGCATCCTGCACCCGCGAGAGCAGGCCCGGCACCGCTCGCTCAACCGTCTCCAGCCGGGCCCCCAGGCCGGCCGGTTCGTCGAGTGGTACTGGATCGTGGAGTGGGACCTGGACGAGCCGTACACGGCCGAGGTGCTGCCGTTCCCGTCGGTGAACGTCACCTTCGAGCAGCCGGGCGGCGCCTTCGTGAACGGGGTCTGCACGCGGAAGTTCGAACGCGAGCTGTCCGGGCGTGGGTGGGCGTTCGGCGTGAAGTTCTGGGCCGGTGGCTTCGGTGCGATCACCGGCCTTGACGTGGGTTCGCTCTGCGACCGGGTGCTGCCGTTGACGGACGTGTTCCCCGACGGCGACCGGCTGGCGGACCTGATGTTCGAGGCCGAGTCCGACGTCCGCCGCCGCGCGGTCTTCGAGGCGTTCCTGCGTGACCACCTCGCGCCGCCCGATCCGTCGTACGAGCTGGTCCGGGAGATCGTCTCCACCATGGCGGCCGATCGCTCGGTGGCCCGCGTCGACGAGATCACCGCGCGCTTCGGCGTACCGATCCGGACGTTGCAACGCCTGTTCCGCCGGTACGTCGGTGTGGGTCCGAAGTGGGTGTTGCGGCGCTACCGGTTGCACGACGGTGCCGAGCTGCTGGCCCGGGGCGAAGTGGCCGAGTTGGCGGAACTGTCCGCAGCACTCGGCTACTTCGACCAGGCGCATTTCTCCAAGGAGTTCAAGCAGCAGATCGGCCTGACGCCGGCCGAGTACGCGAGCCGAGCCGCTGCCGAACGCCAGGTCACCTACCGCTGAACTTCACGTTCACCGCCATCACCAGTGCTGTCAGCGCCGCTCCGAGCGCTACAGCGAAGCCGTACTGCGCACTGTGTCCGTCGACGACCCAGCCTGCGAACGCGGAACCCAGCGCGATGCCTGCTGCGCCACCGGAGTTCAGCCAGGTGAACGCCTGGGTCAGGACAGCGGGCTCGACCGCTGACTCCGCCAAGACGGACGACAGGGTCTGGAACGGGGCAATCGCCAAGCCAGGCAGGGTTAACGCGAGCGCTGCCGCCAACGGGGTGTGCACGGCGATCAGGGGCACGCAACTCACGACAAGCCAGATGAACGCGATGACGAACTGCGTTTCCGGTGCGGTCCGCCACCGTCTGGCGCCGTACGCGAGTCCGGCGAAGAGACTGACCAGGCTGGTGATGCTGTAGAGCGGTCCGGCCAAACCCGGCGTACCTCGCGATACCGCGAACGCGGTGACAGACACCTGCATGCTGCCGAAGAACAGACCGACTCCCACGTTCGTACCGGCGAGACCCACGAATCGCTTGTGCAGCAGGCGTTTCGCGCCACCATGCTCACCGGCCATCTGAGGCGGCGGCGCCGTACCGCGTTGCATCGCCAACAGGAAACCGCCTGTCAGCACGAGACTCGTCGCGAGCACCGAACCTGCCGCTGGGGTGCCGAACGAGCTCACGACTCCAACCAGGCCGGGGCCGACCATGAAGGCCACGCCGACGCTCAGCGCCTCGAGCGCGAACGCCGACGAGAGCAGCGGCGTATCGCGCAATGCTTGGGACCAGCGCGCTGCGGTCTGTGCACCGATCTGGGGCAGCGAGCCGCCGGCCAGGACTCCGGTCCCGATGAGCACCGGCAGCGGAGCGTCCGACAGGGTCAAGGCGATCAGCAATGCCACTGCGGTCGCGTGGGCGAGCAAGGTGATCGGCAACATGCGGGTCTGACCGAAACGGTCGATCAGCCGGGCGACCTGGGGTCCGGCGACCGCTTCGGCGACGGCGAAACCGCCGGTGACGCTGCCCGCGGCGGCGTACGATCCGGTCGATCCGTGGACCAGCCAGACGATGCCGAGGCCGGTCATGGCGATCCCGATCCGGGCCGGGGCCGCCGCTAAGTAGAACTTCCACGCGCCGGGAGTACGCAGTACCTCTGCGTAGTGGTTGCTGGGCGCGCCGATCCGTCCGGTGAGAGCCGGCACGGTAGACCTTCCGCTGCCCGATGGGGCGGGGACCCGACCGTGGGCGTCCAGCTTCGCCGGTCTGTCCGTCCGCCTAGAACCGTCCATGTTCGGCAGGAAACGGGGACGCTCGTCCCCTGCCGGCACTGTCAACGGGCAGAAACCTCGAGTGCTTCAGGTTGACCCGAACAGTCTACCGTCCACCAGCACCGGCACCGATTCACTGCTGTCCACCTCCGCCGCGATCGCCACGTCCTCCGGATAGCCGTACTGCGTGAGCTCGCGTCCGCCGGCGCATTCGTGCAGAAGCCGGGGCAGGTTGTCCGCAACCGCGTCGTACGCCGCCACCGCCGCTCGCGCCTCGGGCGAGAGACTGTCGCTCCGCAGCGCACTCAGGAACCCGCCAGCACCGCAGAGATCCTCGACCGCGGGTCGCAGCGAGCCGTCCTGCCATCGCTCCCCTGCCGCAATCGCAACCACCTTGGGCCCGTTGCTCCCGACCTGCGTCTGCTTCCTGACCCAATCGGCCGCAGCACGTCGGTTACGCAACGACACCGCGATCACGGTCGCGCCGCTGTCACTGAGTTGCTTGGCGATCGTCGACCCGTTCGGCGACGGCAGCACCAGCCGGCTCACACCCTCAGCCCGCCGGATGGTCACCGGCGACAAGCTCACGTCCCCAGGGCCGGCCTCGGACCGCCCAACGGCCAACGTCGCACCGACCTGTTCGGCGTAGGCGACCGCGGTTTCATCGCGCCAGCGGTACGGATAGACGTCAATGCCACGATCCACCGCCACCGTCACGGCAGTTGTGAAGGACAAGACATCCACCACCGCGACGATGTCCCCGGCAACGATGCCGGCGCCGACCGGGCCCCACTCGAACCCGGCACTGAACCCGTCCTGCGCGTAAGGGCTGGTCACCCGGCAGATCATCCCGCCGGGCGATCAGTCCCACCAACAGTTTTCAGCTCAGTGCGTCGGCGGCAGCCGGCGACGAGTCCCGCAGGAAGGTGACGCAGCGTTCGGCCTCGTCCTTCTCGTCGATCAGCGCCGCGGCCTTGCCCAGCGCGGCCAGTGCCCGGAGGAAGCCACGGTTCGGTTCGTGCTCCCACGGGACCGGTCCGTGACCCTTCCAGCCGTTCCGCCGCAGCAGGTCCAGCGCGCGGTGGTACCCGGTGCGCGCGTACGCGTATCCCTCGATGGTCCGGCCGTCCGCGAGGGCACCCTCGGCGAGCACGGCCCAGGCCAGCGACGACGTCGGGTGCTTGGCCGCTACGTCCGCCGGAGCGGCCCCGTCGGCGAGTTCCGCCGCGGCCGGGTCGACCGGTAGTAGTGTCTCGGGTGGGCCGGAGAGCAGATTGTTCAATTCCATAAGCACATCTTCGCCGATCACGCAGCCGTACCGGCACGTGACCGTCTGACGAAATCCGTTGACCGTTCACCCACCGGCCACGGATGCTTGAGACCCTTGCTCAAACCGCCGTGGTTCCCAGCTACGGCCGGAAGGAGGCACCGGATGAGCGTCATCGTCCTGAACGCGTCGTACGAACCGCTGCACACCGTCTCGATCCAGCACGCCATCCGGATGCTGGTTCGCGAGGTCGCCGTGGTCGAAGAGGCGCACGGAGAGCGAACCATCGGCCCATTCCCGGTCCCTCGCGTCCTCCGCCTGGTTCGGTACGTCGTCACGCACTGGCGTTACGCGGCGGGCCGGATGAAGTACAGCAAACACGGCGTCCTGCGGCGGGACAGGTTCCGGTGCGCGTACTGCGGCCTGGACAACGCCGACACCATGGACCACGTCCAACCCAGATCCAGGGGCGGCCGCACCGAGTGGCTGAACGCCGTGGCCGCCCATGCCTCCTGCAACGAGCGGAAAGGCAACCGCACCCCGTCCGAGGCCGACATGCCGCTCCTCTGGCAACCCTGGGTACCAACCCGCGCAGAGCTCGTCATAGACAGATGACGGGCCTTTTTTATGCCCTTTTCCAGGCGCTGGACCCACCAGCTGCCGTCCGGGCGCACCGTCGAGATCACCACTGTCGCTGACCGGCCAGAGCTCGCCAACGCCGATATCGAGGTAGGCGAGTGGCCGGCCTTCATGCGCCACAACCGGATCTCCGAGGCGTACTTCCCACAGACAGCCGACGCCTTCGCTTCGACCTGCCTGATCGCCACATCAGAGGGCAGGCCGATCGGCGACGCCCACGCCGTTCAGCTGTTGCGTGGTGACCGTCCGGAGTTTCCGTCCGGTGGCTGGGAGCAGTCGGTCGTCTGGGCCTTCTCTGACGCACGTCGCGGCATCCGCCCGGACACGGCCTGCGCCTTGAACATCAGCGTCGCTCGAGACTTCCAGGGTGAAGGCGTCGCAGCGCTCCTCCTGGCGGCACTCCGCGACGCATCCGCCGGCCTCGGCCTAGACGTACTCGACGCGCCGGTCCGCCCGACCCACAAACACCTTGAGCCCACGAGCTCGATCCACGACTACGCGTCCCGCATGCGCCCGGACGGTCTGCCTTTCGACCCATGGCTCCGCACCCACGTCCGCGGCGGCGGCCAGATCACCGGCATCGCACCAACCTCCTGGGTAATCGCCGGATCGCTCGCCGAGTGGCGATCGTGGACCGGATTGCCCTTCGATCGCAGTGGACCCGTCGAGGTCCCGGGCGCCCTCGTGCCCGTCGAGTGTGACGTCGCCGCCGATCGCGCGGTCTACGTCGAGCCGAACGTCTGGGTGCGGCACCAGTTCTCCACAGATTGAAAAATGTGCGTCCGGACAAGGGCCGATCGCGGCACATTCTCGGGCATGAATCCTCAACTTGCTGTGATGGCGTCGATCCGTGGCGGTGTATTCACCCGAGCGGACGCGCGAGCCTGTGGTTACCCCGACGCTGACATCGACTCCTTGCTCGGCTCCGGCAGCTGGCGCCGGATCCGGCGCGGAACCTATGCCGCCCACCGTTCACTCCGCCTCGTCACCGACGAGATCCTGCACCTCCGCCGGGTGTACGCCGTCCTGCGCGCCAGCGGCCCCGGTGTCTACGCCAGCCACCAGTCCGCCGCGGCCCTACATGCCTTACCTGTCTGGGGTCTCGACCTCAGCCGAGTCCACGTCACCGCTCCCGACGGCGGCTCCGGCCGGCTCCGCGGCGTCCACCGGCACATCCGCGACCCGGTCGGGTCAGACCTCCAACTGTGGAACAAGATGCACCTGGTCTCGCCTGCCCGCGCGATCGCCGAGGTGGCCGCTTCGGCGCCGCAGGCTGCGGCGACTGTGCTCGCCGACGCCGCGTTGTACGCCGGGCTGGTCGACCACGACGCCTTGATCCACGCTGTCGGCCAACTCGACCAAGGAACGAAACGGGCCGGAAAAGTCCTCGACCACGTCACCGGCGCAGCTTCGATCGCCGAGTCCCGGCTGCGCTTCATCCTGGCCACCGCGGGCCTGCCGGCTCCCAGCCCGTCACCACCACCAGACCCCGAGCTCACCGACCCGGACGACGGTGCGGTGGAGGTCTTGTGGTTCCCGGACGAACGCACCGTGCTCGAGTTCGAGCCGCGTTTTCCCTTCTGGTGCGAGGAATTCGAGCCCTCCCCCGAGGAGCCGCTGCCCGAATCAGCCTTCGACCTCGACGGACCACAGCCCGTCGAGCACTGCTGGATCTCCTGGACCGACCTCGACGACCCGGTGACCGTGGCCGACCGCATCCGAACCACGTTCACCCGAGCAGCCCGACGGACCGGCATCCGTCACTTCGACCTTGCCCGAGTCCGGTGACGAAAGGAGTTACCCCATGCTCTTCAACGCGTTGGCGAACAGTGGGACGACCTTCTCCAAGGCGTATCCGACGGACAGCACTGTGTCCGTGGCGAACGCCGAGCTGATGGTCTTGTCGTCGAAGACCACCGCGCGACCGGCCTTCACCGACGGCACCGCGCGGTACAGCGGATCGCCGGTGATCTGGCTCGCCGGGATGCCGATCGGCGTGAGGACCGTGAGATCGGCGTTCAGCAGGCCGAGGTTCTCGCGCGAGATCGGCACCGAGAAGTCACCGGTCGCCTTCGCCTGGACGGCCGGGTTGTTGCGGAAGCCGAGGCGCTCCACGAAGTCGACCCGCCCGGTGCCGGAGACGTACGCGCCGTACCCCTCGCTGGTCCGGGCTCCGAGCGTGATGGTCTTCCCGTCGAACTCCGGGTGCTGCGACTTCACCTCGGCGAACTTGCCCTCGGTGTCGGCGATCAGCTTGCGCCCCTGCTCCACCCGCCCGAGCGCGGTGGCGATCATCTCGGTCTGCTGCTTCCAGTTGGTCTTGTACGCGTCGCCGCCGGCCGGGACGCCCACGGTCGGCGCGATCGCCTTCAACGTGTCGTACCGGTCCTGCTTGCCGCTCGACTTCACGTCGAGGATCAGGTCCGGCTTCAGCGCGGCGATCTGCTCGTACTGCGGCTCGAGCGTGTTGATCAACTGCGGCGCCTGCTGGTACTTGCCCTTCGCCCAGGGGCCGACGCCCTCGCCGCCGAACGCGAGCCAGTCGCTGGCCCCCACCGGCTGCACCCCGAGCGCCAGCGCCGTCTCCGCGTCGCCCCAGCCCAGCGCGACAACCCGCTTCGGCTCGGCCGGCACTGCCACCTCACCGAACTTGGTCGCCACCTTGATGGCCGACGGCGAGGCCTTCTCTTCGGAGCCGGATCCACAAGCGGCGAGCACCGTCAGCAACAGACAGGAGGCCGCCAGAGCGAAAGGTTTGCGCATGCGACTAAGGATAGGCTTCCCTAATCAACTCCGCGCACCGACCCACACAAATGAACAGGCCCGCCCCGGGAAACTCTCCGGAACGGGCCTGCTCGCAACAGCTCTTCGACGCGGAAGGTCAGCCGTTCAGCGAAGTACCGGTCGAGCGCAGGCTCTCGCAGGCCTCGCCGACACGCTTCGCCATACCCTCTTCGGCCGCCTTGCCCCAGGCACGCGGGTCGTAGGCCTTCTTGTTGCCGACCTCGCCGTCCACCTTCAGCACACCGTCGTAGTTGGTGAACATGTGCGCGGCCGCCGGCCGGGTGAACGCGTACTGCGTGTCGGTGTCGACGTTCATCTTGATGACGCCGTTGTCGACCGCGGCCCGGATCTCCTCGAGCGTCGAGCCGGAGCCACCGTGGAACACCAGGTCGAACGGGCGGTCCTTGCCGAGCTTCGCGCCGACCTGGTCCTGGATCTCCTTCAGGATCTCCGGACGCAGCTTGACCGCACCCGGCTTGTAGACGCCGTGCACGTTGCCGAAGGTCAGCGCGGTGATGTAGCGGCCGTTCTCACCGGTGCCGAGCGCCTCGACCGTGGCCAGGCCGTCCTCGACGGTGGTGTAGAGCTTCTCGTTGATCTCGTTCGCGACGCCGTCCTCCTCGCCACCGACGACGCCGACCTCGATCTCCAGGACGATCTTCGCCGCGGCCGTCTTGGCCAGCAGGTCCTTGGCGATCTCCAGGTTCTCGGTCAGCGGCACCGCCGAGCCGTCCCACATGTGCGACTGGAACAGCGGGTTCTCACCGCGCGCGACGCGCTCGGCCGAGATCTCCAGCAGCGGCCGGACGAAGCCGTCCAGCTTGTTCTTCGGGCAGTGGTCGGTGTGCAGCGCGATGTTCACCGGGAAGTTCTTGGCGACCTCGTGCGCGTAGGCCGCCAGCGCGACCGAGCCGGACACCATGTTCTTCACGGTGGACCCGGACAGGTACTCCGCACCGCCGGTGGAGACCTGGACGATGCCGTCCGAGCCGGCCTCGGCGAAACCGCGGATGGCTGCGATCAGCGTCTGCGAGGAGCTGACGTTGATGGCCGGGTAGGCGAAGCGGTTCTGCTTGGCCTTGTCCAGCATCTCGGCGTAGATCTCAGGGGTTGCAATAGGCATGTCTCGCGGTACTCCTCACAACACAGTTCTTGTGGGTTCGGCTCCAGTATTGCCGCCGGGTACTTCGTCGGATCCGGCGGCCCGCCTGCCGAGCCGGCCCGGTGGCCGGGGAGCGATCGGCAGGGATGCAGACCAGTTGATGAACAGGACCGATCCAGTTCGTTACGTCCGGATGTCCTCCGGACGGTGTGGTGCAGCCGGTCAGGCGGACCCGGATCGCGGGCCACGCGGAGTCAGGGCCATGTGCAGCCGGTAGCGGTCGGCGCGGTAGGCCGACCAGGACAGTTCGACGACCTTGCGGCCGGCGAAGGTGGTGCGCTCGAGGACCAGCAGGGGTGCCCGCCTGGCCACGCCGAGCACCCGGGCGACATGACCGTCGGCGTTGTCCGCCCGGACTGTCTGCTCACCGGAGGTGACGACAACGTCGTACTCACTGGCGAAAACGTCGTACAGCGTGCCGAGCTCACGGCCGAGCAGGCCGGGGAAGAGCGCGGACGGGTAGTAGCCGACCTCGTAGGCCATCGGCGAGGCGTCGGCCGTGCGGAGCCGCTCGACGCGGATCACCTTGGTGCCCTTGGCGACCCGCAGCCCCTTCGCGGTCTCGTCGGAGGCCTCGATCTCGCTGGCCGACAGCACCACGGTCCCGGGCTCGAGACCACGGGCCCGCATCTCCCGGGAGAACGAGGTGAGGTGCAGCTGCGAGTCGACCTGGGGACCGGTGACGAAGGTCCCCTTGCCGTGCACCCGCTCGAGGGCACCGGACTCGACCAGATCGCTGATCGCCTGCCGGACGGTCACCCGGGAGACGTTCAGCTTGTCCACCAGGGCACGTTCGGAAGGGATCGGGTCCCCGGGATGCAGCTCGACGTCGATCAGCCGTTCCAGCACCGATCGGACCTGGGCCCGCTTCGTCGCCACCATGGAATCTCGATCCTCCAGACCTGGGCGGGCCTCGGGGGTGCCCCGGGGCGCCGCTCACTGCTATCGTGCGCAGCATACCTGTTAAGACCAGATAGGACCAGTGATCGCAGTGGTGTCTGTCCCCGCTCAGGAAACCCGGATGGCGCGCGAGATCGCCGAGCAGCCGGCCGCGCTCGCGGCGACGTTCGAGCACGTTCTGCCGCTGCGGCACGACATCACCAGGCTGGCCGCCGGCCGCCGGCACGTAATCTTCGTGGCCCGCGGATCGTCGGACAACGCCGGTGTGTACGGCCGCTATCTGACCGAGATCCACGCCGGCCGGCAGGCGTCCCTGGCCGCACCGTCCGTGGCCACGCTGTACGGCGCCAACCTCGACCTGTCGAACTCGCTGGTCGTCGCGGTCAGCCAGTCCGGCGCCACCCAGGAGATCGTCGACACGGCCGAGTGGGCCAAGCGCAACGGCGCCGCGATCGTCGGCATCACGAACGACGGCAACAGCCCGCTGGCGTCGACCGCCGACGTCGCGCTCATCACCCAGGCCGGTCAGGAGCTCGCCGTACCGGCCACCAAGACCTACACGACCCAACTGGCGGCGATCACGGTCGCTGTAGACGCGCTCGCCCAGCGGCCTGGCACGCTCGACGCGGACATCGCGCGAGTTCCCGAAGCGGCGGCGAAGATGCTGTCGGGGTCGGTCGAAGCGGCGGCGGACCTGCTCGCCGGTGCACACGACGTCCTCGCGAGCGGTCGCGGGCTGACGTTCGGCACGACACTGGAGGTCGCGCTGAAGCTCGAGGAAACCTGCCTGCAGCCCGTTCGCGGTCTCTCGTACGCCGACCTGAAGCACGGCCCGATCGCGGTCGTCGACGCGGACCTGGTGACGATCCTGGTCTCCGCCGGCGACGGCCCCGCGCTCCCGGGGATGACCGAGCTGGCCGGCATCGTCCGCGAGAAGGGCAGCAAGATCCTCGGCATCGGCGGCGACCCGACGTTCGCCTCCCGCTGCGACGTGAACCTGGCCGGGCCCGACCTCCCGGAAACCCTCGCTCCGCTGGCGCTGGTCATCCCGGCCCAGCGCGCGATCGAGCTCCTGGCCCGCAAGCTCGGCCTCGACCCCGACGCACCGCGCGGCCTCCGCAAAGTCACCCAGACCGACTGACCAGACGCCTCGCCGACCCGGCCGTCGGGCGAACTCTCCCGCGCGACGGCCTAGTCGATGCAGTTGGTCATCAAAGTGCTCATTCGGTGAGCACTTTGAGTGGAATCGTGGTGGTCATCGCAAGGGGAACAACCCAGGAGAGGACCACCGAGATGTTGCGAGGACTTGCCACCGTCAGCTTCTACGCCACGGACGTGAAGGCGGCGCGGGACTGGTACGAGAAGCTGCTCGGGATCGAGGCGTACTACGCGGTCCCGACGGTCGAGGCGCCGGCGTACGTGGAGTTCCGGTTCGGGGACTTCCAGTGCGAGCTCGGGATCATCGACGCGAAGTACGCGGGCCATGAGGTCGCCGGAGGTCCCGCGGGAGCGATCGTTCACTGGCACGTGGACGACCTCGAGGGGACGCTGGCGCGGATGCTCGAGCTCGGGGCGACGCTGAACGAAGGGATCGTCGAGCGCGGTAACAACACCGGGTTCCGTACGGCGTCGGTCGTGGACCCGTTCGGCAACCTGATCGGGATCATGAACAACCCGCACTACTTGCAGATCCTTCAGGAACTGCAGGCGTGAACGCTACAGATGGCCGCGATGGGTCAGCGCAGTAGTGATCTGCTGGGCCGCCTGCCGTAGATGCGGGAGGAACTCCTCGCAGAGCGACGTCGGCGTGGAGCGGGATGCATGCGCGGAGACGTTGAGCGCCGCGATGACCCGACCGCGGGAGTTGTGGATCGGGGCTGCGATGGAGCGGAGGCCCAGTTCGAGCTCCTGGTCGACGAGCGCGTAACCGTCCTTGCGGGTCTGGTCGATCGCGGTGCGGAGGTCGGCGGGAGTGGTGAGCGTACGGTCAGTCAGCGGGTCGGCGGGCAACGAGTCCGCGAGAGTGCCGAGGTACGTCGTGAGTTCGTCGTCCGGCAGTCCCGCGAGCAGCACGCGGCCCATCGAGGTCGGGTACGCCGGGAGTCGCGCGCCGACCCCGAGCGCGACAGTCATGATTCGGCTGGTCGGTACGCGGGCGACGTACACGATGTCGGGCAGGTCGAGGGTGGCGATGGAGCAGGACTCGCGGGTCTTGGCGCTCAGCTCCTCCATGAACGGGCCGGCGAGTTCGCCGAGGTCCAGCGAGGACAGGTAGGCCCAGCCCAGGGCGAGGACCCGCGGCGTGAGGGAGAAGCGGCGGTTGGTGCTGCGGACGTAGCCGAGCTCTTCCAGGGTGAGCAGGATCCGGCGGGCTGTCGCGGGCGTGATCCCGACGGCTCGCGCGACCTCGCTGAGGGTCAGCGAGGGCGCGTCGGCAGAGAACGCGCGGATCACCGCGAGCCCACGGTCCAGACCCTGCAGAAACGTACCTGTAGACGCGTCACCCGCCATCAGCTAGCCTGCTTTTCGTTGAAAGAAGAACTATTCGCTCAGCGAAATCCTATCGGAGTCGCCGATGCCACGTCCAGGTGAGCCCGCGCGGTCGACGTTCGTGCACACGTTCTTCCCGGGGCGGGTGGTGTTCGGGGCCGGCACGCTCGATCGGGTGGCGGCCGAGGCCGTGGCGGTCGGGGTACGGCGGGCGCTCGTGGTGGCGACGAACTCCGCGCGGGACGCGGCCGACGTGGTCGAGATGGCGTTGGGCGACCGCTTCGCGGGACGGATCGACGGCGTCGCCCAGCACGTACCGACCGAAGTGGCGGCCGCTGCCCGGGCGAAGGCGCGCGAGATCGGTGCCGACGGCATCATCGCCATCGGCGGCGGCTCCGCAATCGGCCTCGCGAAAGCAATCGCCCTCACAAACAGTCCCGAGCCAGCAGCTGGGATGGCTGGCGGAGTCCCCACCGTCGGGGCGGTCGGCGGAGCCGCTGGCGCGACAGGTGGCGAGACGCCCCACGGCGGAGCGGGTGATGGGCCGGTTGGCGATGGGGTGGTGATTGTGGCGGTGCCTACTACCTATGCGGGGTCGGAGATGACTCCGGTGTGGGGTGAGACGGCGGGTGGGAGCAAGACGACCGGGACGGACCTGCGGGTGTTGCCGCGGGTTGTCGTGTACGACCCGGTGCTGAGTCAGCACCTGCCGAAGAAGGTCACCGCGGCGAGTGTGGCGAATGCGATCGCACATTGCGTGGAGGCGGTGTGGACGCCAAAAGCGGACCCGATCACCGAGACGACCGCGGTGGAAGGTCTGCGAGCGTTGAGCGCCGGACTGCGCAACGTGTTGGCCGAACCCACGGATATAGATGCTCGCAGCAACCTTCTGTACGGCGCCTGTCTCGCAGGCTCGGCGTTGGCAACGGCCGGCACCGGACTGCATCACAAGTTGTGTCATCTACTGGGTGGCACCTACAACCTTCCACACGCGGAGACGCATGCCGCGGTCCTCCCCCAGGTCGTGCGCGTCAACGCCCCCGCCGTACCGCAAGCAACAGCCCGCCTAGCAGCAGCCCTCGCAACCGACCCGCAAGAGCCTGACCTGGCGACCGGCCTGTTCGATCTGTTCCAGGCAGCAGGCGTACCGACCAGTCTCCGGGAGTTGGGCTTGACCGAGGCCCAGGTGGCCGAGGCCGCGAAAGCGTTCCACCCGACCGACAACCCGGTCCCGGTGACCGAGGACCTGGTGCGCGAGGTTCTCGGCCGCGCCTGGGCAGGTACGCGACCTTGACGAAGGAGACCGGATGGATCTGCAAGGCGATGACCTGACCGAGGCCGTGGTGGCCAGCTTCGACGGCAGCACGAGCAGTCGCTACCGGGACGTGATGGCCGCGCTCGTCCGCCACTTGCACGCGTTCGCGCGGGAGGTGGATCTCACCGAGGACGAGTACTTCACCGCGATCGATTTCCTGACCCGCACCGGTCAGATCTCCACCGGCACGCGACAGGAGTTCGTGCTGCTGGCCGACGTACTCGGGCTGTCGATGCTGACCGTCGGGCTGGGGAACCGGAAGCCGCTGCCGGCTACGCAGTCGACTGTGTTCGGCCCGTTCTTCGTCGAGGGGTCGCCGGAGGTGCAGCTCGGTGGCGACATCGCCAACGGAGCGCCGGGGCAGCCGTGCCTGGTGAGCGGGCGGGTCCTCAACACCAACGGCGATCCGGTCCCGCGCGCGCTGGTCGAGACCTGGCAGGCCGACGAGGACGGGTTCTACGACGTCCAGAAGGAGCTCGACGGTCCACAGAACCGCGCCCACCTGATGACCGATGCTGAAGGCAACTACCGGTTCTGGGCGGTGAAGCCGGTCGCCTACCCGATCCCCGACGACGGCCCGGTCGGCGAGCTGCTGCGCGCCGGTGGCCGCGGCCCGATGCGCCCGGCGCACATCCACTTCATGGTCACCGCGCCCGGCTACGCCCGCCTCATCACGCACGTTTTCGCCGCAGGCGATCCCTATCTCGACACCGACGCGGTCTTCGGCGTCAAGCAGTCGCTGATCGTCGACTTCACCGAGCACGCGGCCGGCACGACGGCACCGGACGGCATGACGCCCGAGCGGACCTATTACACCGTCGACTACGACCTCGTACTCGCCACGACCGAGGAGACGCAGCAGTGATCACCACGGATGTCCTGATCGTCGGCAGTGGCCCGGCCGGTGGCGCCGCCTCGCTCTTCCTGTCCACGTACGGCGTCGACACCATCGTCCTCACCCGCTACGGCTGGACCGCCAACACGCCCCGCGCACACATCACCAACCAGCGCACGATCGAGCTGATGCGCGACATGGGCATCGAGGACGAGGTCACAGACAAGGGCACCGCCCACCATCTGATGGGTGAGACCGCGTTCTGCACCAGCCTGGCCGGCGAGGAGATCGGTCGCATTCGCACCTGGGGCACGCATCCACGCCGCCTCGCCGACTACACCGAGGCGAGCCCGTGTCTCCCGATCGATCTGCCGCAGACGCTCTTCGAGCCAATTCTCCTCAGTACGGCGGCGAGCCGCGGTGCCCGGCTGCGCTTCAACACCGAGTACCTGTCCCTCGAACAGGACGCCGACGGTGTGACCGCGACGGTACGGGACCGGCTGAGCGGTTCGACGTACCAGATCCGGGCGAAGTACCTCATCGGTGCGGATGGTGGGCGGAGCAAGGTTGCCCAGGACATCGAGTTGCCGATGGCCGGGGCGATGGATATCGAGGGCTCGATGAACATCGTGTTCGAGGCCGACCTGAGCCGGTACGTCGCCCACCGCCCGAGCGTCCTGTACTGGGTCCTGCAGCCCGGTGCGCAGATCGGCGGGATCGGCGCCGGCCTGGTCCGGATGGTGCGGCCGTGGAACGAGTGGCTGATCGTCTGGGGGTACGACATCAACCAGCCCCCGCCCGTGGTCGACGAGGCGATGGCGACCGAGATCGTGCACAACCTGGTCGGTGACGACACGATCGACGTGAAGCTGAAGAGTACGTCGGTGTGGAGCGTCAACCACATGTACGCCGAGAAGACCTCGCAGGGCCGCGTGTTCTGCATGGGTGACGCGATCCACCGGCACCCGCCGAGCAACGGCCTCGGCTCGAACACCTCGATCCAGGACGCGTACAACCTGGCCTGGAAACTCGCGCTGGTCCTCGAGGGTCACGCCGCGCCCGAGCTGCTCGACAGCTACAACGACGAGCGGGCGCCGATCGCGCGGCAGATCGTTGACCGCGCCAACAAGAGCCGAAACCAGTTCGGCCAGATCTTCCACGCGCTCGGGATGACGCCGGACGCGCCGCCCGGGCGGACGATCGAGTCGCGCAAGGACGACACACCCGCCGCGGCGGCCCAGCGTGCGGAGCTGCGGAAGGCGATCGAGCTGAAGGACTACGAGTTCAACGCGCACGGCGTCGAGCTCGGTCAGCGCTACCGGTCGTCGGCCGTGATCGCGGACGGTACGCCGGAGCCGCCGTACGAGCGGGATCACGAGCTCTACTACCACCCGACGACGTGGCCGGGCGCTCGCATCCCGCACTGCTGGCTGACCCGTGGATCGGAGACCGTCAGCACCTTGGACGTGGTCGGCAAGGGCCGGTTCACGCTGCTCACCGGGATCGGCGGTGAGGCGTGGGTGAAGGCGGCGCAGTCCGTGTCCGAGCAGCTCGGCGTACCGATCGAGGCGTTCGTGATCGGGCCGGGCCGCGAGCTGGACGACCTGTACGGCGACTGGGCGCGGGTGCGCGAGATCCCGGACGCGGGCTGTCTGTTCGTCCGGCCGGACGCCCACATCGCGTACCGCGCGTTCGACCAGCCCGACGACCCGACGGAAACGCTCCGCCAGGCGGTCGGCTCGCTCCTAGGCCGCTGACGTCTCGGCGGCTTCGCGGAGGATCCGGTCGAGGATCGCCGAGATCTCCGCGGTCTCGGCATCCAGCAGGGTGATCAGCGCGACCCGCGAGGTCTCCGAGCGCGCCTCCAGAGCTGCCGCGCTCAGGGCGCGCACGGTACCCAGCTCGTGTAGCAGTTCGTCCCACAGAGCGTTCATCAACAAACCCCATGTTTCCCGTCACAAACCCAGTACGACGTGCTTGATGCGCGTCGAGCCCCCCGAGTTGGGGCTGACTTTGGTCGAGAAGGCCTCACTTCTGTCAATCAGGACAACGCGGGAGCCCGGCCGAAGGTTACGGTCGTGTCAAGAATCTCCAACTGTGCGGCGGTACGACAACCGCGTCGTCGACCGGGAACACGGCCTCCTGATCGGAGACGTTGAGCAGGAGCAGCACCCAGGCGTCGTCCTGACGGGCCCGCAGCGCGATCGTCTCGTTGGTGACGTGCTCGACCTCCGTCCGCGCGCGGGTCAGCCACGCATTGCGCCGCCGCAGACCGATCAGCTCCTGGTGCAACCGATAGGTGTCCCAGCCGTACGGCGCCAGCTCGGCGGGCTCCTCGGGGAACGCCGGCCGGATCGCATCGTCGCCGCCGGCTCGGTCCTCCTTCAGACCGCGGAACGCCTGCTCGTCGCCGGAGTACACACTCGGTACGCCGGCGACCGCGAACAGGATCGCCAGCGCATGACCGAGGTACCGCTCGTCCTCGAGCCGGGTCGCGATGCGGGTCACGTCGTGGTTCCCGACGAACGTCTGCGGGACGAACGTGTCCAGGAGTGCGTTGTGCCGACCGAGCGCGTACGACAGCTCGAAGAAGTTGCGGTCGTTGAGCGAACTCCAGATCGCCTTCCACAGCTCGTACTGCGTGACGGAATCGAGCCCGCTCTTCGCGACGTACCCGGCGTAATCGCCGTGGATGACCTCACCGAAGTACCAGGCGTCGCGGTCGCGTGGCAGGACGTCGCGCCAGAACTCGGGCGGGACGGCGTACGCCGCGTCCAGGCGCCAGGCGTCGACGCCGCGGTCGAGCCAGTGCCTGAGGACGTCGCCGACGTACTGCGCCACCTCGGGGTTGCTGTGGTCGAGGGCGACGAGCTGTTCGTGGCCCTCGAAAGTGGCGAGCCCACCGTCGGAGCGGCGGAACCACTCGGGGTGCGGGAACGAGCGCGCGACGTGGTTGAACACACCGTCGAGGGCGATCCGCAGGCCACGGTCGTGGGCCTGC
The DNA here is from genome assembly GCF_053611945.1 of Kribbella sp. NPDC054772. Taxonomy (NCBI): domain Bacteria; kingdom Bacillati; phylum Actinomycetota; class Actinomycetes; order Propionibacteriales; family Kribbellaceae; genus Kribbella; species Kribbella sp. NPDC054772. The sequence goes on along the minus strand of NZ_JBSHBJ010000025.1, from coordinate 71,171 downwards.
GCGACGAGCGAGTCGAAATCGGCGTCGTCGCCGAGGCGCGGGTCGATGCGCAAGTGGTCGACGGTGTCGTAGCCGTGCGTCTCGGACGCGAACACCGGGCCCAGCAGGAGTCCCGAACAGCCGAGATCGATGGCGTAATCGAGCCAGCTCTCCAAGTGGCGCAGACGGTGCACGACCGTTGTCTGCGCGGTTGACTCCGCGGCGGTGAAGCCGAGCGGGTAGATCTGCCACCAGATCACGTGATCAGGCCACATGGCGCCTCCTCAGGACCAGAGTAGGAAGGATCGCGATCAGGCAGCCGATCACGGTGTCGATCAAGCGGTACCCGACGGTCGAGAGCTCCGGAGTACGGCCGAGATCCATCAGCAGCACGACGAGCGGGGTCATGAGGATGGCGTACGCCGCGTAGTTGCGTTCCTTGAGCAACGGCCGCAGACCGGCGAGAACGGTGACGACCGCCACGATTGCCCAAGACGGCGGCACCCAGAGCACGAGAGCTCCGCCGATCAGTACGCCGACGCAGGTGCCGACGCAGCGCTGTGTTGCCCGGAGCAACGATCCGCCACGGCGACGGACGACGATCACCACGGCCAGCGCGATCCAGTAGCCCTTCTCCTGATGCCACCACACCTCGATCGCCTCAGCGATCGCGAGCGCCGGCACCAGCTGCACCGCGTACCGCCACGCGTCAAAACTGCGCAGCCTCCGTCGCCACACCTTCCAGTACGTCGGCCGCGCGGCCACCTCGCCACTTCCCCAAAGACCCAACACGATCGCCCACGCGACCCCCAGCGCGAACCACTGAGCAACCTCCCAGGCACTCACCGAACTCAGCCCGGTCGACATCACCAGAAACGTGATGAACCGCCTCGTCACATCGGCCATCCACCGGCTGAGCCCACCCACCACAGCAGCAACCGCCGCCAGCCCAACCACACCGACCGCGGTCCACCAGCCACGGCCCCCGAGCGACACCCCAACCCAAGCCCCCGCCGTCACCACCACTCCCACTGCCACTCTTTGTGCCCCGGCCAACCACGAAAGCGGCCTCCGGATGGTTGGTGCGGACACAAGGTGGGCGAGTGCACCGAGGGCGGCGTACGACGCTTGGGCGAGGTGATCGGTGGCGACGCCGTACGCGATCGGGGCGGCCATCGCCAGGGCGGCGACGATCAACTGCGGGAGGACGACCGGTGTCTCGCGGTGCCAGTGGATGAGGTGACGCGGATCCGCGATCGTCATAGTAAGCTCAGCTTAGCATTCTCAAGCGGTCGCTAGAGAGGAATAGTAAGTGGAAGCGTATGACACGGCCGTAGCGCTTCGGCGAGCCAGCACTCGACTGGCGTTGCGACTGCGGGCCGAGCGGACGGGGGACGGTCTGGGGAGCACCGGCGTGGCCGTGCTGGGCCAGCTGCACCGGCGTGGGCCACTGACGGCGAGCGAGATCGCCGCGGCGGAGCGCGTGCAGCCGCAGTCGTTGACGCGTGTGCTCGCCGGTCTCGAGGAGCAGGACCTGATCACCAGGCAGCAGGACACCCAGGACCGCCGCCGGCACACGATCGAGCTGACCGACAGCGGCCGTCAACTACTGAAAGACCACGTGCAGAGTTCGGACGACTGGCTCGCCGAGGCCATCACCGAACGGCTCAATCCCACTGAACGCGCAGTACTACAACTGGCGGCGGGACTCCTCGATCAGCTGCTCGACGGCTGACCGAAGGTGTGCCGCCGGATCCACGCGTGCATGGCGATCGCGGCCGCGGCGCTCGCGTTGATCGAGCGGGTCGAGCCGAACTGGGCGATCGACAGCACCGCGGAGCAGATCGCGTGGGCCTCGGGAGTCAGCCCAGGGCCCTCCTGACCGAAGAGCAGGACGCATTCGCGCGGCAGGTCGAACGTCTCCAGCGGTACGGACCCCGGCAGGTTGTCGATCCCGATCACCGGCAGCGCCCGAGCAGCGGCGTACTCGGCGAGGTCCGCAAGGGTCGGCTGGTGACGGACGTGCTGGTAGCGATCGGTGACCATCGCACCACGGCGGTTCCATTTCCGGAGGCCGACGATGTGCACCTCGGTCGCCAGGAATGCGTTCGCCGTCCGCACCACCGAGCCGATGTTCAGGTCGTGCTGCCAGTTCTCGATCGCGACGTGGAACGGGTTCCGCTGCTGGTCGAGGTCCTCGACGATCGCCTCGAGCTTCCAGTACCGGTACTTGTCGACGACGTTGCGTCGATCGCCGGCCGCGAGGAGTTCCGGGTCCAGCCGCGGGTCGTCGGGCCATTCCCCCTGCCACGGGCCGACCCCGACCTCGTTCGGCCCCACCATGTCCGCTCCCCGCAGGTCGCTGCTCAGCTCACGCACAGGTCGGGACGCTACCCTGTCCGCGTGCTTCCTCTTGTCGCGATGCTGATGCCCAACTGGATGGACCCGGAGTACCTGCTGCACTGGCTGGGTGACTGGGCGCTGTGGGGCACGCTGATTGTGGTGTTCATCGAGTGCGGGGTGCTGTTCCCGATCCTGCCCGGTGACTCGCTGCTGTTCGCGGTCGGCCTGTTCATCGCGCAGGGCACCATCGGCGTACCGCTCTGGCTGGCCTGCGTGCTGCTGACCATCGCCGCGTTCCTCGGGAACGTGTCCGGCTACTACATCGGCCGGTTCCTCGGTACGTCGCTGTTCCAGAACCCGAACGCCCGGTTCCTGAAACCGAAGTACATCGAGCAGACGCACGACTTCTTCGAGCGGTACGGTCCGCGGGCGCTGGTGATGGCCCGGTTCGTGCCGATCGTGCGGACCTTCATCACGATCGTGGCCGGCGCCGGAAGGATGGACCCGAAGAAGTTCTTCCTGTGGACGGGCGTCGGCGCGGTGATCTGGGCGCCGGGCATCACGCTGCTCGGTCACGCGCTCGGTAACGTGCAGTTCATCCACGCCCACCTGGAGTCGGCGCTGATCCTGCTGGTGCTGGTCTCGCTGATCCCGATGGTCGTCGAGTACTTCCTCGCCCGGCGCCGCAACCGCAACAACAACAACAACACCGACGGCGGCGCGAAGCACGCCGCCCCGAAGCACCCGGTCAACAACCCGACCGACTGACCCCGCTTGGCTCAGTCTGGCCCCGTCTGGCTCAGTGGCCGAACGGGAAGTGCGGTTCTGACCACACCCAGTCGGAGCTGAGCCGGCCGAGGTCGGTGACCTCGACCAGACCGGTCGGGAGTGGGCCGACCACCTGACCGGAACCGAGTGCGCAAGCCACCCGGATCCGGTCTGCCGCCTGGTACCAGACCAGCGCCCCCCGTGGCGCCGCCCCTTCACGGAGCAGGGCGTGGTGGTCGAGCCAGCTCACCGCGTCGGCCGCGTCGTGCCAGCCGCTGTCGTGCGCGTAACCGAACGCCATCCGCTGGAACTTCAACGGCCAGTCCAGCCAGGCCGCCGAACCGGCGCGTTCCAGCTGCCAGTTCAGCGCCGCCTCGGTGTCCCGCGGGTTCGCCACCCGCGGGACGTTCCGGCGCTCCACGACAACCTCCCCCCAGGCCATAGGTAATCCTCCCCGATCCCCCGTCCTCGGCCGGTGTGCCGTGGCATGACCGAAATCCTGCCGGGCGCGGATACAGCCGCCGTACATTGCCCTGCGAGCGTTGCCCGGCGGGCTCAGCCGGCTGCGACCCCTGCTTCGGAGCCGGCCAGCAACCGGCGGCAGTCGGCCGCGGCGCCGTCGTTCCCTGCCTGCTGCCAGACCCGCGCGGCGCGCTCGAGGGTACGGCGGGCGTTGTCGATGCTGCCCGTCGTCAGATAGAGCTCGCCGAGATGCTGCGCCGCTTGACCCTCGACGCTGCGGTCGCCCAGCCGGTGGCCGATGTCCATCGCGTCCAGCAGGGTCTTCCGGGCCGCGGCGACCTCGCCGCGCTCCATCAGCGCCTGCCCGAGCAGCGACCGCGTGTACGCCGCGCAGTGGTCGTCGCCCATCCCGTCGAAGATCGCCAGCGCCTTGCGCAGCTGCCGGACCGCCTCGTCGTGCCGGCCCTGAACGACCCGGAGCGCCGCGATGCGTCGCCGTACCTTGGCCTCGCGGTGGGCGTCGGCACGGCGTACGGCGATCTGGAACGCCCTCGCCAGCAGGCTCCGGGCGGTGTCCAGGTCGCCGCGGACCAGGTAGACGTTCGCGGCCGCGGTCCGCGCCAGGGCCTCGGCGTTCGCGTTGCCGTCCTCGACGAACGCCTCGATCGCCTTCTCGTACTGCTCCAGTCCCTTGTCCCGCTCGCCGCGCTCCCGCAGCCAGGTGCCGAGCCCGACGGCGGCGACGCCCTCACCGAGCCGGTCGCCGACCTCGGCGAACACCTGCGCGGCCGCGTCGAAGTGCCGGCGCGCGGTCTCCCAGTCGTCCTGGTAGACCGCCAGCTGACCGAGGTTGCGGTGCATGATCGCCTCGCCGCGCCGGTCACCGCAGGCGACCGCGCTCAGCAAACCCTGCTGGTGCGAGCCGTTCCAGTCCTCGAAGCCGGCTCGCAGGTCGAGGTACGGGCCCCAGGCGGCAGCGATCCGCCACGCGTGCTCGTGCAGCCCGTTCTGCGCCGCGGCCCGGATGGCCGGCACGAACGTACTGCGCTCACTGTCGAACCACGCGATCGCGTCGGTCTCGGTGAACGGCGACGGGTCGGGCGCGGTCAACGGGCCGGTGTGTTCGAGAACGCCGAAGTACTCGAAGGACAGCGCTTCGTTGGCCCGGCGGATCTTGTTCAGGATCTCGTCGACGACGGTCTCCACGTCCCGGATCGCCTGCGACTGCTGCTCCTCGGTGCCGACCGCGAGCGCGTGCAGCCGCAGCAGGTCGTGCACCCGGTAACGCGCCGTACCGCGGTGGTCGACTGAGCTGATCCGGACCAGGTTGACCTCGATCAGCCGGTCCAGACTGCGCCGTACGGCGGCCGGCGACGCGATCGCTTCCAATGCGCGGGCCGAGAACACCCCGACGGCGAAGTGGCCGATCAGGCGGTACAACCGGGCCTCTTCGGGGCTGAGCGCGTCGTAACTGAGGTCCGCACTGGTCCGGACGGCGAGCTCACCGATGCTCAGCTCGTCCAGGCGCGAGGTCTCGTCCCGCAGCCGCCGGGCCAGCTCGCGGGCGCTCAGGTCCGGACGCTGCGCCAGCCGGCTGCCGACGATCCGGATCGCGAGCGGCAGGTTCGCGCACGCGGACAGGATCTCCTCGGCCTCGGGCGACGACGGATCGATCCGCCCGGCACCGGCCACCGACGACAGCAGTACGGCGGCCTCGCGGTCGTCGAACGTGTCGAGGGGCAGGCTGTCCGCCCCGGCCAGGTCCATCAACCGGTTCCGGCTGGTCACCACGACCGCGGACGCCCCCGTCCCCGGCATCAACGGTGTCACCTGACCGGCGGTCGCCACGTCGTCGAGGATGATCAGCACCCGTCGGCTCGCCAGCTCGGACCGCAGCATCGCGGACCGCCGCTCCGGGTCCGTCGGGATCGCGTAGTCCGGAAGGTTCAGGCTGAGCAGCAGATCGGTCAGCGCGGCTGCCGGATCGCGCGGGTGCGTCGCACCGTGCATGTCCAGGTAGATCTGCCCGTCCGGGAAGTACTCACGGACCTGATGGCCGAGTCGCACGGCCAGTGAGGTCTTACCCGTTCCCGGTGCGCCCGAGATGACCGCGATCGGCGGCCGCACCGGGTCACGGCCGCAGACCAGGTCCCGCAGTTGCTCCAGGTTGTGCTGCCGGCCGTTGAAGTCGGCCAGGTCGAGCGGCAGCTGACTCGGTGGCCGCAGCGGGTCGGTCAGTTCCGGGGCCGCCATCGGTCCGGCGGGCGGAGGCGGTACGGGACGGTCCGCCGTATGGTCCGCTGGGATCCCCGGATTGGGCCAGTTGGCCGAGGGGCCGTTCTCGGCGCGGGCGCCGGCGGCTTCCAGTTCGGGACCGGGCTTGATGTCGAGCTCGTCGGCCAGCGTCTGCACAGCCTTCGCGTACGCCGCTCGCGCCTCACCACCACGTCCCGCAGCGAGCAGAGCGTCGACCAGGCGGCGCCAGAGCTGCTCGTCGTACGGGTCGTCCACGAGGCGGGCACTCAGCAGTACTGCGGCGCCACTCGCGTCGCCGTACTCGAGCCGGAGGTCGAGCAGTGTGTCGACCAGACCGCGGTGCTGCGCTTCCAGGCGGCCGATGGAGCCCTCCCAGGCCGCGGGCATCGGGAGGTCCTCGAGCGGACGGCCGCGCCAGAGCGCGTACGCGCGGGACAGCACCTGCATAGCCTGCCGGTCGTCACCGGCGTCTCGCAGGTGACCGCCTTCGGCAAGGAGCGACTCGAACAGGCTGGCGTCGAGCTCGTCGACACCGACCTCGATGCTGTAGCCGGCCGCCGAGGTGTCGATCGGCGCGGGAAGTCCGGCGTCCTGCAGCACCCCGCGGAGCGCACGGACGTAGGTCCGGATGTTCGCGGTGGCCGACCGCGGCGGGTTGTTCTCCCAGAGCGCGTCAGCGATCAGATCGGTGGAGACGAAGCGGTTCGGGTGCAGGAGCAACGTGGCCAGCAGCTGGCGCGGTTTCGCGGCCTTGAGCGGCTGGCCCTGGACGTGGACGAGGCGCAGAGGTCCGAGGATCGCGTACCTCAGACTGTCCACTCGTCCGACCTCTCCACTCTGGAACCGACCTATCGTGGCATCCGTCCACACCCGGCGGGAAGCCCGATGTACGCCGGATGTATCTCAGTGCGGCACTGTTGTCGTCAGGTACCGGGGGGAGGGCAGGCCCGGGTGGCGACTTGACCGCCGTCACGCCGGGCCTGGCACTGGGAGTGAGTCCGGGGTCGGGGGACCTGGATCACGGGGACCGGTGCCTACTGGCCACCGGTGAAAGGCGGCTGTCCGTCCTGTGGCGCGGGGGAACCCGCAGGCGGGCCGCCCACCGGTGGCTCTCCCTGGTACCCCTGCGCGGGGTATTGGCCCTGCTGACCCGGCTGCCGCTGCTGACCCTGGTACGGAGGCTGCTGGGGCGGTTGCTGGTAGCTGCCCGGGATCTGCTGCTGCGGGTAGCCCTGCTGGTAGTTGCCCTGGTCCCCCGGCATCTGCGGGTGGATCTGACCGGACGACGGCGCTCCCGGCTGCATCTGCGGCGGCGCCTGCTCCCCCGCGACCGAGCCGATGGTGCCGAACGACACCTGCGGGACCGCGCGGACCTGCTCGTCCTTGACCTCGAAGTACCCGGCCTTCTCGAACTTGAAGCCGTTCGCGATCACGTTCGACGGGAACGCCTCGATGCGGGTGTTGTAGTCGCCGACGTTCGCGTTGTAGAACCGGCGGCCGGCCGCGATCCGGTCCTCGGTGTCGGTCAGCTCGCGCTGCAGGCCGAGGAAGTTCTGGTTCGACTGCAGCTGCGGGTACTGCTCGACCGAGATCATCATCTGACGCAGCGCGCCGGACAGTTCACCCTCCGCAGCAGCTCGCTGCTCCGGGTTCGAGCCCTGCACGTTCACCGCCTGGGTACGCAGCCGGGCGACCTCCTCGAACACGTGCCGCTCGTGGGCCGCGTACGCGCGCACGGTCTCGACCAGGTTCGGGATCAGGTCGTACCGGCGGTGCAGCTCGACGTCGATCTGCCGCCACGACTCCTGGATCAGGTTCCGCTGCTTGACGAACCGGTTGTACGACGTGATCAGCATGATCGCCAGAATGACGACGACCGCGACGATCGCGATGATGACCCAGACCATTTCCCAGCTCCCGAGGTATTGGCAGTGCTGGGATCGACTCTACGGGTAGGTAGGTCCGCCCGGTGGCTGCTGCGCACGGGGGTCGACGCCCGCGTAGTCACGCCAGACGTAGGGCGGAACGTTCTCCAGAACCTGCTGCAGCAGCATCAGCCGGTTCATCATCTCGGTCGGGTTGTGACTGCCCTTGTCCCAGCCGACCAGCGAGTTTCCCTCGATCCGCCAGCCGATCTCGCCGCGGGCGAGCAGCAGCTCCATCATCCGCGGCGTCACCACCGCGTGCCCGAACCGCTCGTCGTCGGCCTTCACCCGGAACGCCCGGTTGAACTGGTCGCTCTCGAACTGGATGTCGCGGAACCCGAACGCGTTCGCGACCGCGCCGCCGAAGATCCCCTCGTGCGTCACCTCGAGGTGCGGCAGTGCGCCCGGCAGCTGCATCACCACGACGCCGTAGCGGTGCGTGGTGGTCCGCCGCTGGCCGCGGCTGTTGGTGGTGTGCGTCTGGTAGCTGTAGTCGAAGGCAACCATCGGATGCCCGTTGTACTGCCCGGACAGCACGTTCTGCGCCCGTCGATGGTCACCGGAGTCGAACGGCGTACCCCGCCATTGGCCGGCCAGCGACGGGTTCGACGGTACGTAGGACCAGCCCTGCTGGGCGGCGAACCCGGCGAACAACTCACGGCGCTTCTTCGCGCGGTAGTAGTTGAAGTAGAAGATTCCGAGCCCGAGCAGGACGGCTACCAGGACGAACGCGACGGTACTGCTCTGCATCAGCTGAGACCCAGGTCCTCGAGTCCGAACACGGTCCGATACTCCAAGCCCTCTGCTTCCACCCGCTCCTGCGCGCCGGTCGACCGGTCCACGATCACCGCGACCGCGACCACCTCGGCCCCGGCCTCCCGCAGCGCCTCGACCGCGGTCAGCACCGAACCACCGGTCGTCGAGGTGTCCTCGACCGCCAGCACCCGGCGGCCCTTGACGTCCGGACCCTCGATCCGCCGCTGCAGACCGTGCGTCTTCTCGGCCTTGCGTACGACGAACGCGTCCAGCGTCCGGCCCTGCTGCGCGGCGGCGTGCAGCATCGACATCGCGACCGGGTCCGCACCGAGCGTGAGGCCACCGACGGCGTCGTACTCCAGGTCCTTGGTCAGCTCGAGCATCGCCGGGCCGATCAGCGGCGCGGCGGCCGCGTCCAGCGTGATCCGGCGCAGGTCGACGTAGTAGTCGGCTTCCTTGCCGGATGCCAGCGTCACCCGGCCGTGCACGATCGCCTTGTTCTTGACCTGCTCCAGCAGTCCGTCCCGGTCGTAGCTCATGAGCGTTGAGCTTAGAACACTGCTCAGTCCACTACTTCTTGCCGACCTTGACCAAGTGACCGAAGGCAACCGAGCGATCCGGTGAGTGGAACAGGTCCTGGCAGGTGGTCAGCGTGATGACCGCCTTGGTGGGCGTCTGGTTCTTGCCGGGAACGGGGTCGAGGACCCAGGTGTCGGTCGGCTGGACGGTCAGATCACGGGGCGAGCCGTCCAGCTCGTAGGTGTAGATGGCGTCCTGGGTCTCCACGACGACCTGGTCGCCCTTCCGCAGATCGAGCAGCTTGCGGAACGGGGAACCGTGGGTGACCCGGTGGCCGGCGATCGCGAAGTTGCCCGGCTGGCCCGGCATCTGGGTCTGTGGATAGTGGCCGATCCCACGCTCCAGATCGCTCGCGTCGACGCCCTCGACGATCGGCTTCTCCCAGTCGGCGCCGAACTTCGGGATCCGGAGCAAGAAGATCGGCTTCCCGGGCGCCGGCCGAGCCGTGGCCGTGGCCGTCGCTGTCGCCGGGGCCGGCTTCTTCCACTGCTGCCGCAGCGAGCTCTCGCCCTGACCCATCGCGTGGTTCGAGGTGATGCCGGTGCCGAAGTACTGCCAGCCGACCCAGCCGAGCAACCCGACGCCGGCCACCAGGAGCAGGATCCCCAGGACTCTGACTACTCCCCGCATGGGTCCCAGTATGCAGTTCGGCTGCAAAGCCTGTGCACGACCTGTCGATGGACGCCGATGGTTGCCCGGCACGACGATGTGGACGATCGTCGTAGACGGAGGTGTGCGGGTGAAGGCGCTGGTCAAGGCCGAGGCAAAGCAGGGTCTGTGGTTGCAGGACGTCCCGGAACCGAAGATCGAGGCCGACGAGGTCCTGATCAAGGTGCTCCGGACCGGGTTGTGCGGAACTGATCTGCACATCCAGAGCTGGGACCACTGGGCGCAGAAGAACGTGCCGGTGCCGATGGTCACCGGGCACGAGTTCTGCGGTGAGGTGGTCGAGATCGGCGTCGGTGTTCGCGACGTCGCGGTCGGTGACCTGGTCAGCGGCGAAGGGCACCTGGTCTGCGGCCGTTGCCGCAACTGCCGCGCCGGTCGCCGCCACCTGTGCATCAAGACGCGCGGTCTCGGTGTCCACGTCCCGGGCGCGTTCGCGGAGTACGTCGCCCTGCCCGCGAGCAACGCGTGGGTACACAAGGACCCGGTCGACCTGGATGTCGCAGCGATCTTCGACCCGTTCGGCAACGCGGTCCACACGGCGCTGTCGTTCCCGCTGGTCGGTGAGGACGTCCTGATCACCGGTGCCGGCCCGATCGGGGTGATGGCCGCGGCGGTCGCACTGCACGCCGGTGCGCGGAACGTGGTGATCACCGACCTCTCGGAGTACCGGCTGGACCTGGCCCGGAAGATCGGCGTCACCCGCGCGGTGAACGTCGGCGAGGAGACGATCGCGCAGGCGCAGCAGAGCCTGGGGATGCGCGAGGGGTTCGACGTCGGGATGGAGATGTCCGGGCAGCCGGCCGCGCTGCGGGACATGCTCGCGAACATGACGCACGGCGGGAAGGTCGCGATGCTCGGCCTGCCGTCGGACGAGATCGCGATCGACTGGGGCACCGTGGTGCTCAACATGCTGACCATCAAGGGCATCTACGGCCGGGAGATGTTCGAGACCTGGTACTCGATGTCGGTGATGCTGGAACGCGGCCTGGACCTGACCCCGGTGATCACCCACCGGTTCGGGTACGGCGACTTCGCGCGCGCCTTCGACGTCGCGCGGCAGGGGCACTGCGGCAAGGTGATCATGGACTGGACGGCTGAGACCCTGGAGGAGAAGCACTGATGTTCGGGCGGATGCGGGACGACCTGAAAACGACCGTCGGCGAGATCCGGGACGCGGGGCTGTACAAGTCCGAGCGGGTGATCACGTCGCCCCAGCAGTCCCTGATCTCGGTTGCTACTGGCAACGAAGTACTGAACTTCTGCGCGAACAACTACCTCGGGCTGTCCGATCACCCCGACGTTGTCGCGGCGGCCAAACAAGCCCTTGACCGGTGGGGATTCGGGCTGTCCTCGGTGCGCTTCATCTGCGGCACCCAGCAGATCCACAAGGACCTGGAAGGTGCCCTGAGCACCTTCCTCGGGACCGAGGACACGATCCTCTACAGCTCCTGCTTCGACGCCAACGGCGGCCTCTTCGAGACGCTGCTCGGTGCCGACGACGCGATCATCTCCGACGAGCTGAACCACGCCAGCATCATCGACGGCATCCGGCTGTCGAAGGCGAAGCGGTACCGGTACAAGAACCGCGACATGGCCGACCTCGAGGCCCAGCTGAAGGACGCCGCCGGCGCGCGCTACCGGCTGATCGCCACCGACGGCGTGTTCTCGATGGACGGGTACGTCGCCCCGCTCGACGAGATCTGCGACCTCGCGGAGCGGTACGACGCCCTGGTGATGGTGGACGACTCGCACGCGGTCGGGTTCGTCGGCCCGGACGGCGCCGGCACCCCGTCGCTGTTCGGCGTCAAGGACCGCGTCGACATCGTCACCGGCACCCTCGGCAAGGCGCTCGGCGGTGCCTCCGGTGGTTACGTCTCCGCCCGCCGCGAGATCGTCGAGCTGCTCCGCCAGCGCTCTCGCCCGTACCTGTTCTCGAACTCGCTGGCGCCGTCCGTCACCGCGGCGTCCCTGAAGGCCCTCGAGATGATCGGCGGCTCCAGCGACCTGCGCGACAAGCTCAGCGCTAACACCGCGCTGTTCCGCACCAAGATGACCGATGCCGGCTTCGACGTACTGCCCGGCGACCACCCGATCTCCCCGGTGATGATCGGTGACGCGGCCGAGGCGGGCCGGCTGGCCGACAAGCTTCTCGACCTGGGGATCTACGTCATCGGCTTCTCGTACCCCGTCGTACCGCAGGGCAAGGCGCGGATCCGCGTCCAGCTCTCGGCGGCGCACTCGACCGAGGATGTGGAGCGCGCGATCGCGGCGTTCATCGAGGCTCGGGCCGCCCTGGCGGCGTAGCCGAACCGGTGGTCGGTGCTCCGAGCGCTTGCTCGAGCCGGGCACCGACCGCGTCCAGGTCTCGCGGCAGGGTCGCCGGGGTGGCGGTCGTCAGCAGGTTCTGGATATCGGTCCGGGCCCCTCGGACGGCGTTGCGGAGCGTGCGGGCGCGGGTTCCGTCGGCGTCGTTCGGTGCTTTCGACGCGAGGGCGGTCAGCTTGTCCTCGACGGCGACGACCCGGCTCGACTCGACGTTCCAGGCGCCGGCGGCCGCCATCGGCGAGGGCTGCCGGCGGAGGTCGGCGATCAGGGTGCGGGCGAACCACGTCACCTCGCCCTCGGCGGCGGAGAGGTCGTCCCGCCAGGCGCTGCGCCGGCGCGACCTGATGAGCAGCGGTATCCCGATTGCCAGCACGAGCACTATCGCGGCCAGCACCCACCACAGCCAGGTGGGTGCGCCGCCGCTGTTGGCCGAGGTGGGTTGCACCGTCGTCGCGGTTGTTGGTGTCGGGGCCGAGGTGAACACCGTCTTGGTCTGCGACGTGGTCGTCGTCTGCGTCGGCGAGACGGTCGCCGTCCTGGTGCGTTCGGTCGTCGTGGTGACGGTCGGCGGTGCGGTTGGCGGGGCAGTCGGCGGGGCGGTCCGTGTCGGTCCGGTGGGGACCGACGACTCGGCGGGACTCGATGCGGCCGCCGGCGCGGTCGGATTCGCCGAGGCCTCCGGCGAGCGGGTGCGACTGGTCACCGGCGCGGCGCTCTCCTGGGGCGCGGACTCCTGGGGCGCGGACGAGCGGGCCGGCAGCGTCGCGGTCACGGACGGCACCGATGGCACCGCCTGAGGAGTACGCGTTGATGATCCTGACGGGAGCTCGACGGACCCGTTTTCTCCACAGGAGACGAGGAGCAGCGCCGCCAGCGCAAGACCAACCGCTCGCAGCATCTGTGCCCACCCCCGGGTCCCTCGTCGGTGCTCGCGAATCCGGCTCGCAGGACGAAGATCGCATCTGGGACACCGAGTCCGACTCATCCACCTAGGGCGATATTCGCCGGCGCCGGGACGCCTGGTTCGCCGATTTGTCGGTGTTCGCGGGCAGGATGTGGGCATGTCGGTTCTGAGTGCGAAGGCGGTCAACCGGGCAACGCTCGCGCGGCAACTGTTGCTCGAGCGCGAGTCCACGTCCGCGGTCCAGGTGGTCGAGCGGCTCGCCGGGATGCAAGGGCAGGAGCCCAAACACCCGTACGTCGGGTTGTGGACGCGGATCGACGGGTTCACGGAGACCCAGCTGGATCAGGCCGTCGAGGCGCGGGACGTCGTACGCGCGACGATGTTCCGCGGGACCTTGCATCTGGTGACCGCGGCGGACTACCTGCGGTTCCGGGTGACGGTGGCGCCGGTGCTCGAGGCCGGGTTGAAGGTGCTCGGTGACCGGGGCGCGGGGCTGCAGCCGGACAAGGTCGTTGCCGCCGCGGAGAAGCTGCTCGCGAAGGAACCGTTGACGTTCACCGAAGTGCGGGACGCGCTCCAGCAGCAGTTCCCGGAGGTGAACGAGCGCGCGCTCGGGTTCTGCACGCGGATGCTCGTGCCGCTGGTGATGTACCCGACGGACGTGCGCTGGTCCTGGACGGCGAACTCCCGGTTCACCCCGGCCGAGGAGTGGATCGGTAAGAAGCTGCACCGACGCGCCGAGGCCAAGGAGCTGGTCATTCGCTACCTCCAGGCGTTCGGTCCGGCGACTCCCGCGGACTTCCAGACCTGGTCCGGATTGCAGAAGGCGAAGCCGTTGTTCGACGCGCTGGAGCTGGTGACCTTCACCGACGACGCCGGCAAAACGCTGTACGACGTACCCGATGGCCCTCGGCCGGATCCGGAGACACCGGCGCCGGTGCGGTTCCTGCCGGAGTTCGACAACGTGCTGCTGTCACACGCGAAACGGGAGCGGATCATCGCGGACGAGCACAAACCCGCTGTGTACACGAAGAATCTCCGGGTCAAGGCGACGTACACCGTCGACGGGGTGGTCGCCGGGCTGTGGACGAGCGAGAAGAAACGCGGTGTGGCCACTCTCACCCTGACCCCGTTCGGGAAGTTGCTGAAGAAGACACAGGCCGAGCTGGAGCGCGAAGGCAGCGGGCTGCTCCGCTTCCTGGAGCCGGATGCCAAGTCCTTCGCGGTGGTTACGAACGGTTAATGAGGTTGTTGTCACACGTCAGATGACTGGGCCGGAAACCTTTTGCCGGGTGGAATGGGTAGATGAGCACAGTCCCCTCCATCACTCTGGACAACGGCGTCGAGATCCCGCAGCTGGGCCTGGGGGTCTGGCAGATCGAGGACGAGATCGTCACCGACGTCGTGACCGCTGGGTTCGAGACCGGCTACCGGCACATCGACACCGCGGCCATCTACGGCAACGAAGAAGGTGTCGGCCGGGCCATCGCCGCGTCCGGCATCCCCCGTGACGACCTGTTCATCACCACCAAGGTGTGGAACAGCGACCAGGGCTACGACTCCACGCTGAAGGCGTTCGACACCAGCCTGGCGAAGCTCGGCCTCGAGTACGTCGACCTGTACCTGATCCACTGGCAGTCGCTGCAGCGCGATCTGTACGTCGACACCTGGAAGGCCCTCGAGCAGCTGTACGCCGACAAGCGGGTCCGCTCGATCGGTGTCTCGAACTTCCACGAGCCCGCGCTGCGGCGGATCTTCGAGGAGACCACGATCCGGCCGGCGGTGAACCAGATCGAGCTGCACCCGGCGCTGCCGCAGGACGACCTGCGCGCGTTCAACGCCGAGAACGACATCGTCACCGAGGCGTGGAGCCCGCTGGCCTCCGGCGACCTGCTGGAGAACGCCGCGCTGAAGACGATCGGTGCGAAGTACGGCAAGTCGGCCGCGCAGGTGATGATCCGCTGGCACCTGCAGCTCGGCAACGTGGTGATCCCGAAGTCCAAGACGCCGAGCCGGATCCAGGAGAACTTCGAGGTCTTCGACTTCGCCCTGGACAACGACGACATGGCCGCGATCGCCGACCTCGAAACCGGCGTCCGCACCGGCGGCGACCCGGACGTCTTCGGCTAAACAAGCTCCAAGAAGCGTTGCAACACGGGTGAGCGGTTGGCCGGCGACCAGGCCACGGAGAGTTGCCAGGGTGGCAGGTCGTCGGACAACTCGCGGTAGACGACGCTGTCCGGGTTCGTCGGTGGTGTCGGGCTGATCAGCAGCGACACCCCGAGCCCGGCGGCGACCAGCGACACGATCGTCTGGACGTCGGCCGCCTCCTGCTCCATCTGCGGCGTGAACCCGGCCGCCCGGCAGAACCCGACGATCGTGTCGTACACCGCCGGGCCGCTCGGCCGCGAGTAGAACACGAACGGCTCGTCCGCCAGGTCCGTCAGCCGCACCCGTTTGCGCCGGGCCAGCCGATGCCGCGCCGGCAGCACGGCCACCAGCGGGTTCTCCGCCACCACCCGAGACGCCAGACTCGGCGCCAGTTGTACGACGGCATCCCCGCCCGACGGCGTACTCGGACGGAGTAGCCCCACGTCGATCCGCCCGTCCCGCAACGCCTCCGTCTGGCGCAGCGTCGTCAGCGTCTCCAGATCGAGCACCACCTCGGGATACGCCTCCCGAAAGGCTCCGAGGATCCGCGGCAGCGCCTCGAACGTTGCCGACTGCACGAATCGCAGCCGCAACGTCCCGAGCTCACCGCGCTGCGTCCGCTGCGCCGCGCGAACCGCCTCGTCGGCCCGCCGCAACAGATCCTGAGCCTCGGCGAGAAACGTCGCCCCCGCGGCCGTCAGCACGAACCGGCGCTTCACCCGGGCGAACAGCTCCACACCGAGATCGTGCTCCAGCGCGGCGATCTGCCGGCTGAGCGACGGCTGGGTGAGGTGCAGCCGGGTCGCGGCCCGCCCGACGTTCATCTCCTCGGCCACCACCACGAACGACCTGAGCTGACGCAGTTCCATACGCTCAATCATGCACCAGACACATCA
Organism: Kribbella sp. NPDC054772; assembly: GCF_053611945.1. Classification (NCBI taxonomy): domain Bacteria; kingdom Bacillati; phylum Actinomycetota; class Actinomycetes; order Propionibacteriales; family Kribbellaceae; genus Kribbella; species Kribbella sp. NPDC054772. Next base: position 55,158 of record NZ_JBSHBJ010000025.1, on the reverse strand, counting down.
ACTCAGCGAAGAACTTTCATTGGACGCATCAAGGTCCCGGTTCCTACTGTCGAAGAGTCGAAAGGAACCACCGTGCACTACGTCCCGTTCAGCGTCATCAAGTCGATCCACGACCAGACCCACTCAGCCATGCCGGACGCACCGATCCGGCCCTACACTCCCCGTCGCCACTTCTTCTCCATGGTCAGCACGTGGTTCCGAACCACCCGGCCGGAACAGCTGTGCGAAGCTGAGGTCCGTGATCGAGGTACGACGCCTGCGGGTGTTGCGCGCGCTTGCTGACCACGGGACCGTGACGGCGGCCGCCGAGGTGCTGCACCTGACGCCCTCGGCGGTCTCCCAGCAGCTGGCCGCCCTGGAGTCCGAGGTCGGCCAGGAACTGCTCGAACGCCGCGGCCGCCGGGTCGCGATCACCTCGGCCGGCCGCCTGCTGCTCGCCCACGCGGACACGATCCTCGCCGAGGTCGAACGCGCCGAGGACGCGATGCGCCTGAACGCGAACGGCGTCAACGGCGAAGTGCGCGTGACCGCCTTCGCCACCGCCATCACCTTGCTGGTCGCCCCGACCCTGACCCGGCTGCGGGAGACCACCCCCGGCCTCGACCTCGTCGTCCGCGACGCCGAGGGGCACCAGGGCATCACCCAACTGCTCGATGGTGACGCCGACCTCGCGATCGCCGTCGAGCATCGCGGCTCGCCGCGCCCCGACGACCGCCGCCTGTCCCGGATCCCCTTGTACGCCGAACCGTTCGTCGCCGTCCTGCCACCGGCGCACCCGGCCGCGAACCACGACACCATCGAGCTGGCGATGCTCGCGCAGGACGACTGGGTGATGACCACCCCCGGCAACCCGATCCGCGACGTCGTCGTCCTCGCCTGCGAACAGGCCGGGTTCCAGCCGCGGATCGTCCACCAGTCCGACGACTTCCGCGCAGTCGCCGCACTTGTCGCCGCCGGCGCGGGCGTCTCTCTGGTCCCGCGCCTCGCCGTACCGGAGCCGACGCTGGCGCTGATCCGTCCGCTTCCCGATCCGGCCCCGACCCGCCGGGTGTACGCCGCAGTTCGCGCGAGTCGGGCCGATCACCCCCTGATCACCGCCACCCTCGACGTACTCACCGAGGTCGCGGAGAAGCTGTAGCTCAGTTCGAGATCACCACGGTCTTCCGAATCACGTCGGCGTCCTCGACCGCACGCAGCAGGTACGTCGCGACGTCGGCCCGCGTCATCGAGAAGCCGCCCCGCACGGTGCCCTCGGTGTTGCTGCGAATCCTGCCCTTCGCGGCACCATTCGTCAGTCGCGGCGGGCACACGATCGTCCAGTCGGTACCGCTCGCGGCGACCAACTCCTCCATCCGGCGGGTGTCCGCGAACGACTCTCGCAGGACCCGCTGCAGGATCGGCTTCACGACGTACTTCGTGAACGGGTCGTCCCCTTTGCTGTGGATCCCAGCGGCACTCACCACGAGGAACCGCCGTACACCGGTCGCGTCCATCGCCTCCAGCACGCTCCGCGCGCCGTCGGTCAGCACACTGCTCAGCCCCGACGGACGCGGACCGAGCGCGGACAACACCGCGTCGTGGCCGTCCACGACGGGCGTGATCGCGGCCGGATCCAGCACGTCGGCGGTCACCACGTCGACCAGTCCAGCGGGTACCCCGGCCCGCGCCGCGACCAACCGAAGCTCCGGCAGCGCCACCTGAAGACTCGAGCCCTCGCGCACCACGGCCGTCACCGCATGACCGGCCGCGATCCCCTGACGCACCAGCTCGGTCCCGATCCGGCCCGACGCCCCGAACACCACCAGCTTCATCCTCGACCCCTCCAGGTTAGTAAACACTCACTCACCATGGTTAGTGAACACTCACCAACCTGTCAAGGTAGGCTGCCGACGACGACGGGAGGACAGGGATGAGCACCAGGGAGGACATCCTGGACGCGGCCGCGGAGGTACTGCGGACGCAGGGCTTCGCGCGGGCGACCACCAAGTCGATCGCGCAGGTCGCCGGGTACTCCGAGGCGGCGCTCTACAAGCATTTCGCGGACAAGGCCGCGATCCTGCTCGCGGTCCTGCACGAGCGGATGCCCCAGCTCCCCGGCTCACTCAAGGAACTGATCGGCAACCCGGGCAGCGGGACAGTGCGCGGCAACCTGACCCGCCTGGCCCGGACCGCGATCGAGTTCTACGTCGAAGGGTTCCCGATCCTGGTGTCGCTGTTCTCGTCGCAGGACCTGCTCGTCGCCCATCGGCGCCGGCTGCAGGAACTCAACGCGGGGCCGCACAAGGCGCAGGAGGGACTGGTCCGCTACCTGCGCGAGGAGCAGAAGCTCGGGCGCATCCGGCGTACCGCTGATGTGGACGCCGCGGCGGCGCTGTTGTTCGGTGCCTGCTTCCAGCGCGGGTTCGAGGTCGCGTTCGCCGGTCTCGAGCCGACGGCCGACGAGCACGCCACGTTCGCGGCCGCGCTGGCCAAGACGTTGTCCGAGTCACTACTCCCGGTCAAGCGCGCCGCCGGGGGTCCAGCCCCACGGTCGACACCCGCGCGATGAGCGCGCGCGGCGTGAACCGCGCCGCGACCATAACCGCCTTGTAGCGCAGGCTCGGGACCGAGATCGCCTTGCCGCGCGCCAGGTCCTTCCAGGCCGCGTCGACCAGATCGGTCGCGTCCAGCCACATGAACGACGGGATGAGCGACTTGTCCATCCCCATCCGCTCGTGGAACTCGGTGTGCACGAACCCCGGGCACAGCGCCATCACGGCAACCCCCTGGGCGTGCAACTGGACCGCCAGCCCGGCCGAGAACGTCGTCACCCACGCCTTGTGCGCGCTGTAGACGTTGCGCTGCAGGAATCCGGCCACCGACGAAACGTTGATCACCGCACCGGAGCCACGCTCGATCATCGGCTGTACGGCGGCGTGCGTGAGCCGCAGGACGACGCGCACCAGCAGATCGAGTTGCTTCTCCTCGACCTCGACCGGGTTCAGCCAGAACGGCTTCTTCTGCCCGAATCCGGCGTTGTTCACCAGTACCTCGATCGGTCCGGTGCGGAACCGCTCCTCGACGCGGGCCAGGTCGTCCGGGTCGGTCAGGTCGGCGGCCAGCACCTCGCACTCGACACCGTGCAACCGGGTGATCTCGGTGGCGACCTCCTTGAGCCGCGCCTCGTCGCGCGACACCAGCACCAGGTCGTAACCCTCGCGCGCCAGCTTGTCCGCGAACGCCCGGCCGATCCCGGTCGCCGGTCCGGTGACCAGCGCAGTCGCCATGGTGTGCCGTCCCTCCCGTAGGTACAGAGTCCAGTGTGTCACCTACGCTGTTCGGATGCTGGCGGACATCGAGACCTGGGTGCTGGACCTCGACAACACTCTCTACCCGGCCGGTTCCGCGCTCGCCGATCAGCTCACCCACGGCATCCTCTCGACCCTGGCCGAGTACTACGGAACCGACCTCGCCGGCGCCCGTCGCCTCCAGTCCGAACTCGTCGCCGAATTCGGTACGTCGCTGCGCGGCGCGATGCTGACCGGCACGATCGACCCGCACGACTTCCTCGGCTTCGAGCGCCGGATCGACTACTCGGTGATCGGTCCCGACCCGGCACTCGCCGCCGCCCTGGAGACGCTGCCCGGACGCCGGTACGTGTACACGAACGGATCGGCGTACCACGCGGAGCAGGCGCTCGGGCGGCTCGGACTGGGCGACTGCATCGACGGTGTCTTCGACATCCTCGCCGGTGACCTGGTCCCGAAGCCGTACGCCGAGAGCCTGGACGCGTTCCTGACACGGTTCGGGATCGACCCGGCGCGGGCCGCGATGTTCGACGACCTCGAGGTGAACCTCGCGCTGCCGCACGAGCGCGGGATGACGACCGTGTGGGTGACCGGCGGGGCGCCGTACGAGCAGCTCGCGGCGCGGCGGTGGCGGGCGGCTGATGTATCAGGCTTTCTCAGTGCGCTGACAAAGATCTGATGAATTGTGGGCTGCGACCCGTCGTCTCAGCCTGGCGATGGGCGATGTGACCGCGAATGGTCTGAGGACTTACGCTTCTGGGGAGGAGGTGAGGGGATGGCTGCAACGGACAAGGCGCTGGCCGGGCTCCGGCAGATGATCGCGTCCGGTGAGCTCGGTCCGGGGGCCAAGTTCCCGCCGGAGCCGGAGTTGTGCGACCACCTGGGGGTGTCCCGGAGCTCGCTGCGCGAGGCGGTGCGCTCGCTGGGGGCGCTCGGGGTGATCGAGTCCCGGCACGGTTCGGGGACGTACGTGTCGGCGCTGGACCCGGCCACGATCATCCGCCGGTTCTCGCTGTCGGTCGAGCTGATCCCGCTCGAGGGGGTGCTAGAACTGCTCGAGGTACGCCGGGTGCTCGAATCGCACGCGACCGCCGCAGCGGCGGCCCGGCAGGACCCGGAGCTGGCGGCACGGCTGGGAACGATCCTCGACCGGCTGGAGTCGACCACCGACGCGACCGAGATCCAGCACCTGGACGCCGAGTTCCACGGTGAGATCTGCGCGGCCGGCGGCAACCAGACCGTCACCGCGCTGACCGACGTGATCCGTGGTCGCGGCGGCCACTACCGGATCTTCGAACCGGGCTCGGACTTCGACGCGATCAAGCAGACCAGCGACCGAGGCCACCGCGCGATCCTGCACGGAATCACCAGCCGGGACCCGGCCGCGGCCGCCACCGCGGCCTCCGACCACATCGCCCAGACCGAGCGCTGGCTCCGCGCCCTCCGCCCGGTCCCCCAACCGGACCTGCCATGAACTGGACTCTCCGCCCCGCGACCACCGCCGACCTCGAGGACCTCGTCGAGCTCCGGGCCGTCGTCATGCGCCCGGACCTGGAACGCCTCGGGCGGTACGACGCGGTGCGCGTCCGGCAACGGCTGCGCGACGCGTTCGTCCCTGAGAACACCCGGATCATCGAGGTCGACGGCGAGCTCGCCGGCTCGATCACCTTGCGGCCCGCCGCGGACCGTCAGTGGCTGGAGCACTTCTACCTCGCCCCGCACCACCAAGGGCGCGGCCTCGGTACGGCCGTTCTGGCGTCGGTGTTGGAACGCGCGGATATGACCGTCGCGCTGAACGTCCTGCAAGGCAGCCCGGCCCGCAAGCTGTACGACCGCCACGGCTTCGTGGTGGAGAGCGAAGACCCGGTCGACGTCTTCATGGTCCGTAAATTTCTCTGACCTGTCGAGATCTTGCGTGCCTGACGTCGGGTGCATAACCTCCAGACATTTCGTCCGGGAGGGGATCCGCCGATGTCCCGTTCGCGCTTGCTCACGGTCGCCCTGACGACCGCCGTCCTCGGTGCCCTGTTCATCACCCAACTGCTCATCACCCAGCCGGCCACCGCCCAACCCGGTACGCCGCGGGTCACCCGCGCCGGCCTCGATCCCGCACTGGTCGCCGGCCGCGGCGCCGACGTACCGTTCGTCGAGCAGGAGGTGGAGAACGCACTCTTCACCGGCGAACGGATCGGTCCGAGTCGCGAGGCGTACACGCTCCCGGCCGAGGCCTCCGGGCGCAGCGCCGTACGCCTTCAGCCGAAGCAGTACGTCGAATTCACGCTGACCCGTCCCGCGAACGCGCTGACGCTGCGGTACAGCATCCCCGACGCAGCAACCGGTGGCGGGATCACCGCACCACTGGACGTGTCGGTGAACGGGAAGCACAAGCGCACGATGACGCTGACGTCGCAGTACGCCTGGCTGTACGGGATGTATCCGTTCTCGAACGACCCGAACGTCGACCCGACCCCGGGCTGGTGGAAACCCGAACCGGATCCGGTCGCGAAGCCCTTCCGGCCGAACCACTTCTACGACGAGCAACGGGTGCTGCTCGATCGGACCTACCAGGCCGGTGATCGCGTGCGATTCGCCGTACCGCGGACCACGCCGGCCGCGTGGACGGTCGTCGACGTCGCGGACTTCGAACTGGTGAACGCACCGCTGCGGCAGCCGGCGCGATCGCTCGACGTACGACTCTTCGGGGCCGACCCGACCGGACGGCGGGATGCCGCGCCGGCGATCGAACGGACGATCGCGGCAGCGAAACGGATCGGCTGGTCGGTGTTCATTCCGGCGGGCACGTTCCAGGTCAACCGGCACATCGTCGTCGACCAGATGACGGTCCGCGGCGCCGGCAACTGGTGGACGATCATCAAGGGCCGGGTCCTCCCGCTCGCCGAACCGGCGCCGGACAAGTCCGTGCACAGCGCGCCCGGCTTCTACGGCCGGTACGCCGCCGACGGCGGGAGCACCGGCGTACATCTGTCGGACTTCGCGATCGAGGGTGACGTCCGGGAACGCATCGACACCGATCAGGTGAACGGGATCGGCGGCGCGATCGGCGGCGGCTCGACGATCGAGAACCTGTACCTGCACCACACGAAGGCGGGGATCTGGCTCGACGGCCCGATGGACGGTCTACTGATCCGGAACAACGTGATCACCGATGCCGTTGCCGACGGCATCAACCTGCATCTCGGTGTGTCGAACGTCCGGGCTACCAACAACTTCGTGCGCAACAGCGGTGACGACGGGCTCGCGATGTGGTCGGAGGCGAACCCATCCGGTCTCGTCAACCACGACAACGTCTACGACCACAACACCGTGCAGACGCCGGTCCTCGCGAACAACATCGCCATCTATGGCGGCCGGGACAACGCGGTGACCGACAACCTCGTCGCCGACCCGATCCGGGAGGGCAGCACGCTGCACGCCGGATCACGGTTCAACGCGACACCGTTCGAGGGCACGCTGACCTTCGCCCGGAACACCACGGTCCGCGGCGGGCCCCGCGACCTGAACTGGGACATCGGACTCGGGGCGATCTGGCTGTACGCCTTGCAGTCCACGATGTCCGGCAGGATCGAGATCACCGACAGTTCGTTCCTGGACTCGACGTACAACGCGATGCTGTTCGTCGTCGACTGGCCGGTGAAGGACGAGTACGCGATCACGAACGTTGCCGTCCGCAACATCAAGGTCGACGGCACCGGGACGAACGTGGTGAACGCCCGGGTCGGCGGCGGGGCGACGTTCGAGAACGTCGACGCGCGGAACGTCGGCGCGCCGTTCGTCAACAACTGCGGCACGTTCCACTTCAACGGCCCGCCCGAGTTCGAGGTGCGCGACCTCGGCGGCAACGACGGCGGCTGGACCGGCGCAACCTGGTGCGAGGACCGCCCCACCGTCGTGCCACCCCCGCCACCGTCGCTCTGGGGGTGAATTTGTCGCCCACCGGAGGCGTGCGCTAACCCGCCGTAGATGAGACGATCACCCCGGGGTGGGATCGCCACGGGGGGGTGGGATGAGTCATTCGACCAGCAGGCAGGTCGTGCTGGACGCGTCGCTGCGGCTACAGGTCGTGCGCGCGCGAAGCTGCGACGAGTGGTTAGCGGGGCACGGCACGGCGGACGTGCGGATCTTCGGGGAGGACGACGACGCCCTGCGGGACTGGTTGCAAGACCAGTGCGGCAGGTCGGAGGAGCTGGTCGCGGTTACCTCGACGCGCTGCCAGACGCTGCACGGGTTTCGGCGGGGCCACGCGTACAACCAGATCCTGATCGAGCGCGGCGTACGGATGACCAGCTACTTCGACACCTGCGGCGGGGCGGACCAGGTCACCGACTTCATCATCGATGCCGAGAACATGCCGTACCACCTCGCCGACGGGGCGATGCAGGTGAAACTGCTGGACCGTGAGCGCGTCATCGTCGAAGGACCGGTCGTCGACGGCCGGCGCAGCCTGATGCTGCTGCGCTGCACCGAGGCGGTGAACGCGACCGGTCAGTATCTGCGGGCCGTCCGCGAAACCGCCGTACGGGCGGCGGAGTTCCGGGTGCGGCCAGGTGAGCTGACCGCGCGCCAGCGAGTGATCGCCGAGCAGCTCGAGGACGGGTGCACGGACGAGGAGATCGCGGAGCAGCTCGGGTTGAGCGTCCGGACCGTGCGGTACGAGGTCGCGCGGTTGCTCGACGTCTTCCAGGTCGTCACACGGTTCGCGGCCGGCGTCCGGTACGCGCGGTTGAAGGCCGTCGAGGACCGCGCGATTGCAGGAACCTGCAACCGATTCGCCGTCCCCGTCGGCACTCGGCGACGCTGAGCCACCGCACCGGTCCCCCGTCCGGGATCGGGCGGACTCAGCAAAGGGGATGACGCGATGCGTAAGACGACCCGGGTGGCCGCCGCTCTGGCCACCACTGCCGCACTGGTGACCCTGACCGCCACGCAGGCCAGCGCTGCAGTGACCTGGCTGTGGCAGCAGGGCGACGGGAACAACATCGGTACAGCGAGCTACACCGACACCGGCAACGTGATCAAGGTCAACGACCAGGAGGCCGACGGCCACTCACTGCTGCTGTTCGTGCACAAGCCGGGTGTCAGCTCCGGCTGGGCGTGCTGGGACCACAGCGGCGCCGACACCTCGGGAACGACCTGCACCCTGACCGCGTACGACGAGAACACGCTGCTGGAGGGCTACCTCTGCCGCGGCGAGTGGGCCACCAACCCGGCCGACCGGGTCATCTTCTGGGACCGCTGCTACACCGCGGGCGCGCACAACTTCCGTAAGTAGGCGGTTCCCCAGGCCATCACAATCGGCTGGCGTCGGCGGGCTCACGCTCGCCGGCCGGCTGATCCGCGGATTGTGATGGCCTGGGGCTCCGGAAGGCGAGCACGAGGACGATCGCGCCGACCAGGACGATGCCCGCTCCGACCAGCGCCGCGGTGTGCATGGCGTGGATGAAGGCGTCGTTCGCGGCCTTCACCAGTTCCGGGCGGCCGAGCGTGCCGGCCACGTGCCGGGTCGCCTCGGCCGAGGTCCCGGCGGCCTCCCGGGCACCGTCCGGCAGACCGGTCAGCGCCGACCCGATCCGGTGCTGGTACGTCGACGAGACGACCGTCCCGAGGATGGCGACCCCGAGAACGCTGCCGACCTGACGCAGGACATTGTTGACCGCGGAACCGGCGCCCATCCGATCCAGCGGGAGAGTCGCGAGTACGGCGGTCGTGGTGGGTGCCGTGGTCATCCCGATGGACAGGCCGACCAGCGCACCGATCACCCCGACCCACACCAGTGGGGTGTCGACGTCGTACAGCAGGTTCAGTGCGGAACAGACGGCGAGCATGAAGACCGCCGTACCCGAGACCTTGGCGACTCCGAACCGGGCCGCGAGCCGGGCGCCCAGTTGCGACCCAACGATGACACCGCTTGCGGCCGGCAACGACATCAGGCCGGCCGACAGCGCGCTCATCCCGCGCGCACCCTGCAGGTAGAAGGCGAGGTAGAAGCTCTGGCCGGTCAGCAGCAGGAAGACGACCGCGAGGGCGAAGTTGCCGGCGGCGAATCGGCGGTTGCGGAACAGCCGCGGGTCGAAGCTCGGCTCGCGTTCCCGCCATTCGGAGAAGACGAAACCGGCGAGCAGGACGAGTCCGCCGGCGATGCTCGCCCAGACCTGCCAGCGGTTCCAGCCGCCCTGATGACCGCCTTCGATCAGGCCGTACGAGAGACCGAGCAGACCGAACGTCGACAGTCCGAGGCCGAGCGGGTCGAGGCGGCGGCGCTGCGGGCTGCGCGGATTCGGGAGGACGAGGGCCGCGCCGAGCAGGCCGAAGGCGACGATCGGCAGGTTGATGGTGAAGACCGAGCCCCACCAGAAGTGGTCGATCAGCAGGCCGCCGAGAACCGGTCCGACGGCGACACCGACGCCGGCCGACGAACCCCAGATCGCGATCGCGCCGGCCCGGCGCTCCGGCGGGAAGGTCCAGCCGATGATCGCCATCGACGGCGGCATGATCAGCGCGCCACCGAGGCCCATGGCGGCGCGGGCAAGGATGAGCGCGACCGGTCCGGTGGCCCAGGCGGCCCAGGCCGAGGCGGCTCCGAAGATCACCAGACCGGCCATCAGCACGGTGCGATGGCCGTAGCGGTCGCCTAGCGCGCCGGCGAGGAACAGCGCGGTGGCGAACAGCAGCGAGTAGATGCCGACTGCCCACTGCAGCTGGCCGGGCGTGGCACCGAGCCCGGTGACCGGGTCGGCGAGCCGTTCGAGAGCGATACCGAGGACGGTCGAGTCGATCCAGATCAGGACGGCCGAGACCACCAGGATCGCGAGGATGCGGCGTTGCCGCGGGGGGTCGATCGTGGACACGAAGTCTCCTATGATTGTCAGGACCCTGACGAGGTTTCCCATCGTCGTAGATTGACAGGAACCTGTCAATCACCTTTTCGTGATCCCGCGCTGCGCGGGCCCGGCAGAATGGAGCGCATGGACTCCTCCCCCGACCCCGCATTCGAGGACGGCTGCATCACCTTTCTCGTCCGGCACGCCTGGCTGAGCATGCGCTCGGCGCTGGCAGAGGTGCTGGCGGAGCACGAGCTGTCGGTGCAGCAGTACGGGACGCTGCTGTGCGTGCGGAAGGATCCGGGCCTGACCATCGCGGACGTCGGCCGCGTCGTCGGCACCACGCGGCAGTCGGCCAACGAACTGATCACCGGCATGGAGCGGGCCGGCCTGATCGAGCGGCAGCCGAACCCGAAGGACCGACGTACCCAGCAGGTGCACCTGACCACCGCCGGGGCCCGCCGGCTGGACGAGGCCACGCCCGCGATCCGCAAGCTCGAGGACGAACTCGAGGCGTCCTTCAGCCGCCCCGACCGCACCACCGCCCGCGCCTGGCTGACCCACATGGTGGAGACGATCGAAAGCTAGAGTCGGTGACATGCGCGCACAGAGTGAGCGGTTGACCGGGCTGGGTACGACGATCTTCGCCGAGTTCTCCGCGCTCGCGGTGGCGACCGGGTCGGTGAATCTCGGGCAGGGGTTCCCGGATCGCGACGGGCCGGACTCGCTGCTCGAGGACGCGATCGCGGCGATCCGCGCGGGCGCGAACCAGTACCCGCCCGCGCGTGGCATCCCCGCGCTCCGCGAGGCGGTCACCGAACACCAGAAGCGGTTCTACGACCTCGCGTACGACCCCGACACGCAGGTCCTGGTCACCACCGGCGCGACCGAGGCGGTCGCTGCCGCGTTGCTCGCGTTCGTCGAGCCCGGTGACGAGGTGATCGCCCTCGAGCCGTACTACGACTCGTACGCGGCCGGCATCGCGTTCGCCGGCGGCCGCCGCGTCCCGGTCACGCTGCGCGCACCGTCGTACCGCTTGGATCTCGACGAGCTGCGCGCTGCGGTCAGCCCGCGGACGAAGGTGCTGCTGATCAACTCACCGCACAACCCGACCGGGACCGTGCTCACCGACGACGAACTGCGCGGGATCTGCGCGGTCGCGATCGAGCACGACCTGGTCGTCATCACCGACGAGGTCTACGAACACCTCGTGTACGACGGACTTCGGCACCGGCCGCTGGCGTCGTACGACGGGATGGCGGAGCGAACCGTCTCGATCAGCAGCGCCGGCAAGACGTTCGCGGTCACCGGGTGGAAGATCGGCTGGGTCACCGGGTCCCCGGAGGTGGTCACGGCCGTCACCACCGCGAAGCAGTTCCTCACGTTCACCTCCGGCGCGCCCTTCCAGCCGGCCGTCGCCAACGCGCTTGCCCTAGGCAACGACTACTTCGACGCGTTGCGCGCCGACCTCCAGTCCCGCCGCGACCTGCTGGCCGACGGCCTGGCCGAGCTGGGCTTCGAGGTCCACCGCCCGTCCGGCACCTACTTCGTCACCACCGACATCCGCCCCCTCGGCCACACCGACGGCATCGAGTTCTGCCGCATGCTCCCCGAACGAACCGGCGTCGTCGCCATCCCCCACCAGGTCTTCTACGACCACCCCGAACCCGGCCGCCCCCTGGTCCGCTGGGCCTTCTGCAAACAACCCGAAGTCCTCCAAGAAGCCCTGACCCGCCTCCAAAAACTCTGACCCTGTGGACAACACGACACCGGCCGCTTGGTTGTGCGAAGATGGTGACAGCTCACCTCGCGTTGCTGGGTGAGAAGTGAAGCTGGGATTCCCGCCGGAACGACGGGCCCCAGCTTTCGCGCTTTCCGGGGCTGGCCCGCGCAGCATCCGTCAGCGGATGGCGACCTGATGGATGGTCACGACAGCAGCCATCGCCGCAAGCCAACGGTCCTCGCCCACCACCGACGCCGACATCGCCCCGGCAACCGCGTCCGGCAGCCAGAGCATCGGCTCACCCGCCGGCCGCGCGAACTGCACTTGCAGGTCACGCGAGGTCGAGCGCTTCCGGCGTGCGCTGTCGACGAGCCGCAGGTCGCGCCGGTCCTGCACCGCGCTCCTCGACTCCAGCCAAGCGCCCGAGACGCCGAACCGATCCAGTTCGTACAGCAAGCGCTCAAGACAGCACCGCCGAGCACGCTCCTGCCGCGACCGTTCCATCGGCGTACCAACGGTGAGAATCGCGGCGATGTCCAACCGGGCGATCACCTCGGCGATCAGGTCCCGTCGCTTGACGGACTCGCTGACCCAGTGCAGCCGAACTCCAGGCTTGATGCTCAGATCGGTGAGCTCGCGACGCAGTTCGTCGCAGCGTGCGTCATCGGTCACGACTGCTGCCATCGTGTACGTTCCGGCACCACCAACGGGACCGACGACTACTGACTCGTCAACCCAGGCAGAGAGGCTGAAGGTGGGCTCGGGCGGACTCGGCATTCATGGAATTCTCCAGGAAATGCCGAGTCGAACACCGGCGTCATCCACAGGCGTCCCGGGGCAGGACGGGGCATCCCGGGGCAGATCGGCGCCGGCCGGGCTCAGGGGAGGAAGGATTTGAGGGATTGGGGGTCTCGGGTTATGCGGGTGGTTTGGGGGGTGGTGATGATGGGGCGTTGGATGAGGATGGGGTTGGTGACCATCGCCTGGATCCAGTCGGGGCGGTGGGCCTCGTCGCGGGGGAGGTCGCGGAGGGGCTCGGCTTCGGTTTCGTTGTGGCGGACGACGTCCCACGGGTCGAGGTCGAGGCGGGTGAGGATCGTGGTGAGTTCCTCAACCGTGGGTGGGTCGTCGAGGTAGCGCCGTACGGTGTAGTCGAGGCCGGCCTCGTCGAGGGCCTGGGTGGCGGCTCGGCATTTTGAGCAGGCGGGGTTGATCCAGATCTCCACGAGGGTCTCCCGGCGTCAGCGGTGGTGGAACCACAGTTTGGTGGGCTGCTGCAGCATCAGGACCAGCAGGGTGACGTGGATGGCCAGGCCGAGCAGGCTGGCGGGGAGCGCCATCACGCCGCCGGCGATCCCCATCGCGGCGACGGCGATCAGGACGTAGCGGGACCACGGGCGGCGCTTGCGGAGGTAGATCGCCGGCACCATGTAGATCACCGCGCAGACGAGCGTCGCGGCGGCGGCGATCGGTGTGTTGCCGCGGGAGCCGGTGAGGACCTCGGAGATCTGGTCCCCGGCAGAGGTCACCGTGAGCGCGGCCAGTAGCAGGCACATCGCGCCCAGCCCGAGCGAGATGACCGAGGCGATCTTGACCTGCTTCGGAGTCGTCGCCTGATAGCTGTACGTGTCCGGCACGGCGCCGAACAACCCGCTGTACGGCCCCGGCCCACTCTCACCCGGCTCGTCCCGGCGCTGCTCAGTCATCGACTCCGAACTTCCTTCCACGACCCCCGCACCCGATCCTCCCAGATCACCCAAACCAGGAGGGCGCACCGCTAGGACACGGTGATGTCGAGATGCGGGAAGGCGAAGGGGTACGTCGTGAGCGGCGCGAGCTCGACCGACGGACGGAAGTGCACAGTGGTACCCGTGGTGCCATCGGACTCGATCGGTTCCAGATCGGTGACCGGGAGGCCGTGTTCGTAACGCTGCGTCCAGGATCCGTTGACGCGGTGATTGGTGTGGATCAGCCACTCGCTCAGCGCGGCGACGACCGACATACCGCGTCGCGGGTGACCGTCCGGGAGCAGTGGCGCGGCGGGATCCTCGAAGAAGCGCAGGTCCTTCGTCGCCATGATCGGCTTCTTCACGACGTTGCCGTTCTCGTCGACGCGCGTGTCGGTGCCCCGCCCGTTGTCGGTGACGGCGATCGAGCCATCGGCGTACCGGGTGATCGAGCACCTGCCCCGCGCCCCGGCCGACTCGGCCTCGTCGTCGGGGTAGGCGAGCACCTCCAGGACCAGATGCAGTACGCCGCCCGGCGCGTACTGCTCGACGTCGGCGCGGATCGCCGCGAGATGTTCCTGGTCGACCGCGGCCGCCCAGTCGTGCGTGGTGTTGATCCAGTCCGCCCGAGATGGTTGCGTCACTTCCCCATTCTCCCTGCCCGGTGGCGCCTGGACCGCAGTCGGGCCCGGTCGTTGTGACCGGGCCCCGATACGGCTTGTCAGGCTGCGGAAACGTCCAGGGCGTCCTTGGCCTCGTTCAACGTGACCTTGACGGTCTGGCCGTCGCGGATCGACCCGTCGAGAAGGCCGCGGGCCATCTCGTCGCCGATCGCGGACTGGACCAGCCGGCGCAGCGGGCGGGCGCCGAACACCGGGTCGTACCCGGTGACCGCCAGCCACTCCATCGCGCCCTCGTCGACCTCCAGCGTGATCCGCCGGTCGCTCAGCCGGCGCTGCAGGCTGTTGATCTGCAGGCCGACGATCTGCGTCAGCTCCTCGCTGCCGAGTGCGTCGAACAGCACGATCTCGTCCAGCCGGTTGATGAACTCGGGCTTGAAGGACTGCCGCACGACCGCCATCACCTGGTCACGCTTGACCTTCTCGTCCAGCTTCATGTCGGCCAGGTACGTCGACCCCAGGTTGCTGGTCAAGATCAGGATCACGTTGCGGAAGTCGACCGTCCGCCCCTGGCCGTCGGTCAGCCGACCGTCGTCCAGCACCTGGAGCAGGATGTCGAAGACCTCCGGGTGCGCCTTCTCCACCTCGTCGAGCAGGATCACGGAGTACGGGCGACGGCGGACAGCCTCGGTGAGCTGGCCACCCTCTTCGTACCCGACGTACCCGGGCGGGGCACCGACGAGCCGCGCGACGCTGTGCTTCTCGCTGTACTCCGACATGTCGATCCGGACCATCGCCCGCTCGTCGTCGAACAGGAAGTCCGCCAGCGCCTTCGCGAGCTCGGTCTTACCGACACCGGTCGGACCGAGGAACAGGAACGAACCGGTCGGCCGGTCCGGGTCCGAGATGCCCGCGCGAGCCCGCCGTACGGCGTCGCTCACGGCCTTGACCGCCTCGCGCTGACCGATCAGCCGGCGGCCCAGCTCGTCCTCCATCCGGAGCAGCTTCCCGGTCTCCCCCTCGAGCAGCCGCCCGGTCGGGATCCCGGTCCACATCGCGATCACTTCCGCGATCTCGGTCGGCCCGACCTCCTCGTTCACCATCGCCTCGGGGACGTCGCCGATCTCTTCCTCGGCGTCGGCCTCCTCGAGCTCCTTGGTGAGCCGCGGAATCTCGCCGTACAGCAGGCGGGACGCCGTCTCCAGGTCGCCGTCGCGCTGGGCGCGCTCGGCCTGGCCACGGAGTTCGTCGAGCCGCTCCTTGACCTCACCGACGCGGTTCAGGCCGGACTTCTCCTTGTCCCAGCGAGACTCCAGCGCCCGCAGCTCCTCCTCGCGGTCGGCGAGGTCGGCGCGCAAACGCTCCAGTCGCTCCTGCGACGAGGCGTCCTCCTCGCGGGACAGCGCGAGCTCCTCCATCTTCAGCCGGTCGACGGTACGGCGCAGCGAGTCGATCTCGACCGGGGAGGAGTCGATCTCCATCCGCAGCCGGGACGCGGCCTCGTCGACCAGGTCGATCGCCTTGTCCGGCAGTTGGCGGCCGGTGATGTAGCGGTTCGACAGGGTCGCGGCGGCGACCAGCGCGGAGTCGGAGATGGCGACCTTGTGGTGCGCCTCGTACCGCTCCTTCAGACCGCGCAGGATCGCGATCGAGTCCTCGACCGAGGGCTCGCCGACGAACACCTGCTGGAAACGACGCTCCAGCGCCGGGTCCTTCTCGATCCGGGTCCGGTACTCGTCCAGCGTCGTCGCGCCGATCATCCGGAGCTCGCCGCGGGCCAGCATCGGCTTCAGCATGTTGCCGGCGTCCATCGCGCCCTCGCCGGACGCACCGGCGCCGACGACGGTGTGCAGCTCGTCGATGAACGTGATGATCTGACCGTCGGACTCCTTGATCTCGGTCAGCACCGCCTTCAGCCGCTCCTCGAACTCACCGCGGTACTTCGCACCGGCGACCATCGCACCGAGATCCAGACTGATCAGGCGGCGGCCACGCAGCGACTCGGGCACGTCACCGGCCACGATCCGCTGGGCCAGCCCCTCGACGACGGCGGTCTTGCCGACGCCGGGCTCACCGATCAGCACCGGGTTGTTCTTGGTACGGCGGGACAGCACCTGGACCACGCGACGGATCTCGGAGTCCCGGCCGATCACCGGGTCGAGCTTGCCGTCCTTGGCCCGCTCGGTCAGGTCGACGCCGTACTTCTCCAAGGTCTTGGTGGTGCCCTCGGCCTCCGGGGAGGTGATCCGCCGGTTGCCGCGCATCTGGGCGAACGCCTCCAGCAGCGCTTCCGGCGTGACGCCGAGCGCCTTGTTCGCGGCGCCCTCGACGGTCGCGAGCGCGATCAGCAGGTGCTCGGTGGAGACGTACTCGTCCCCGAGCCCGAGGGCCCGCTGCTCGGCCTGGTTCAGCACCTCGCTGGTCTTCGGCGACAGGCTCGGCGCCTGCACACTGCCGCCGCTCGCCTTCGGGAGCCGGGTGATCTGCTCGGCCGTCTTCCGGCGGACCGCTTCCAGGTCTCCACCGGCGGCCTCGAGCAGGCCGATCGTCGTCCCCTCGGGCTGCGCGAGCAGCGCGGAGAGCAGGTGGATCGGTTCCACGGTCGGGTTGCCCGCCGCGGACGTCTGACGGATCGCGACCGACAGGGTTTCCCGGGCCAGCGTCGTCAACCGCTGAACATCCATCTAGTTCCAGCCTTTCAGTTCCAGCAACAAACAGTCACTAGACACAACCTATCCAAAGTTGAGTCCATTCCACTCAACTCTAGACAATCTCAGGGCTGAATCAGGGTCGCTCGGTGCGGTACGCGCCGTAGATCAGGTGCTGAACTCCGATGCTCGCATCCGGTACACCTGCAGGTTCAGGTCGTAGTACTTGTCGGTCTCGCCGACCCACTGCATGCCGAGCCGGCGCGCGGTGGCGATCGCGCGTTTGTTGGCCGGCCGCGCGACCGCGAACAGCTCGTCGACCTCACCGTCCTGGAACGCCCAGCGCATCAGCGCGCTGCTCGCCTCGGTCGCGTACCCCTGACCCCAGGCGCTCGGCCGCAACTGCCAGCCGATCTCCAGATCCTCCTCGTACGGCGGGAGCAGGCGGATCAGCAGCGCGCCGACAATCTCACCGTCGTCGCGACGCGCGACCGCCCACCGGCCGGCCGGTACGACGAAGTTCGGTTGGGCCTCGATCCAGGACTGCAGGATCATCCGCATGGTCGCGGCGTCCGGCACCTTGTCGATGGCGGGTGACAGCCAGGGCGCGACGTCGGCGGAGCCAAAGATCTCCAGCGCGGCGTCAGCGTCGTCTTCCTCCCAGTCCCGGATCAGCAGCCGGTCCGTCTCCAGCATCAGCGTCACCTCGCCAGGGTAGGCGGTGGCTGCCGCAGGCAACAGGTTCCGTTCGCCCGGCCGACCGGCCGGTGAAATGCGAGCCGCAGGGCGGTCCTGGAACGGACCACCCTGCGGGGGCCGAAGGGCGCCGGGGGGTGGGCGCACCTTCGACAGGTGGAGGCGTCGTGGGGGTTGACGACCTCCACCGACCGGAGGCTCCGAGGGTGGGTCTTTCGGAAGGCCTCCGGTGCCTTTGGGTGAAGGATCAGCGCGAGCCGAGTTCCAGAGGCTGGGTGCGGATCCACCGGGTCGTGGTCTGCTGCCGGCCCATGGCGATCACGTCGCCGGCGGGACCGGCGGAGAAGACCCGGCTGGCGGCGGGACGCCGAGAGGCGCCGACACCGCGCTGGACCTCTGCCAGTAGCTGGTTGACCCGCTTGCGCAGGTCCTCCACTTCGGACTGTAGCGCGAGAATGTGCCGAATTCCCGCCAGGTTGATGCCGTCTTCCTGGCTGAGGTGCTGGACGTAGCGCAGCTTCGCCACGTCGTACGCCGAGTACCGCCGGCCACGGCCGGACGCCCGGCTCGGCACCACCAGGCCGAGCCGGTCGTACTGGCGCAAAGTCTGCGGATGCATGCCGGCCAGTTGGGCCGCCACCGAGATCACGTAGATCGGGGTGCGGTCGTCCCAGGTCGGCACCTGGCTGAACGGGATGCCCATCACGTGCTCCCGAACAACCCGGCCCGCAGATCAGGCTGGTCCGACGCGGAGTTGAACTCCTGCAGCTTCTCCTTCTGCTCGTCGGTCAGCTCGTGCGGCACCTGCACCTCGAGGGTGAGCAGCAGGTCGCCTTTGGTCCCGTCGCGGCGGACCGAACCCTTGCCACGGACGCGCAGCTTGCTGCCGTTCGCCGTACCGGCGGGGATCCGGACCGTGACGGGCAGGCCGTCCAGGGTCGGCACCTTGATCTCGGCACCCAACGCCGCCTCGGTGAAGCTCACCGGGACGTTCAGCGTCAGGTGCTCGCCCTGCCGGCCGAAGATCCGGTGGCCCTTGACGTGCACGGTGACGTAGAGGTCGCCCGCCGGGCCACCGCGCTCGCCCGCCGCGCCCTTGCCCTTCAGCCGGATCCGCTGACCGTCCTGCACGCCCGCCGGGATGCGGACCTGCATGGTCTTGCTCGACTGGCCGCGGCCGGAGCCGTGGCAGGTCTCGCAGGGCTGGTCGACGACCAGGCCGCGACCCTTGCACTCGGTGCACGGCTCGGTCATGGCGAACACGCCGCCCTGGACCGAGGTCTGCATCCCCGTGCCCTCGCACTTCAGGCACACCTTCGGCACCGTGCCGTACTTCGCGCCGGTCCCCCGGCAGGTCGGGCACGGCTCGTCACTGGTCATCCGGAGCCCGACCGTGACACCGTTCACGGCCTCGGCGAACTCGATCGTCGCCTCGGTCTCGATGTCCTGGCCGCGTCGCGGACGGGCCGTAGTCGTGGTGGTCGTGGTGCGGCCACCACCGCCGAACATGCCGCCCAGGATGTCGCCGAGCCCACCGCCGGCGCCACCGGCGCCACCGCTGCGGTTGAACAGGTCGCCGACGTCGAAGTTGAACCCGCCGCCGCCCTGACCACCGCTGCCGGTCGGCATCCGGAAGCCGCCGCTGCCGAACAGCCGGCGCGCCTCGTCGTACTCCTTGCGCTTCTTGGGGTCACCAACGACGTCGTACGCCTCGGAGACCTCCTTGAACTTGGCCTCCGCCTTGGTGTCCCCGGCGTTGGAGTCCGGGTGGTACTGGCGCGCCAGCTTGCGGTAGGCCTTCTTGATCTCGTCGGCCTCAGCGGTCTTGGAGACGCCGAGAACCTTGTAGAAGTCCTTCTCGAGCCAGTCCTTCGTGCTCATTCGACGCCTCCCCTCCCGTTGTGCCGACTACTCCGCGGACTTGTCCGCGGCTGGTTCGTCATCTGTGCTCTCCACCGGTACGTCGGCCTTCGCGGCGTCGGCCGGTAGTGATTCGGTCGGCTCCGACACGGCCACCCGCGCCGCCCGCAGGACCCGCTCGCCGAGCCGGTAGCCCGGTTGCATGATCATCGTCGCGGTCGGACCGTCGACCTCGTCGGAGTAGTTGTGCAGCAGGGCCTCGTGGATCCGCGGGTCGAAGGTGTCACCCTTCTCGCCGAACTTCACCAGGCCGAGCTTCTCGGTGACCCGTTCCAGCGATTCGGAGACCGCCTTGAACGCGCCGTCCAGCTCGCCGGCTTCCCGGGCCCGGCCGATGTCGTCCAGGATCCCGAGCAGCTCGGTGAGCACCGAGCCGACCACGAGCTCCCGGGCCGCCTCGCGGTCCCGGTCCACCCGGCGCTTGTAGTTCACGTACTCGGCCTGCAGTCGCTGCAGGTCCGCCGTACGCTCGGACAGCGCTTCGGTCAGCAGAGCTTCCTGCGCGGACGGACCGATCAGATCGGACGGGTCCCGCGGCGGCTGGCCGCCCGGGGCACCCGCCGCGGGAGGTGCGGACTGGTCCGCAGGCTCCCGCAGCGCGCCGGTGTCCGGGTCGATCCGGCGCTTGTCGCGGACGACGGGCTCACCGTCGCCGAACTCGCTGCCAGTCGGTCGATCCGTCACTTGTCCTCCGTCTTGTCCTGCGGCCGGTCCTCGTCCACGATCTCGGCGTCGACGACGTCGTCGTCGGCGTTGGCGTTGGCGTTCGCGTTGCCGTCGGAGTCAGCGCTCGCGCCGTCCTCCGACGCACCGCCGGCGGCCTGGGCGTTCGCGTACATCGCGGCACCCATCTTCTGGCTGGACTGGGCGAGCTTCTCCGAGGCGGCCTTGACCGCGTCGGCGTCCTCACCCTCGAGCGCCTTCTTCAGCTCCGCCACGCCGTCCTTGACCTCGGTCTTGACGTCGTCCGGGATCTTGTCCTCGTTCTCCTCGAGGAACTTCTCGGTCTGGTAGACGAGGGACTCCGCCTGGTTGCGGTTCTCCACGGCCTCGCGGCGCTTGCGGTCCTCCTCGGCGTACTGCTCGGCGTCGCGGACCATCTGGTCGATGTCGGTCTTCGGCAGCGCGGAGCCACCGGTCACCGTCATCCGCTGCTCCTTGCCGGTGGCCAGGTCCTTGGCGTTCACGTGCACGATGCCGTTCGCGTCGATGTCGAAGGTGACCTCGATCTGCGGCACGTTCCGCGGCGCCGGCGGCAGGCCGGTCAGCTCGAAGTTGCCCAGCGACTTGTTGTCGCGGGCCATCTCGCGCTCGCCCTGGTAGACCTGGATCATCACCGACGGCTGGTTGTCCTCGGCCGTGGTGAAGATCTCCGAGCCCTTGGTCGGGATCGTGGTATTGCGCTCGATGATCTTGGTGAACACGCCACCCTTGGTCTCGATGCCGAGGCTCAGCGGGGTCACGTCGAGCAGCAGGACGTCCTTGACCTCACCCTTCAGCACACCGGCCTGCAGGGAGGCGCCGACCGCGACGACCTCGTCCGGGTTCACGCCCTTGTTCGGGTCCTTGCCACCGGTCAGCTCCTTGACCAGGTCGGCCACCGCGGGCATCCGGGTCGAACCGCCGACCAGGATCACGTGGTCGATCTTCGCCACGTCGATACCGGCGTCCTTGATGACGGCCTTGAACGGGGCGCGGGCGCGCTCCAGCAGGTCGTTCGACATCTTCTGGAACTCCGCGCGGGAGAGCTTCTCCTCCAGGTGCAGCGGGCCCGAGTCGGTGAGGCTCAGGTACGGCAGGTGGATGGTGGTCTCGGCGGCGCTGGACAGCTCGATCTTGGCCTTCTCGGCGGCCTCGGTGAGCCGCTGCATGGCCATCTTGTCGCCGGACAGGTCGGTGCCGTTCTTGTTCTTGAACTGGGTCACCAGCCACTGGACGATCCGGTTGTCCCAGTCGTCACCACCGAGGTGGTTGTCACCACTGGTCGCCTTCACCTCGAAGACACCGTCGCCGATCTCCAGCAGGGAGACGTCGAAGGTGCCGCCACCGAGGTCGAAGACCAGGATGGTCTGCTCGGTGCCCTTGTCCAGGCCGTAGGCGAGCGCGGCCGCGGTCGGCTCGTTGACGATCCGGTGCACCTTCAGGCCCGCGATCTCGCCGGCCTCCTTGGTCGCCTGGCGCTGCGCGTCGGAGAAGTACGCCGGCACGGTGATGACCGCGTCGGTGACCTGCTCCCCGAGGTACGCCTCGGCGTCCCGCTTCAGCTTCTGCAGCACGAACGCGCTGATCTGCTGCGGGGTGAACTTCTTGCCGTCGATGTCGACGTTCCACGCCTCGCCCATGTGGCGCTTCACCGAGCGGATGGTGCGGTCGACGTTCGTGGTGGCCTGGCGCTTCGCCACCTCGCCGACCAGGACCTCGCCGTTCTTGGCGAAAGCCACCACCGAGGGCGTCGTACGCGCTCCCTCGGCGTTGGGGATGACGGTGGGCTCGCCACCTTCCAGTACGGCGATGACGGAGTTCGTCGTACCGAGATCGATTCCGACCGCGCGGGCCATTCTGTTACCTCCACGAAGTTGAGTGATGCAGACTCAATGTTGCCGTTCGCCCGCCTCGGTTTCAAATCCGTGACTGAACAAACTTGAGTTCACTAGGCTCAACATTGCACACCGGGTAGGTCATTCCCAAGAGTGATCCCGATTTTCGGGGGCGGGGCCAGGGTGTGACCAGGGAGACCCCTCCCGTGGCAAAGGCTTTCCGTGCGACGCTGATCACGTGCAACTCCGCCCGATGACCTCCGCCGACATCGCCCCTGTGCTCGCCCTCAACGCCACCGCGGAAGGTCAGGTCGAGTCGCTCGGCGCCGACCGCCTGGACTGGCTCCGCCTGATCGCCGCCCACGCCGCCGTCGTCGACCTGGACGGTACCCCGGCCGGCTTCGTCCTCACGTTCACCCCCGGATCGGCGTACGACGGGCTGGCCTTCGAGTCCTTCAGCCAGACGTACGCCGACCGGTTCCTGCTCGTCGAGCGGATCGTGATCGCCGCCGAGTACCGCCGCCAGGGCATCGCGTCCAAGGTGTACCGCGCGATCGAACGCGCCGCCCAGCCGTTCGACCGCACCGTCGCCGCCGTCCCGGCCGCCGGCGCCGCGCTGTCCTTCCACACCGCCCGCGGGTACGAGGAGGTCGGAAGACAGCGCTTGCCCAACGGCACCAACACCACCCTGGTGTCCAAGGAACTGGCCGCCTGAACCGCACACCCTCTACCAAGGCACCAACTAGAGCTGCCGTACGTCGAGCAGCGCCCGCAGCGGGAGGTCGTGGCGGAGTCGCGGGTCCGTGAGCCCGTCGACGATGCAGGCCGCGCCGATCCAGTGCGCGCCACAGTCCTCGACCAGCAACCGTGCGGTCCGCGCGGTCATGCCCGTGTCCGCCCAGTCGTCCACCATCAGCACCCGATCGGCGGGCCGGATCAGCCCGCGCCGGAACCCGAACACCTCGTGCCGATCCCGATAGTCGGGCCCCGTGGTACGCCGTACCCACCGATCGCTGTCGACCGCCGGACACGCGTCCTTCCGCATCTCCACGAACCCGGCACCCGCCGCAGCCGCGGTCAACGCCCCGACCAACGACCCACGGGACACCGGCCCGAGCACGACCGTCGGCGTCTCCTCGTACAACCCCGCGAGCGCCGGTCCAATCTCCCGCAACAACTCAGCGTCCCGCCACCACCCGGTGACGTCCGCGTAAGAACTTCAGACGCCCCGATCCGTCCGCCACCGAAACGCCACCCGAAGCCCCGCCGTGATGTCCATACCTCCAGCATGACGCGTCGCCCCGCACCAGCGCATGGTGTTTACGGACCGCCAGGCCATCACAATCGGCATCTGAACGCCCGGCCACGCGGGCGAGTGCGGGCTTGGCGTGATTGTGATGGCCTGGGGATCCGGCTGTGGATAAGTACAGCGGCGTGGCGAGGTCGTGCGGGGCCATCGAGCACATGCCCGAAGTCGTCGATGTGCTGCTCCGCCGTGACGGTACGGCGACCTTCGGGGAGTTGCGGGCCGTCGTCCCCGGACGCGCGATCCGGGCGGCGCTGGCCGGCGGGATGATCCGCCGGATCGCGAAAGGGGTCTACGCACTGCCGCAGGCGCCCGATCCGATCGTCGCCGCCAGGGCCCAAGGTGGCCTGGTGTCGCATCGCAGCGCGGCCGCCCTGCACGGCTTCGACGTCTTGGAGCTGCCCGACAAACCAGAGATCACCGTCCCTCGCGGGCAGCACCGTCGCCTCAGCCCGGTCGGCTGCGAGGTGCACTGGGCGGACGACGTGCCATCCGACGGCTATTGCACCGACAAGCTCCGAACGGTCCTGGACTGTGCCCGGACGCTGCCGTTCGCCGCGGGACTGACCGTCGCCGACTCCGCGCTACGTCTGCGTGGCGTGGACCGCTCCCAGCTGATGGTCGCCGCTGCCGAGTTGCGTGGGCCGGGCAGCCTCCGCGCCAGGCAGGTGGCGGCGGCTGCCGACGGACGCGCGGAGTCGGCGTTGGAGTCGGCGCTCCGAGCGATCCTGGTCGAGGAGGGCATCCGGGGTTTCGAGCCGCAGCTCGTCGTTCGTGACGGCGGCTTCTCGGCTCGGATCGACCTCGGCAATGCCGCGCTGTCGATCGCGGCCGAGACGGATGGCTTCGCGTATCACGGCACGCGCGCCGCGCTTGCTCGCGACTGCCGCCGCCACGTCGGCCTCACGGTGCGAGGGTGGCGGCTGCTGAGGTTCAGCTGGGAGGACGTGATGTTCGACCGGCAGTGGGTGGTGGGTGCGTTCCGCGACGCGATCGCCGGATCCCCAGGCCATCACAGTCTGCCCTTTGCCCCAGCTCGCCCGCGTGGAGCAGCTGCTTAGCGGCGATTGTGATGGCCTGGCGGTTCGCTCACAGCAGTCGCCCGCCGAGGAACGTCTGAGTCACCAGCGGGACGCCCGGGCGGTAGGCGAGGTGGAGGTACGACGGGGCGTCGAGGACTGCGAGGTTGGCTTTAGCGCCGGGGGCCAGGCGGCCGATGTCGGTGCGGCGGAGGGACGTGGCGCCGCCGGCGGTGGCGGACCAGAGGGCCTCGGCGGGGGTCATGTGCATCTCGCGGACGGCGAGGGCGATGCAGAACGGCATCGAGGACGAGTAGCCGGAGCCGGGGTTGCAGTCGGTGGCGAGGGCGACGGTGACGCCGGCGTCGAGGAGGCGACGGGCGTCGGGGTACGGCGACCTCGTCGAGAACTCGATCGCAGGCAGCAGACCGGCAACGACGCCCGTGGAAGCGAGCGCGTCGACGTCGGCATCGGTCAGATAGGTGCAGTGGTCCGCGGCTGCGGCGCCCATCGAGCACGCGAGTTGAACCCCGGGCCCCTCACCCAACTGGTTGGCGTGGACACGAGCCTGCAGCCCGCGCGCCAGACCCGCCTGCAGGATCGCGCGCCCCTGGTCCGCGTCGAAGGCGCCACGCTCCACGAACACATCGATCCACTTCGAGTGCTTCGCCGCGGCGTCGAGCATCGGCCCGGTCACCAGCGCCACGTAGCCCGCCGGGTCGTCGGCGTACTCGGCCGGCACTACGTGCGCCCCGAGGTACGTCGTCTCCTCGGTGAACTGCCCCGCGATCTCGAGCGCTCGCGCCTCGTCCGCGACCGTCAGCCCGTACCCGGACTTGATCTCGACCGTCGTGGTCCCCTGCCGCCGCATCTCGGTCACCAACCGGGACACGTTCGCGGTCAGCTGCTCGTCGGTGGCCGCACGCGTCGCCGCCACCGTGGTCCGAATGCCTCCGGCGGAGTACGGCGTCCCGGTCATCCGGGCCGCGAACTCCTCGGCGCGGTCGCCCGCGAACACCAGGTGGGAATGCGCATCGACGAAGCCCGGGATCACCGCCCGCCCACCGAGATCGATCGACCCGTCCGCGTCCGGTGCGGCCCGCCGCGACCCGACCCAGGCGATCGTGCTGCCGTCGATCACCAAGGCCGCATCATGCAGCTCACCAAGGACACCGCCGTACGCGGGATCGTTGGTCACCAGCGAACCGATGCCGGTCAGCAGGAGCGATGTCATGCCGTCACCGCCGCAATGGACGCACCCAACGCAGCGGGAACATCAAGTGTCACGTGCTTGCCCGAAGCAACCAGCTGCTTGCCGGAGACAACCACGTCCGTCACGTCGGCCGCCGACGCCGCGAACACCGCGGTCTCCACGGTCCCGCCGGTGCCCGCCGTACGCACACTGTCGAGCCGGAGCGCGACCAGATCCGCGCGAGCTCCCACCTCGATCACCCCCGCATCCTCGAAACCGATCGACCGATGACCGTCGACTGTCGCCGCCCTGAGCAGCTCGGCCGCCGACCAATGACCGCGCTCCTGGGATGCGAGCCGCTCGTCCAACTCCACGGCCCGCATCTCCTCGAACAGATCGATCACCGCATGACTGTCCGACCCCAGCGTCAGCGGCGACCCGGCGTCGCGCAGTTGCACCGACGGGCCGATGCCGTCCGCGAGATCGCGTTCGGTCGTCGGGCAGAAGCAGGAGTACGACGCCGAGCTCCCGAGCAACCCGACATCGACCGAGGTCAAGTGGGTCGCGTGCACCGCGCTCGTCCGCCCGCTCAGGAAGCCGGCCTCGTCGAGGATCTGCGCGGGAGTCCGCCCGTATGCCGCGAGACACGCCTCGTTCTCTGCGACCTGCTCGGACAGATGAATATGCAGCGGTACGTCGGGAAACGCCGACGCGACCGCACCGATCTGATCCTGCGGAACGCCGCGCACCGAATGCGCAGCCGCCCCGATCACCACATCGTCGCTACCCGTCAACCGCGAGACCCGGGAAGCCCAGGCAGTCGCGTCGCCGTCGCTGAAGCGCTGCTGCACCTCGTTCAGCGGCTGCTCGATGCCGCCCGCGACGTAGCAGGTGTCGAGCAGCGTGATCCGGAGGCCGACGTCCTGCGCGGCCGCGATCAGGGCGGCGCCCATCGCGTTCGGGTCGTCGTACCGCCGGCCGCCGGGCGCGTGGTGCAGGTAGTGGAACTCCCCCACCGCGGTGATGCCTGCGAGCAGCATCTCGCCGTACACGGCGCGCGCGAGGTCGTAGTACGTGTCCGGCGTGAGCGAGGACGCGACGGCGTACATCTGCTCGCGCCAGGTCCAGAACGTGCCGCGCTCGGTCTGCGTCCGGCCGCGGAGCGCGCGGTGGAACGCGTGACTGTGACAGTTCGCGAGCCCGGGCACGACCAGTCCGTGGAGAACGTGGGCGCCCGCGGGGTCGGCACCGGCTTCGACGGACGTGAAGCGGCCGTTCTCGACGGACACCAGGACTCGTTCGGCGAGGCTGTCCGGAAGGAGCGCGGTCTCGCACCAGTACGTCGTCACCCTGCGAGGTCCTTCAGTACGGCGGCCAGTGCCTCCACGCCCGCGAGACAGTCGTCCATCTCGGCGTACTCCGCCGGTGAATGCGAGACGCCGGTCGGGTTGCGGACGAACAGCATCGCGGTCGGGATGCCCGCCGTCGAGAACACGCCGGCGTCATGACCCGCACCGGTCGGCAGCACCGGGGCGCCGTCGAGGACGTTCACCAGCCGGTCCCGCAGGCCGGCTGGGAAGTCGACGATCGGCGACACCGACTCGGGCGTCACCTCGACCGCGGTCCCGTCCCGCTCGGCGCGCTCGGACGCCTGCTTCGTGATTGCCGCGAGCAACAGTTCGAGGGTCGCGGTGTCGGCGGCCCGCGCGTCCAGCCAGGCCGTCACCTGCGACGGTACGGCGTTGGTCCCGTTGGGCTCGACCGCGACGCGGCCGAACGTCGCCCGCGCACCGGCGAGACGGGCCTGCTTGTTGGCGGCCAACGCGGTCATCGCGTAGGTGAGCATCGGGTCGTGCCGGTCCTCCATCAGCGTCGTCCCGGCGTGGTTCGCCTCGCCCGTGAACGTGAACCGGTACCGCCCGTGCGGCCAGATCGAACTCGCGACACCGACCGGCGCGGTCAGGCCGCGCCCTTGTTCTACATGCAGCTCGACGAATGTCCCCATCCGCTGCATCAGCGGCGACGGCCCGACTCCCGCCGGGTCGATCCCCGCACCTTCCAACGCCGACTCCAGCGATACCCCGGCCCGGTCGGTCAAGGCCAGCGCCTTCGTGGCAGGCAACACCCCGGCCGCGACCCGGGACCCCAAGCAGGGCATCCCGAACCGCGCGCCTTCTTCTTCTACAAAAGCACCGATCCCGATCGGCACGGACGGCTCGAACCCTGAAGCGCGCAGCACATCTACCGCCGCCAGAGCCGAAACCACCCCCAACGGTCCATCGAAGGCGCCACCATCAATCACCGAATCCAGATGACTTCCGGTGACCACACCAGGTCCGTCGGCGTCGCCCCACCAAGCGATGAGGTTGCCGATGCCGTCGGATTCGACTTTCAAGCCGCGGGCGGCGCACTGGTCGAGGAACCAGTGCGTCGCCTCGCGTTCGGTGGGCGTCCAGCCGCCGCGCGTGTAGCCGCCGGTGTCCTGATGGCGGCCGATCGCGGACTCGTCGGCCCAGAGTGATTCGAAGCTCACGGCAGACTCAGGCCAGCGGGTTCTTCGAGAGCCAGTCCTTGGCGACCGCGTCCGCGCTCTCCTTGCCGGCGTCGATCCGCTTGACCAGGTCGGTCAGCGCGTCCGTGGTCAGCTTGGCGTCCACCGCGTCCAGCGTCTTCACGACGTCGTCGGACTTGTGGTCGGTCCGGATCAACGGAACGATGTTGTTCGGCGGCAGGATGTTCTCCGGGTCCTCCAGCTGCACGAAGCCCTTCTCCTTGATCACCGCCTGCGTGGTGAACAGGTCCGTGACCTGGATCGTGTTGTCCTCGAGCGCCTTGATGCTCAGCGGACCACCGGCGTCCAGGGTCTTGTAGTCCTTGAAGTCGACGTCGTACTTCTCCTTCATGCCCTTCAGCCCGGCGGTCCGGACCTTGAACTCGGGGCTGCCGCCGGCGACCAGGTTCTTACCCTTCAGGTCGGCGATCGACTTCAGGTTGTACTTCGCCGCGGTCTCCTTGGTCACCACCACGGTGTCCTCGTCGGCGGCCGGCGACATCGTCAGGACCTCCAGACCGGACGGCACCGCCTTCTTCAGCGCGTCGTACGCCTTCTGCGGGTCGGTCTCGGTGGAGTTCTTGTCGAAGTACGCCAGCGCGGCGCCGGTGTACTCCGGCACCAGGTCGACGGACCCGTCCTTGATCGCGGCCATGTAGGTCTCGCGGTTGCCGATGTTGGGCTTCTTCTTCACCTCGATGCCCTTGGCGGCGAGCGCCTGACCGTAGATCTCCGCCAGCAGCTGGCTCTCGGAGAAGTCGGCCGACCCGACGGTGATGCTGCTCACCTTCGACGGCGCGGGTGAGGATCCGGCGTTGTCGTTGCCGAGCTGGTCGCCCCCACCCCCACAACCGGCCAGGCCGAGCACCGCCACCCCGGCGATCGCAGTACGGATGAGTGTGGATCTCAACACGAGAGCCTCCAGTGTTCTCGTTCAGCCACCGGCCGGTGCCGATGGATGCAACTCAAGTTCATCAGGTTCGTCGGACAGTTCAACCACGTCAGCAAACGTGAGCGGAGAGTCAGCAGGGATCAGCCGACTTTGAGGCCGGGCGACACGGTGATCTTCCCGATCAGCGCGAACACCGCGTCGAGGAGCAACGCCATCAGTGCCACCAGCAGCGCCCCGGTGAACATCTGTGGGAAGTCCCGCAGCTTCAGCCCGTCGATCACGTACCGCCCCAGGCCGCCGAGCGACACCAGCGCCGCGATCGTCGCGGTCGAGACGATCTGCAGGGTCGCGCTGCGGATGCCGGAGATGATCAACGGCAGCCCGATCGGGATCTCCACCTTGGTCAGGATCTCGCGGCCGGTCATTCCCATCCCCCGCGCGGCGTCGATCGTGGCCGGATCGACACCCGAGATCCCGGCGTACGTCGAGGCCAGGATCGGCGGTACGCCGAGCGCGAACAGCGCGATCAGCACCGGCAGGAAGCCGATCTGGTTGGTCAGCAGGACCGCGATCATCAGCAGGCCGAGGCTCGGTAGGGCCCGGGCGGCGTTGCCGAGGTTGATCGCCAGGAACGCGCCACGCCGGGTGTGGCCGATCCGGAGGCCGACCGGCACCGCGACCAGCACGGCCAGCCCGAGGGCGGCGAACGTGTACCAGAGGTGCTCGAGGATCCGCGCCCAGATCCCTTCGTTCCCGGACCAGTTGTACGAGTCGGTGAGGTACTGCCACATGTCAGACCGCCTCTCTCACGGGAGTGGCGACCCGCGCCCAGGGAGTCAGGAACCGCTGCAGCACGACCAGGATCAGGTCCGCGATCAGCGCCAGCAGCAGGGACAGCACCACGCCGACGACGACCGGTGTGAGGAAGTCTTTCTGGAAGCCGAGGGTGAACAGCTCCCCCAGGCCGCCGATACCGATCACCGCGCCGACGCTGACCATCGAGATGTTCGCGACCGTGACGACGCGCAGTCCGGTGAAGATCACCGGTACGGCGATCGGCAGGTCGATCGCGATCACCCGGTGCAACGGGCTGTACCCGACCGCGACCGCCGACTGGCGGACATCGGGTGGTACGGAGCGAAGCCCGTCGATCACGTTGCGGATCAGCAGCGAGACCGTATAGATGGTCAGCGCGATGATGATGTTCACCGTGGACAGCACCTTGGTGCCGATGAGGGCGGGAATCACGATGAAGAGCGCGATCGACGGCAGCGAGTACAGCAGTCCGCCGAGGGCGATCAGCGGGTTCGCGAGCCAGGAGTACCGCGTCGCGACGTACCCCAACGGCACCGAGATGATCAGCCCGAGGATCACCGGCACGATCGCCAGGTAGAGATGCTCGCGCAACTGCTCCCAGATCAGTCCGATGTTGTCGCCGACCCATGTCATGAGCGCAACGCTTCCGCGACTGTTGTCTGGTCGATGACGCCGATGGCCTTGCCGTCCGCGTCGACGCAGATGCCGCGACCGGTCGGCGAGGTGAGGACCGCGTCCAGGGCCGCGCGCAACGAGTCACCACGTTGGTACAGCGCACCCACCGGAAGCAGCTGCTCCGAGCCGTTGCGCCAGCCGACGGGTACGCCGTCCTTCAGCGCGAGCTCCTCCGGCACCGGCTTCAGCGGCAGCTCGTCCGGATGCACGAACGTCAGCGCGCGGTAACCGCGGTCCTGCCCGACGAACCCGCGGACGAAGTCGTCGACCGGGTTGGCGAGGAGCTCGGCCGGCGGCGCGAACTGGGCCAGCTTGCCGCCGACCTGGAGCACCGCGACGTTGTCGCCGAGCTTGATCGCCTCGTCGATGTCGTGGGTGACGAACACGATGGTCTTACCGATGTCGCGTTGCAGCCGGAGCAGCTCTTCCTGGAGCTGGTGGCGGACGATCGGGTCGACCGCGCTGAACGGTTCGTCCATCAGCATGATCGCCGGATCGGCCGCCAGTGCACGGGCGACGCCGACTCGTTGCTGCTGGCCACCGGACAGCTGTGCCGGGTACCGCTCGGCCATCTTGAGGTCCAGGCCGACGCGTTCGAGCAGCTCCATCGCAGTACTGTGCGCCTTGCGCTTGTCCCAGCCGAGCAGCTTCGGCACGGTGGCGATGTTGTCCACCACGGTCTTGTGCGGGAACAGGCCGGCGTTCTGGATCACGTAGCCGATACCGCGGCGCAACGTGACGGCGTCCTTGGCGTTGATGTCCTCGCCGTCGATCGAGATCGTCCCACTGGTCCGCTCGATGGTCCGGTTGATCATCCGCAGCGAGGTGGTCTTGCCACAGCCGGACGGACCGACGAACACGGTGATCTGGTTGCTCGGGATCTGCAGGGACAGTGTGTCGACGGCGACGGTGCCGTCCGGATACTGCTTGGTGACGTCCTCGAACTCGATCATGGCGCCCCTTCGCGCTGGTCGTCGGTCGCCCGAAGACCCTAGCGGAACGAAAGACCGAAACCACGTGCTCCGATGGTTTCTCGCCCCTTGGAAAAGTGCACCGTAGCACTACAGATTGCCACGATCGCACACAGTTAGTTTTCCCGCATCGGAACCCGGACTCCACGCTCGCCGGCGACCTCGACGGCCTGGTCGTAGCCGGCGTCGACGTGACGGATGACACCCATCGCCGGGTCGTTGGTGAGCACCCGCTCGAGCTTCTGCCGGGCCAGGTCGGTGCCATCGGCAACCGACACCTGACCGGCGTGGATGGACCGGCCGATGCCGACACCGCCGCCGTGGTGGATCGACACCCAGGACGCGCCGCTGGCCACGTTCACCATCGCGTTCAGCAACGGCCAGTCCGCGATCGCGTCCGAGCCGTCGAGCATGCCTTCGGTCTCCCGGTACGGCGAGGCGACGCTGCCGGTGTCCAGGTGATCGCGACCGATCACGATCGGCGCCTCGAGTTCACCGGACGCGACCATGTCGTTGAACCGCACCCCGGCCTTGTCCCGCTCGCCCTGGCCGAGCCAGCAGATCCGGGCCGGCAGGCCCTGGAACGCGACCCGCTCACCGGCCAGCTTGATCCAGCGCGCGAGGTGCTCGTTGTCCGGGAACAGGTCCAGGATCGCCTGGTCGGTCTTCGCGATGTCGGCCGGGTTGCCGGACAGCGCCGCCCACCGGAACGGGCCTTTTCCTTCACAGAACAACGGCCGGATGTACGCCGGCACGAAGCCGGGGAACTCGAACGCCCGGGAGAATCCGGCCTTGCGCGCCTCGTCCCGGATCGAGTTGCCGTAGTCGAACACCTCGGCGCCCGCGTCCTGGAACCCGACCATCGCCGCGACGTGACGCGCCATCGAGGCCTGCGCGCGCTCGGTGAAACCGGCCGGGTCCTTCTCGCGAGCGGTCACCCAGTCGTCGAACTCGATGCCGACCGGCAGGTACATCAGCGGGTCGTGCGCCGAGGTCTGGTCGGTGACGATGTCGATCGGCGCACCCAGCTCCAGCAACTCCGGCACGATCACCGCGGCGTTGCCCAGCACACCGATCGACAGCGGCCGCCGAGCCTTCTTGGCCTCCTCCGCCAGCCGCAGCGCATCACTC
This sequence comes from Kribbella sp. NPDC054772, assembly GCF_053611945.1. Classification (NCBI taxonomy): domain Bacteria; kingdom Bacillati; phylum Actinomycetota; class Actinomycetes; order Propionibacteriales; family Kribbellaceae; genus Kribbella; species Kribbella sp. NPDC054772. The sequence goes on along the minus strand of NZ_JBSHBJ010000025.1, from coordinate 22,608 downwards.
AGGTCCTTGGCCCGTACGTCGAGGTACCGGTGCTCGATGCGGCGCTGGATGCGGGACTCGTCGACGTCGATGCAGATCGCCACACCGTCGTTCATCGTGACTGCCAACGGCTGCGCGCCGCCCATGCCACCGAGGCCCGCGGTCAGCGTGATCGTTCCGGCCAGCGAGCCGCCGAACTTCTTCTCCGCGACCGCGCCGAAGGTCTCGTACGTGCCCTGCAGGATGCCCTGGGTGCCGATGTAGATCCACGACCCGGCCGTCATCTGGCCGTACATCGTGAGGCCCATCGCCTCCAGCTTGCGGAACTCCTCCCAGGTGGCCCAGTCGCCGACCAGGTTCGAGTTCGCGATCAGCACCCGCGGCGCCCACTCGTGGGTCTGCATGACGCCGACCGGGCGACCGGACTGGACGAGCATCGTCTCGTCGTCCTTCAGCGTGGTCAGCGTGCGGACCATCGCGTCGAACGAGTTCCAGTCCCGGGCGGCCTTGCCGGAACCGCCGTACACGACGAGTTCGTCGGGGTGCTCGGCGACCTCGGGGTCGAGGTTGTTCTGCAGCATCCGCAGCGCGGCTTCCTGCTGCCAGCCACGGGCGGTCAGAGTGGTACCGCGGGGCGCGCGGACGGGACGTGGTCCGGACATGGGTGGTCCAGCCTTTCTAGTTCAGCGGGCCGGTGACGGCCTCGGCTGCGGTCAGGTAGGTGCCGTCGGCAACGAGGCGGACGGAGTGTTCGAGTTCCGGGGCGAGATGCCGGTCGGTGCCCGGCCCTTCGACGTACACCCGGAGGGCGTCCCGGACGGCGGCGGTCGCCGGGGCCGGGGCCAGCGGCGCGCGCAGGTCCAGGGCCCGCGCGGCGGTGAGGATCTCGACCGCGAGTACCCGCTGCAGACCGTCGACGGCTTTGCGCAGCTTGCGAGCGGCGGACCAGCCCATCGAGACGTGGTCCTCCTGCATCGCGCTGCTCGGGATCGAGTCGACGCTGGCGGGGACGGCGAGCCGCTTCAGTTCGGAGACGATCGCGGCCTGGGTGTACTGCGCGATCATGTGCCCGCTGTCCACGCCCGGATCGTCGGCGAGGAACGCGTTCAGACCATGGTTCCGCGCGACATCCAGGAAGCGATCGGTACGCCGTTCGCTGATGCTTGCCAGGTCCGCGACGGCGATCGCCAGGAAGTCGAGCACGTACCCGACCGGCGCACCATGGAAGTTTCCGTTGGACTCCACCCGACCGTCCGGCAGTACGACGGGGTTGTCGATCGCGGCCGACAACTCGCGACCGGCGACAGTCGCCGCGTGTGCTGCGGTGTCCCGGGCAGCGCCGTGCACCTGCGGAGAACACCTGAGGGAATAGGCGTCCTGGACGCGGTTGCAGTCCGGGCCCCGGTGGCTCGCGACGATCGCGCTGTCCTTGAGGAACGCGCGCAGATTGGCCGCGGAAGCGGCCTGGCCGGGGTGCGGGCGAAGGGCCTGCAGGTCTTCCGCGAACACCCGGTCGGTGCCGAGCTGCGCCTCGACGCTCATCGCGGCGGCCAGGTCGGCGGTCTTGAAGAGCTGGTCGAGGTCGGCCAACGCGAGGACCAGCATGCCGAGCATGCCGTCGGTCCCGTTGATCAGTGCCAGGCCTTCCTTCTCGGCCAGTACGACCGGCGCAAGACCGTGCGCTGCCAGCGCTTCGCCGGCGTCCCGAAGCGTGCCGTCGGCATCGCGGACCTTGCCCTCACCCAGGATCGCGAGCGCGACATGGGACAGCGGGGCGAGATCGCCGGAGCATCCGAGACTGCCGTACTCGTGCACCACCGGAGTGAGGTGCGCGTTGAGCAGCCCGGCGTACGCCTGGGCGGTGTCGACCTTCACACCGGTGCGGCCGGTGGCGAGGGTGGACAACCGCAGCAGGGCGAGTGCCCGGACGACCTCCGTCTCCACCTCCGGACCGGAACCGGCCGCGTGCGAGCGGATCAGGCTGCGCTGCAGCTGGGCCCGTAGCTCCGGCGCGATGTGCCGGGTGGCGAGCGCGCCGAACCCGGTCGAGACGCCGTAGTGCGGGGTGTCCGCATGGGCCAGCGCCTCGATCGCGGCGCGCGACTTCGCGATCTCTTCGAGGGCCTGGTCGTCGATCCGTACCTGCGCGCCGTACCGTGCGACCGCGACCACGTCGGTCGGGGTCAGCGGTCCGACGCCGACAATCACCGTGTGTTCCACCAGAACATTGCACCGCGCCGGATTGCTCCGCGGCAGGACCGGCGAACCACTTTCTGTCTCGGGTCTGAGACATGGGTGGCGACCCTCGGTAGCCGTAGGGTGCTGCCATGGTGTTCGAGATCCGGACGGCGGAGCCGGAGGACGCGGTGGGGATCGCCCGGGTCTGGGCCGCGGCGATGCCGCAACTGGTGAAGACGGCACGCGCGATCGAGATCGAACTGCGGCACAACCGGAGCCGGGAGATCCTGATCGCCGTCGACGGGCCGGACGTGGTCGGGTACTCCAATCTCTACCTGCCGGCGATCGACGCGCAGGCGCCGCGGGTGCGGGTCACGATCCAGGTGCCACCGGAGTTCCGCCGGCGCGGCATCGGCAGCGCGCTGACGACCGCGATCACGTCGCGGGCGCTCGGCGTCCGGGCCGAGCGGTTGCTGACGGTCGTGGGCGAGGACGAGGAGTCGAAGGACTTCGCCGCGAAGCGCGGATTCGTGCTCGGGCGGCGGATGACGCATTCCGCGGCGGATCTGAACGCGGTACGCGAGCCGCTCGCGCCACCGGCCGGGCTGCGCGTCGTGAGCTACGACGAGGTGCAGCCGCGGCAGGTGTACGACGCGGAGGTCCAGGTCCGCGACGACGACCCGAGCGGGTTGTCAGGAGGACCGGAGTACGACGAATGGGTCCGCACCTCGTGGGAGAACCCGGACGGGCGGCGCGATCTGAGCGTCGCCGTACTCGACGGGGACGAGGTGTTGTCGTTCGTGACCACCACCGCGGATCCGGACCGGAAGATGATCTGGTCGAACCTGACCGGGACGATCCCCTCGGCCCGTGGACGCGGTCTGGCGAAGGTGGCGAAGTCCGCGGCACTCGTCCGGGCGCGGGACGCCGGGATGACGATCGCCTCCACCGGGAACGACGCGGCGAACGAGCCGATGCTCGCGGTGAACCGGTGGCTCGGCTACCGGGAGACGACCGGCGCGTGGACCGCGGAGAAGGAGCTGTGAAGCGCCTCGGCCTCACGATGCTGTTCTTCCTGGTCGTGTCGCTCGTCGTCGGGCTCCTGGTCTCCGGGGAGGAAGACATGGACTGGGGCGTGGCCGGCGGACTCTTCGTGATCGCCGTCCTCGGCGAGAGTTTCCGGTTCTGGTTGCAGCGGAGCCGCGCGAAGAAACGCGAATCGTCCGGCATCTGAGGTTACGCTGCCGTTGTGAGCGGCAACGTTCCCGCCTCGACCCGCACGCTGCGGGTGCTGACGTTCCTGGCCACCCAGCCCGGCCCCGTGCCGATGGAGCGCATCGCCTCCGCGGTCGGACTGCCACGCTCCTCGACGTACCACTTGCTGCGGGCAATGATCGACGAAGGGTTCGTCGTGCATCTGCCCGAGGAGAAGCGGTACGGGCTCGGGGTCGCCGCGTTCGAGATCGGATCCGCTTATCTGCGGCATGACCCGCTGGAGCGGTTGGCGCGGCCGTTGCTGGTGCAGTTGGTGCACGAAGTGGGTCAGACGGCGCATCTCGGCGTACTGCATGGTCGGGAGCTGGTGTACCTGCTCAAGGAGCAGCCGCCGCGGCCGGTGACGCTGGTGACCGACGTCGGCGTACGCCTGCCCGCGACGCTCACCGCGTCCGGCCGCGCCCTGCTGGCCGAGCTCCCGCCGGCCCAGGTCCGCGCACTCTTCCCGTCCCCCGAGTCCTTCGTACGGCGTACCGACCTCGGACCGCAGACGCTCACCCAACTCCGCCGCCTGCTGACGGACGAGAAACGCCAGGGATTCGCCGTCGAGGACTCCTTCATCTCCCCCGGCGTCGCATCGGTCGCCAGCGCCGCCGTCGACCACACCGGCCACCCGGTCGCCGCCATCAGCGTCACCTTCCGCACCGACGCCGTACCCCCGACCGACCGTCCCCACCTGGCCCGCAAGATCCGCCAAGCCGCCACCGCCCTGACCCGCCGCCTCCACGGCTGAGCCGCGGCGCAGATGATGTGGGAGTGCGCGCCGCCGGCCCGGTCGGCGTTGGGATGGAGGTAGGTTGGCGCCATGCAGCAGTACCTGGATCTCCTGAAGCACGTGCTCGACAACGGGGCCGAGAAGGGGGACCGGACCGGGACGGGCACGCTGAGTGTGTTCGGGTACCAGTCGCGGTACGACCTCCGTGAGGGATTCCCGGCGGTCACCACGAAGAAGCTGCATCTGCGCTCGGTGATCGGGGAGCTGATCTGGTTCCTCAGCGGTTCGACGAACATCAAGTGGCTGCACGAGAACAACATCAGCATCTGGGACGAGTGGGCCGACGAGAACGGCGAGCTCGGTCCGGTGTACGGGTACCAGTGGCGCTCGTGGCCGACTCCGGACGGGCGGCACGTCGACCAGATCACCAAGCTGGTCGAGGCGATCAAGAACAACCCGGACTCGCGCCGGCACATCGTCAGCGCCTGGAACGTCGCGGACGTGGACGACATGGCGTTGCCGCCGTGTCACACCATGTTCCAGTTCTACGTCGCGGACGGCCGGCTCTCCTGCCAGCTGTACCAGCGGTCGGCTGACATCTTCCTCGGTGTGCCGTTCAACATCGCGTCGTACGCGCTGCTCACCCACATGGTCGCGCAGCAGACCGGGCTCGAGGTCGGTGACTTCGTGCACACCCTCGGCGACGCGCACCTGTACCTGAACCACCTCGACCAGGCCCGCCTGCAGCTCACTCGCGAACCGCGCCCGCTGCCGACGCTGAACCTGACCAAGCGCGACTCGATCGACTCGTACGAGATCGCCGATGTCGAACTGGTCGGGTACGACCCGCATCCCGGGATCAAGGCGCCCATCGCCGTATGAGCATCATCCTGATCGCGGCCGTCGGACAGAACGGTGTGATCGGGCGGGACAACGACCTGCCCTGGCGGATCCGTGAAGACCTGCAGCGCTTCAAGCAGCTCACCCTCGGCCACACGTTGGTGATGGGCCGCAAGACCTACGACTCGATCGGTCGCCCACTCCCCGGTCGCCGTACCGTCGTCGTCACCCGGCAACCCGACTGGTCCGCCAACGGTGTCGACGTCACGCACTCCCTCGACGAGGCCCTGCGGTCCGACAGCACCGTCTACGTGGCCGGCGGCGGCGAGATCTACCGCCAGTCCCTCCCGCACGCCACCCACCTCGAACTCACAGAGGTGCACCAGTCCCCCACGGGCGACGTCACCTTCCCCACCATCGACCCGGCAGACTGGACCGAAACAGCCCGCGACGGCCACGACGGGTTCTCGTTCGTCTCCTTCCGTCGCAGCCAGGTTGGGTGTGGTGATCACACGCCGTAGCGAGCAGGTGCTCGGTGCGGTGGCTCGGTGCGCGGGAGCGAAGGTCTCGATGCGGAGCATCGTGGCCTTTGCTCACGTGCAGCGAGGTGCCGTGCCGAGTGCCGCGCAGTAGGCGTGTGATCACCACACCCAACCTCGCAACGAGTAGCTAACGACTCGGCCAAGGAAGACCTGGAACCGCGTAGATTGGGCGCGCGTCACGGGAGTACCAGGGGCGTCTCTCGGAGGGGAACACCATGACTGAAGCTGACAACACCGCAGGTGCGGCGGCTGCTCAGCCTGCCGCCGCGCAGCCGCTGCAGCCGCCGACGGCGACCGCGCCGGGCCTGATACTGACCGCACCGCCGCCGTCACAGCCAGTCGCCGAAACCGCGGCACCGAGTATGGCGCCCGCGGTCGACCCGGCCGCGTTGCCGGGGCTGGACACCAAGGTGGACACCTTCCTGAACGCGCTGATGGCCGCCGAGCCGCGGTCGCCGGAGTTCGCCGCGAAGGCGAGCGACGTGCGCAGCATGGGCGACGTCGACATCCGCGCCGCCGCCGAGAGCTCGAACCGGCTGCTGCAGTCGCCGGTGAAGGCCCTGCAGAGCGGTGGCCTGTCGGAGGGTTCGACCGTCGGCAAGACGCTGCTCGAACTCCGCCGTACGGTCGAGGACCTGGACCCGAAGGAAGCGAGCGGGCCGAAGAAGCTGCTCGGGATGATCCCGTTCGGCGACAAGATCGAGGACTACTTCCGCAAGTACCAGAGCGCGCAGAGCCACCTCGAGGGCATCCTGCACAGCCTGCGCAACGGCCAGGACGAGCTCGGCAAGGACAACGCCGCGCTGAACCTGGAGAAGCAGAACCTCTGGGACGCGATGACCCGGCTCAACCAGTACGTGTACGTCGCGGAGCGCCTCGACGCGCGGCTGTCCGCGGCGATCGCGGAGCTGGAGGCGACGAACCCGGACAAGGCGAAGGCGTTCCGCGAGGACGTGCTGTTCTACGTCCGGCAGAAGCACCAGGACCTGCTCACCCAGCTCGCGGTCTCGATCCAGAACTACCTGGCCATCGACATCGTGATCAAGAACAACATCGAGCTGATCAAGGGTGTCGACCGCGCGTCGACCACCACGGTCTCGGCCTTGCGTACGGCGGTCATCGTCGCGCAGGCGCTCGGCAACCAGAAGCTCGTGCTGGACCAGATCACCGCGCTGAACACGACCACCAGCGGGATGATCGAGCGCACCTCGGAGATGCTCCGGGACAACTCGGTCGCGATCCAGCAGCAGGCCGCGTCGGCGACGATCGGGCTGCCGCAGCTGCAGGCCGCGTTCGCGAACATCTACGCGACGATGGACGCGATCGACACCTTCAAGGGCGAGGCGCTCGACAACATGGCCGCGACGATCGGCACGCTGGAGACCGAGGTGACCAAGTCCCGCTCGTACCTGGACCGGGTCGCCCAGCAGAACCAGCAGGTCGTGCACGGCAGCCTCGACCTCGACCTCGGTCGCTGACACCAACTCACCACCTGGAGACGGGGGACTGCATGGCGCTCGGTGACTTCTTCGCACGGCTGACCGGCCGTAAGGAGGAGCCCGAGCCTGCCCCCGTACCCCGGCCGCCGACGAACGACGACCTGCTGGCGGCGCTGGTCCGCGTCGAGCAGCTGGTCGCGGGTGGCGCCGTACCGGCGGTCGTCGCGTCGCGTGTCGGGCGGGTGGTCCGGGTGGTGCGGGAGACGATCCCGCGGCTCGGCAATCTGGGCGGTAGCGCGCAGGCGTACTCCGTGATGGCGACGGCGACCGACTACCTGCCGGAGGCGATCGGCGGGTACCTGCGGCTGCCGCGGCAGTGGGCCGACACCCGGCCGGTGGACCGCGGCAAGACGTCGCTGATGATCCTCATCGATCAGTTGGACCTCTTGGCAGCGACGATGGACAAGGTCTTCGACGCGGTGAACCGCGCCGACGCGGCGGCGCTGATCGCCCATGGCAGGTTCCTGCAGGAGAAATTCGGCACCGGCTCCACCGGCGGAGGCTTGGCGCTCGGCCCGACCGAGTCGACCCCGGCACCGACGATGGGGCCGAACAGCACACCAAGCACAGGACCAAGTACGGGCCCGAGCGCTGGACCAACTGGACCAAGCAGTGGACCGGCGGGGCCGTTGACACCACCACCTGGACGAGGAGGGACATGACCGGCGCGGGGGGAAGCTCGCTGCAGCAGGCGCTGTCCGCGCTGCTGGAGGTCGCCGGCCGTGCCGGGATCGCGGAGGACCGGGCCCGGTCCGAGGCGTTGGCGTTGGCCGCCGCGTTGGCGGAGTCGGCGCCGGGTGCATCCGCCGACTGGGGTAAAGCGGTCGACGACGCGACAACCCAGGACTTCTTCGACGCGGCCGTTCGCGGCCGGCGGTGGCGGGGCGCGCCGACGGCGGTGCTGAGCGAGTTGATCGCCGCGGGTTCGACCGAGAAGGCGGCGTACGCCGAAGCTCTCGCGGAGATCGCCTCCGCGGCGTGCACGTTGGGTGAACCAACGATGCGGGTCATAGGAAACGCGTCGGTAGCAGCCGCGGCACAGCTTCAAGCCGCGGGCGCGCGACCGCTGCAGACCACCTCAACTCCTGCACCTGCCGCTCCACCTGCACAGGAAACTCCGAAGGTAGAAGAGGTTCCGGAGAAGACGGTTGAGGAGTTGCTGGGTGAGCTCGATGAGTTGACGGGGCTCGCTCGGGTGAAGCGGGAAGTGCATCGGCAGGTCGCCGTACTGCGGGTCGAGAAGTTGCGGACCGAGGCGGGACTGAAGAGCGCGACGATCACCCGGCACCTGGTCTTCGTGGGGAATCCGGGGACCGGGAAGACGACCGTCGCTCGGCTGGTGAGCGGGATCTACAAGGCGCTCGGCCTGCTGTCCAAGGGACAACTGGTCGAGGTCGACCGTTCTGAACTAGTGGCCGGGTACCTCGGGCAGACCGCGACGAAGACCGCCGAGGTCGTCGAGTCCGCGGCGGGTGGCGTGCTGTTCATCGACGAGGCCTACAGCCTGACCGCCGGTGACAACGGCGCCGACCAGTACGGGCGCGAGGCCGTCGACACGCTGGTCAAGGAGATGGAGGACCGGCGCGACGACCTGGTCGTGATCGTCGCCGGGTACCCCGTGCCGATGGCCGCGTTCATCGCCGCGAACCCCGGACTCGCCAGCCGGTTCCGGACCACGATCGAGTTCGAGAACTACAGCGACGACGAGCTGACCGACATTCTCACCGGGCTCGCCGAAGCGGCCGACTACGAGTTGGTCCCGGAAGCGCTGGAGCGGTTCCACGAGATTCTCACCGCGACGCCGCGGGACGGTTCGTTCGGCAATGGGCGGTTCGCCCGCAACGTACTGGAGGCCGCGATCGGCCGGCAGGCCTGGCGGTTGCGCGACGTGACGGCACCGACGACCGAGCAGTTGCGTCAGATCGTGGCGACGGATCTCGACGAGGACGAAGAACAAGCCGAGCAAGGAGTACAGGCGTGACCCAGACGCAGAGTGCGCCGCCCGCGACCTTGGCGCCCGCGCCGGGTGCGGTGCAGCAGGCGCCGTCCGCCCAGGCCCCGAGCCGGCGCGGCGCGGTCGCGCAGTGGTTCGCGGGTACGCCGGGCCGGATGCGCGCGTTCCTGATCATTGCCGCCGCGATGAGCGTGGTCTTCGGACTGGCCGCCGCGCAGGGCTTCAGCCAGTCCGACGGCGCCCTGGACCGCGCGCAGGCGAACGCCGCGCAACTGGTCCGGATCCAGGCGATCCACACCAACCTGGTCAGCGCGAACGCCGACGCGACCAACGCGTTCCTGGTCGGCGGTCTCGAACCGCCGGACCAGCGCCAGCACTACGTCGACTCGATGGCCGCGGCCGCCGGGTTGATCTCCGATGCCGCGAGCGCACAGCCCGCGGACCGGGAGGCGCTCGGGGCGTTGAACAAGACGCTGGTCACCTACGAAGGGCTGATCGAGCAGGCCCGGGCGAACAACCGCCAGGGGTTGCCGATCGGTTCGCAGTACCTGAAGGACGCCAACTCGGTCCTGCAGGAGAACTCGCTCCCGCTCGTGAAGGCGCTGGTCGAGGCGAACGAGAAGCGGGTCGACACCGAGTTCGACGGGATCAGCTACGGCACCATCTGGATCGTCGTCGGTGGTGTGCTCGCGCTGGTGATCTTCGCCGTCACGCTGCGCTGGCTGGCCGGCCGTACGCACCGCTACATCAACGTCCCGATCGCGGCCGGAGCGCTGCTCGTGCTGCTGACGACCGTCGTCGGTGGGATCGCACTGGCGAGCGCATCCGGCGCGGCGAAGGACACGCGCAGTACGGAGTACGAACGCACCCTCGCACTGTCCCGCGCCCGCATCGCGGCGTACGACGCCCGCTCGAACGAAAGCCTCACCCTGATCGCCCGCGGCTCGGGTGACAACTTCGACCAGGCGTACAACGCGGCGGCCGCGCAGGTGAACGAGCAACTCGACAAGCTCGGCACGACCGACATGACCCTGCGGAACCTGTGGAACGAATACTCCACTGTGCACACCAAGGTCCGGCAGACCGACGGCAAGGAAGGCAACTGGGACGGCGCCGTCGCGATGGCGGTCGGTGCGGACAACCAGAAGTACAACTCCGTCGACACCTTCAAAGCCTTCGACACCGCGTCGAACGAGCAGCTCGACGACACCAGTACGTCGGTGCAGAGCCGGCTGGCCGATGCTCGCGACGGGCTGCCGCCGATCGGCTGGCTCGGCGTACCGATCGGCATCGTCGCCGCCCTGCTCGTCGCCTGGGGCATGTCGCAGCGCCTGGAGGAGTACCGATGAAGAAACTGATCCCGATCGCGGCCACCGCCGCGCTGCTCCTCACCGCCTGCGGCAGCGGCAACTATGCGGCCACCCAGATCCCGGCCGAGCCCGCGCCGACCACACCGTCGGCCGCACCGGCGACGCCGTCGAGCTGCGACAAGACCACCGAACTGCAGTCCTACAAGCCCGAGGGCGCACTGCCCGCGCCGGGCCAGATGCCGGCCGGTACGACGATGGCGGACATCCAGGCTCGCGGCCGATTGATCGCTGGTGTCTCGGCGGACAGCCTGCACCTCGGCGCCCGGAACCCGCTGACCGGCGTGATCGAGGGCTTCGACATCGACATGGTGAAGGCGGTCGCGACGGCGATCTTCGGCACCTGGAAGGGTCACCTCGAGCTCCGGGTGATCTCGAGCCCGCAGCGGATCCCCTCGCTGCAGAACAAGAGCGTCGACATCGTCTCTCGGAACATGACGATCAACTGCGAGCGCTGGCAGCAGATCGCGTTCTCGGCGGAGTACTACCGCTCCGGCCAGAAGACGCTGGTCCAGAGTGACTCGACCGCCAAGACGCTCCAGGACCTCTCCGGCGAGACGATCTGCGCCCCGGCCGGATCGACCAGCCTGGACAACCTGAAGAAGGCGAACCCGAAGATCAAGCCGATCACCGCCGACACCGACACCGGGTGCCTGGTGCTGTTCCAGCAGGGCAAGGCGGCCGGGATCAGCGGTGACGACACGGTGCTGGCCGGTGACGCCGCGCAGGACCCGTACGCGAAGGTGCTGAACGAGCGGATCAGCAACGAGCCCTACGGCCTGGGCATCAACAAGGACAACGTCGAGTTCGTGAAGTTCGTCAACGGTGTGCTCGCGCAGATGAAGGCCGACGGTCGATGGATGACGTCCTACAACCAGTGGCTCGAGCCTGACCTCGGTGAGCTCAAGGCCCCACCGACACCCGCGTACGGACGCTCATGACCGTTCGTACGCCGACCGCTTCGGCGCCCGCGTCGCCGGGGAAAATGGGGAGCAGTGTTCCGGCGACGGAGCTGCTGTCCTATCTGAACGCGCTCGGCGAGTGGCGGGACCGGCGCAAGGCGGAGCTGGACGAACTGGATCAGGCCGCCCTGCACGCGGCAGAGGCGGATGCGCTGAGCGCGGACGTCGTACTCAGCATGACGGTCTGGAAGGCGGTCTCGGACCGGTACGAGCTGATCCTCGTCACCTGGGACTCGGGTCGCGTCGGCGCGAAGGAGACCGAGCAGATCTCGACGCTGATCTGGGGCGGTCTGGACGCCGGCGCCGCGGGCGGCTCGCTCGCGGTTTCGTTGCCCGAGGCATGCAAGCTGTCGGATGCGCTGGCGTCCAGCCTGCGCGCCAAGCTCGCGCTGGAGCCCGGCGACGCCGACCTCGCCGCCCGCCTCCGGCAGTTGCGCGCGCAGGTCGAGCGGATCAGCGACCTGGTCAAGCAGGAGCCCGCGAACGTCCGCGACACAGCGCTCGCCTCACATCACGACCTCGACCGCCGCCTCACAGACCTTGCCGACCGCAACAAACGCGGCGCGGACATCGGCGGACTGATCGGCCCGCTCGAACTGGACGCGGCCAAGGCGGAACGTGACCTGATCGTCGGTGCCGCGACCCGCAAGGAACGCGCCGCCGACGTCGCCCGCGCCCGCGCGCTACGGAGCGAGCTCGAAGCCCAGGGTACGGCGGTCCGCGCGCTCGCCGACAAGACCGTCGCGACGGTCAGTCCGGCCCCGCGCCTCGCCGTACCGGATGTGACCGCGCTCGGTGCGGTGCCGAACACCCCGGCCGAGCTGGCGAAGTACCTGACCCGGCTCGACGCCGTACGACGGGCGCTCGGGCAGGCGCAGGCGGCGTACGGGGCGGCGCTCGGACGACGTGACGAGCTCACCCAACTGCTGGACGCCTATCAGGTCAAGGCGGCAAGTGTTGCCCCGGGCAACGAGGATCTCGCCGAGCTGTACCGGCGCGGCCGAGCGGTGATCGAGGCCGAGCCGGTGGACCTGGCCCGCCTCGGTGCACTGGTAGCGGCCTACCAGGCCTACCTGGAAGGAACGAAATGACGACCTGCACCCAGCCGGGCTGCACCGGCTCGATCGTGGACGGGTACTGCGACGTCTGCGGCTCCCCCGCCGCGGCAGCAGCGCCGGTAGCGTCGGCTCCCGCGACAGGCGCCTGCACCCAGCCCGGCTGCACCGGCACGTACGTCGACGGGTACTGCGACGTGTGCGGCTCGCCCGCGCCCGACGGCTCGTCCAGCCCGTCAGCAGTCTCCGGCGCCCCGGCCGTCGTCCACGAGGCGGACCCGCTCAGCTCCGTGTCGACAGTGTCACGCGCGTCCAACCGCCTGGCGTCCACGCCGCTCGGTTCGGCCCGCGCGGCCCAGGCCGGTTCGAAACTGACCCGCAAGCTCGGTACGTCGTCCACGCGGCTGCGCGGCGCGCGCCTCGGTGCCGGACTGACGCAGGTACCGTCGATCCCCGCGATCGACGCCAGCAAGGCGATCCTGGCGAACCCGATGGTCCCGGAGGACCGACGGAACTGCCCGAGCTGCGGCAACCCGGTCGGCCGCTCCCGCAACGGACAGCCGGGCCGCACCGAGGGCTTCTGCCCGAAGTGCCGCAATCGGTTCTCGTTCGCGCCGAAGCTGAAGGACGGTGACCTGGTCGGCGGCCAGTACCTCGTGCGCGGCTGCCTGGCGCACGGCGGTTTCGGCTGGATCTACCTGGCCCAGGACAAGAACGTGTCCGACCGCTGGGTGGTGCTGAAGGGCCTGCTGAACTCCGAGGACCCGGACGCGGTCGCGGCGGCGATCGCGGAGCAGCAGTTCCTGGCCCGCGTCGAGCACCCGTTGATCGTCGAGATCTACAACTTCGTCACCCATGACGGCGCCGGCTACATCGTGATGGAGTACGTCGGCGGCACCTCGCTGAAGACGCTGCTCAAGCAACGGATGTCCGAGAACCACGGCCAGTACAACGCGCTGCCGATCGACCAGGCGATCGCGTACCTGCTGGAGATCCTGCCCGCGTTCTCGTACCTGCACGATCTCGGCCTGGTGTACTGCGACTTCAAGCCGGACAACATCATCCAGGTCGGTGACGCGGTCAAGCTGATCGACCTCGGTGGCGTGCGGCGGATCGACGACCTCGACTCGGCGATCTACGGAACGGTCGGTTTCCAGGCTCCCGAGGTGGCCGAGGTCGGCCCGTCGATTGCCTCCGACATCTACACACTCGGCCGGACCCTGTGCGTGCTGGCGATGGAGTTCCGCGGCTATCAGAGCCGGTACGTCGACTCGCTGCCGCCGGTCGGCGAAGTACCGCTGTTCCAGAAGTACGACTCGGTGTACCGCCTGCTGGCCAAGGCGTGCGCGAAGGACCCGGCGGACCGTTTCCAGTCCGCTGACGAGTTCCGCGTGCAACTGCTCGGCGTACTGCGTGAGGTCGTGGCGGACAAGCAGGGCACCAAGGCGGCTCAGCACTCGGCGTCCTCGCTGCTGTTCGGGACTCCGGGCGACAAGGCAGCCGGACTGGGGGAGGCGGCCGCGCCGTGGCAGCAGCTGCCGTCACTGGCGCCGGACGACGGCGACAAGATGGCCGGCTGGCTCAAGACGGTCAGCGTGCCGGACCCGGCCAAGCGGCTGGAGCTGCTGGTCGACGCGCCGGAGCAGTCCCCGCAGACGCTGCTGGAGGTCGCTGAGGCCGCTCTGGAGATCGGGCCGGAGCGTTACGACATGGTCGACACCGCGGTGGCCGACCTGCTCAACTCCGACCCGTGGGAGTGGCGAGCGGTCTGGATGGCCGGACTGGTCGCGCTGGCCCGTGGTGACTCGGCCGCGGCCCAGTCCGCGTTCAACGCCGTCTACGGACAGGTGCCGGGTGAGCTGGCACCGAAGCTCGCGCTCGCGATCGCCTGTGAACACAGCAACGAGTACGACGTTGCCGAGGGCCTCTACCTCACCTGTGCGCGGACGGATGCCAACTACATCGCACCGTCGGCGTTCGGTCTGGCCACGATCCGGACGCAGCGCAACGACCTGGATGGAGCGCTCGGCGCGCTCGACCTGGTACCCCGGACCAGCGGCGAGTACGTACGGGCCCGTCGCCAGCGAGCCGGTCTCCTGGCAGGATCGGGGCGTGGCCTTCCCGCGCTCGCCCAGGCGATGGACAGCATCGCGACGCTGACCATCGACCCGGTCGACCGGGCCAACCTGGCCGCGAACGTGTTCCGGACCGCGCTGACCGAGGTCCAGCAGTCCGGTCCGCAGGAGGCTCTGCGGATCGACGGCCGGGCGGCGACCGAGCCTGCTCTGCGGGACGGGCTCGAGGCCACCTACCGGTTGCTGGCCGACCAGGCCCAGTCCCGGCCGGAACGGATCGCCCTGGTCGACCAGGCCAACGAGGTTCGAGGATGGACGTTGCGATGACGAGTAAGACCGAGACGGTCTGCCCCAGCTGCGGTGGGCCGGTGTCCGAGGCCGATCGCTTCTGCGAGGCCTGCGGCACCGAGCTGACCTCGGCGGCCACACCGAACACCCCGGCCCTGGACACCGACACCGAGCCGACCGTGGAGATCACCGCGGTCGCGATCCCCGAGGCGGACCCGGCCGGGCCGTGCCGGTCGTGCGGCGGCACCGTCGGCGCCGACGGGTACTGCGAGACGTGTGGGACCAAGGCCGCGAAGCCCCGGGACCACTTCGAGGAGCAGCCGGCACCGTGGGTCGCCGGAGTGTGCGACCGCGGGATCCGGCACAGCCGCAACGAGGACGCGATGGCGATCGAGGCCGACGAGGCGCCGGGCAGCCGCGCGCTCCTGGTCGTCTGCGACGGGGTCAGCTCGTCGCTCGACTCCGACGTCGCCAGCCTCGCCGCCGCCCGTGCGGCACGTGAGGTCCTGGCGGCCGGCCATGCGCAGGGTCTCGGCACCGAGCCGTCCCGGAGCGGTGCGATGGCGGCCCGCTTGAAGGCGGCGGCCGACGCTGCGAGTGACGCCGTACTGGACAGCACGAGTCCGGACAGCCCGAACCCGGCGTCCTGCACGTTCGTCGCGGCGGTGCTGGAGGACGGTCTGCTGGTCGCGGGCAACGTTGGCGACAGTCGCGCGTACTGGTTCCCGGACGACGCCGAGGCGGTCGCGCTGACCGTCGACGACTCGTGGGCGGCCGAGCTGATCGCCACCGGGATCTCCCGTGCGGAGGCCGAGTCCGGCCCGCACGCGCACGCGATCACCCGCTGGCTCGGCAAGGACGCACCGGACCACACGCCGCGGATCATGACGGTTCAGGTCACCGGGCCGGGCTGGCTGCTGGTCTGCTCGGACGGCCTGTGGAACTACTGCTCGGAGGCGGCACCGCTGGCCGACCTCGTACGTCAGACTGCTGCGGGCACGGGTGGCGAGCCGAAGGCCACCGCGTCCGCCCTGGTCGACTGGGCGAACGCCCAGGGTGGTCAGGACAACATCACCGTCGCCCTGGCACGGATCTAGCCCTTTCCCACCCCACCACCCCAGACAGAGGACCCGAGATGGCCGACTTCACCGCCTCCGTGTACCAGAACGAGTTCCTGCCCGACGGCGGGACCGACGTGCACGCCATCGTCACGGTGAACTGCGCCGGTGCCGGCTCCGCCGGGCAGTCCGGCAGCGGTGACGCGGGCGAGATCATCATCGTCGACACCTCCGGCTCGATGGGCCGCGACGGCGTCCAGGCCGCCGCCTTCGCCGCGCAGACCGCGATCGACCAGATCCTCGACGGCGTCTGGTTCGCGGTGATCTCCGGCAACGACCGGGCGCAGCTGGCGTTCCCGCCGTCCGCCGAACCGGTGATGGTCCGGATGGACTCGTACACCCGGCAGGCCGCGAAGGATGCGGTGTCCCGCTTCTACGCCGACGGCGGCACCGCGATGGGCACCTGGCTGCGGCTGGCCTCGCGAGTCTTCGCGACCGTGCCGTCGCTGTCGCAGAAGCACGCGATCCTGCTGACCGACGGCGAGAACCAGCACGAGACGCCGGAGGCGCTGACCCAGGCGATCGAGTCGGTCACCGGTCAGTTCCAGTGCGACACCCGCGGCGTCGGCGTGGCCTGGCAGGTCGACGAGGTACGGCGGATCGCGCAGGCGCTGCTCGGGACGGTCGACATCATCCCGGCACCGGACCAGCTGGCTGCCGAGTTCTCGAAGCTGATCCAGAACGCGATGAGCCGCGGTGTCGCGCAGGCCGACCTGCGGGTGTGGGCGCCGCAGGGTGCCGAGGTGCTGTTCGTCCGGCAGGTCGCCCCGACGGTCGAGGACCTGACCAGCCGCCGTACGTCGGTCAACCCGCTGACCGGCTCGTACCCGACCGGGTCGTGGGGTGACGAGTCACGCGACTACCACGTGGCGATCCGGCTGGCTGCCAAGGCGGTCGGACAGGAGCAGCTGGCCGCTCGCGTGCAACTGGTGCTCGGTGACGACGTGGTCGCGCAGGGCCTGGTGAAGGCGCTGTGGTCGGCCGACGAGGCGCTCACCACCCGGATCAGCCCGGAGGTCGCGCACTACACCGGGCAGACCGAGCTGGCGCAGGCGATCCAGGACGGTCTGGCCGCGAAGGCCGCCGGTGACACCGCGACGGCGACCACGAAGCTCGGCCGCGCGGTCCAGCTCGCGGCGGCGACCGGGAACGAGGAAGCGACCACGCGGCTGCGCAAGGTCGTGGACATCGACGACCAGGAAACGGGTACGGTGCGGCTCAAGCGCACGGTCGAGAAGGCCGACGAGATGGCGCTCGACACAGCCTCCACCAAGACCACCCGGGTGCGGAAATGACCGTGAACTGTCCGAGCGGACACCCCTCCACGTCAACCGACTACTGCGACGTCTGCGGCCTCCCGATGGCCGCACCGGAAGCAGGTGCCGCAGAAGCAGGAGCCCCAGAAGCTGCTGCGCCTGCACCGGCAGCACCTCCGGCTGGGCAGACCTGCCCGAATTGTTCTGAGCCTGCGTCAGCCGACGCGCTGTTCTGTGAGAGCTGCGGCTACGACTTCACCACCGGCACGATGCCGCGCCCTGCGTCGTCGCTCGACCTGTCCGCCGCCCCGGCCCCGACGACCCCGCCGGCGCCGGCCGCGACAGCCGAGTGGGTTGTCGAGCGCTGGGTCGACCCCGACTGGTACGCCGTACAGCAGAGTGACGACCCCTGCCCGTCGCCGGGCCTCCCGGCCGTCATCCCGCTGACCGAGAAGAGTCTGCTGGTCGGCCGCCCGTCGCGCAGTCGCGGTATCTCGCCCGAGGTCGACTGCGGCGACGACACCGGCGTCAGCCGCCGCCAAGCGCAACTCACCACCGACGGTCAGCGCTGGTGGGTCGAGGACCTGCAGTCCTCCAACGGCACGTACGTCGCCTCCGCGGCCGGCCCGTTGCCGGAAACCCCGATCGTCCCGGGCCAGCGCCAGGAACTGAACCCCGACGACCGCATCTACGTCGGCGCGTGGACCCGGCTCGTCGTCCGCAAGGCCACGCCGGAAGAACTCGCGGGCCAGGCTTAGAAACAGGCCTAGGAACTGGTGCCGGGCTGGAATCCGCGGGTCCAGCCCGGAGCGGGGTTGAAGCAGAGCCACTCGATGGCGGCCGATCCGAGGACAATCGGGATCGCCCACGCCCACGGCTGGTGCGGGAGGCTGACGATCGCGACAGCCGTCCACAGTGCGATCCAGCCACCGCCGTACCCGCGAAGCACGCCGCGGTACCAGAGACCACCCGGGGCCTCGGCGGCGCGCTGACCGAGGTACACGAACAAGTACGACGCGATCGTGATCGGCCAGAAGTACCAGAGCCGGCCCCAGTCGTACGGGACCATCACCAGCGCGGTCAGGCAGACCAGCGCGATCAGCCAGTGGTAGGTCTCGCCGGCCCAGTTCAGCCGGCGACGGCGCAGCGTCAGGACGATCGCCAACGGACCGAACACGACGGCGAGACCGCCGGCCGCAACATGCAGGATCAGCGCGATATCACGCATCTCGGCGACTCCCCGACCCCCGAGCCATCTGACATGTCAGGGAGCATAGGGGTCGGGACGCCGCTCGTCTGCACCTCGAACGGTGCGAGTTCAGGTCAGCTCTCGGGGAACGACAGCACCCGCCGTACGGCGAACTTCCGGTATCCCCCACGCTCGAAACTCTTCGCCATCGGCACGTTCCCGAAGTCGGTGTCGGCGCGGACCCACTTGGCGTCCATCTCCGACTGCAGGTGGGTGATCTCCGCCAGCAGGTCGTCGATGAAGTGGTGTCCCCGGTGCTCGGGCAGGACGCCCAGGTACCCGACGGTCGGTCCGCTGGCGTTCGCGGACGGGATCGCGAACCCGATCAGCTTGCCCTCGCCGTCGTACCCGAGCCGCCACCAGGACCGGTCACTGTTCGGCATCGACTTGTACAGCTCGAGCTCTTCGCGGGCCGAACCCTCGACGCCTAGCCGGGCGATCTCCCGCGCGGTCGCGGCGTCCAGGCTGCCCTGGCTGACCCGCATGAACACGTCGACGAACGCGTCGTCGTCGGCCGGCTCGAACCGCAGCCGGGTGGACCGCTCCGGGAGCCCGTACTCCGGCTTCCACTCGTACCGCAGCCGGTCGGTGATCTCGGTCAGACCGGCCGCCGCGGCCGCCTGCGCCCGCGACTCGAGCGCGGCGACGACATCCGGCTTGTCCTGCCAGTCGCTGTCCAGGAAGAAGTGGTACTCGGGTGGCTCGGCATCGGCCGGCCGGGCAGCGATCGCGTGCTTGATCAACTCGGTCCACACCGGGACCGGGTCGCCATCGCCGGCGTAGTACAGGCCGTCGATGCTGAACGGGTGGTCGTCGGTCGGGCCGCCCCACCAGATGGCGAGCGCCTGGATCGTGCCGTTCTCCTCGACGGCCCAGGTCCAGTCGTCGCGGTAGTAGCCCGCGGCAACGTACTCGCGGTACCGCTCGAGGGTGACGGTGTTGACGGATTTGTTCTCGATGAGAGCAATGATGGTGTCGAGGTCGGCCTCGACGGTGGTGCGGATGGTCACGAATCCTCCAGAAGGAGGCGCGGGCTCCGCTCAGTGCGAGCTGGACGAGCGGACGGGTCGCGCCGGAAAACAAGTCAGAGTGTTCATCGGTCGCTCCTTCCACGTCGCGTGTCGTTCTCGCCGTCGCAGACTCTAGGTGAACGCCGGGGTCATAGTCCACCTGTTATTCACAGCTGGGATGTCCCGGCGGCGCCGCGACAGGGAAGCCTCTCGAGCATGAGAACCCTCATCGCTGCCGTGACCCTGGCGACCACCGCCGCCCTCGGGTCCACGGCCTACGCCGCCCCAACCGCCCCGACCGCCCCGACGTACGTCGCGCCGCACACCGTCGCAGCCCAGACTGTCGCGGCACCAGCTGCGATCGATCGCTGTGCGCTCAGTTCGCTGCCGTCCCAGGCATCCGACACCTTGAAGCTGATCCACTCCGGCGGGCCGTTCCCGTACCGCCAGGACGGGACTGTCTTCTCGAACCGGGAGGGCGTCCTTCCCGATGAGTCGTCCGGGTACTACCACGAGTACACCGTGGTCACGCCCGGCTCCCCGGACCGCGGCGCCCGCCGGCTGATCGGCGGCGGCGCGAAGACCACCCCCGAGCACGTCTACTACACCAGCGACCACTACGCCTCGTTCTGCGAGGTCGACGAGAACAGCTGACACGTCTGAGAGTAGTGTCGTCGGCACTTTGGGTGATCATTCCGTGGACGGAAGGATTCTTCACCGATGCCGACTCTGCATCCGGTCCTGCGGTCCGTGACCGCTGGACTCGTGCTGTCCGCCGCTCTGCTCGGCTTCGGCCGGCCCGACTCCGGGCTGGCCGAAGCGACCGGCGATCCGCTCAAGCTCACCACGGGGATCTACGTGGACCCGGCCTCCTCCGCGGCGGCCTACGTACGGCGCCATCCGGAGGACACCGAGCTCGCGTCAAAGATCGCCACCCAGCCGTCGGCGCGATGGCTCGGCGCCTGGAGCGGCGACGTGAAGGCTGGCGTCACGGCGTACACGACGGCTGCTGACCAGGCCGGCAAGCTGCCGGTGCTGGTGACCGACAACCTGCCCGGCCGGCAGTGCGGGATCGGGGGCGGTGCCGCGACGGACACGGCGTACCGGCAGTGGATCGCGGCCGTTTCGGACGGCATCGGCGCGCGGCCGGCGGTAGTGGTTCTTGAGCCGGACGCGCTGGCGCGGCTGGACTGCTACCCGACGTCGGAGTGGGACGGTCGGATCGCGCTGCTGAAGTACGCCGTCGGGCTGCTCGCGGTGAAGAACCCGAACACGTGGACGTACCTCGACGCGGGCAACGCGACATCCGGCGACGCGAAGGAGATGGCGCGCCGACTGCGGCTCGCGGACGTCGGTAAGGTCCGCGGGTTCGCCCTGAACACCGCGAACTACTTCACCACCGACCAGTCCGTCACCCGCGGCACCGAGATCCTGAACGCGCTCGGCGGCGGCACTCACTACGTCATCGACACCAGCCGCAACGGCAACGGCTCCGACGGCAGCTCCTGCAACCCAATCGGCCGCAAGCTCGGCACACCGGCCGCCAAGTCCACGTCTCCGGTCGATCTCCATCTCTGGCTCCGCACTCCCGGCGAATCCGACGGGCCGTGCGGACTGACGCCGGATCTGCCCACTCGGGCCTTCTCGCCACTGCTCGCGCATCGCCTGATCAGCGGCGTCTGAGTCGAGGTGGGCGGGGCACCCCGCGCGCCTGCTTGACACTTGTCCAGATTTCGCTGCGTTGTTACCAAAATCGGACCCCGGTGCTGCCCGTCGACCAGGGGGTGCAGCAGACTGGTGCGGTGATCGTTCCGGAGAGCCGCCGTACCCCCTCACACCGAGTAGGCGGACCTCTGGTCAAGCGGTCGTATCACGGCGTACCGTCGCCTGAAGCTGGGCCTTTCCTGGGCTTGGCGTCACCTCCGCAGCACCGACCGCCTCATGATCGGAGGGCGTGAATGGCATCCTGGCTACTGCGCGCCCAATGGTCGCACCGTGACGAGTCCGTCGAGCACCGCGCGCTCCGCGTCGGCCGGACGCTGACTGCGGTCGCGGTCGCGTTCCCCGACGTCCATAACTGGACCCAGGACGAGCGCTGGGGGTACCACGTCCTCGAGGCGGACGGCTCCACCCCGCTGCAGGAGATGGTCGAGGCGACCACCAAGGTGCTCGCGAACGGTACGAGTACGACGCGACTCCACCTGCAGAGCACCGGCGAACTCCCGTGGCTGTTCGATCTGTCCATGGGCGGCACGATGACGACCATCTCGGATCAGCTCACGCTGCACTGGAGCGACGAGGACGCGCTGCTGCAGTCTGAGCGGTTCGCCCAGGTCCTCCGCGCGGTCGTGACGATCTGGGAACCGCAGTGGGCCAGCATCGCCGACACCGAGCTCGCGGCCGCCGCCGGCGTTTTCCGGCGTGGCATCCCGATGATGGGCTGGCTCACGTACGTCCGTGGCATGGTGGCCGGCGCACCGGGTATCGACATCGACCTCACGCCGTACGAGCGTGGCACCCTGCTGCAGGCACCAGTGTCCCCCGTCGACATGACGCCCGTCCACATCTGCGCCGCGGCCGCCCTCGTCGGCATCGCCCCTGAAGAAAGCTAGCCCTGAAGAACGCTAGTCCGTCACCACTCTTTGCCGGTCCCAGCGGCTTAGCTCATCCGCAGTCGGCACTTCGAACTTCGTCTCGTACTCGCGGAGCTCCTCCCGAGTGATCCGGAACGTCGCCGGCGGGAGATTGGCGTTCCGCTTCTCCACCCGCTCCCAGAGGACATTGAACGGTGGATTGAGGAGGACTATCTCCGTGGTCGCGCCGAGCTCAGCGGCTTGGGTCCGGAAGAGATCGCGTTCTTCCATCGACCAACAGCCGTAGTCGAGGATCACGTCGACGCCGAGTACCAGCACCCTGGCGGCGACGCCCCACAGCATCTCCGACTCCAGGACCCAGCGGCGTCCGTCGACCTCGTTCGTGTTGAAGAGCGCCTGCATCCATGCGTCGGGCGTCAGCCTGAGAGCCCCGCGCTCTTCCTCGAGCCGGCGTGAGCACGACGTCTTTCCTGCACCCGGCAGTCCTACGACCAAGACCAGCACAGCCATGCCCAGAGCCTAGGCCGTTCAGTACGGTCCCGGCGACGGAAATAGTGGTGGGCACATATGTTAAGGGCCACCCCGATTGGGGTGGCCCTTAACAGTGTGAATGTCCGGCGGCGTCCTACTCTCCCACGACCTCCCGGTCGCA
>NZ_JBSHBJ010000024.1:117121-119161 GCF_053611945.1 Kribbella sp. NPDC054772 | reverse complement strand
CCCTCAATGCGTGGGGTGCGGAACCGAGTTTCACCTCCGCACCCCACCCGCTCAGGGGCCGGCCCCTCAAACGGCGTGGGGTCCGCGGGGCGCGGCGGGGGCGGGGGTGAGGGGGGTGGGTTAGAAGAGAGTGGTCGGGCTGTCCACCGGATCCTCGCCGTCGGCGGGCAGGGGGTCGAGCAGGTGCGGGCCGTTGTTCTTCACCGAGCTGACTGCCTTCGACACCGCGTACGCCTCGAGGCGGCCCGGGGCGGCCGGGATTAGGAGCTCCAGCAGGTCGTCGGTGTCCGAGGACAGGGGGTCGAGCCAGGCGTCGTACCGCTCGCGCTCGACGAGGAGCGGCATCCGGTCGTGGATCCGGCCGAGGTCGTCGGTGGACGAGGTGGTGAGGACTGTGCAGGTCCACAGCCAGGCCTCGTCGGACTCCGGGTCCTGGACGCTCCGGTCCCGCCAGATCTCGTACAACCCGGCCATCGCGAGGACGCTGCCGTCCGGCGGGTGGATGAAGTACGGCTGCTTGACCGGCTTGCCGTTCAGCTTCTCCTCGGCGGTGTACCACTCGTAGTACCCGTCGGCGGGCAGGATGCAGCGCCGGGTCTGGAACGCCTTCTTGAAGGCGGGCTTCTCCGCGACGGTTTCCATCCGGGCGTTGATCAGCCGGTTCCCGATCGAGGTGTCCTTGGCCCAGGACGGCACCAGCCCCCACTTGACCGTGGTCAGCTTGCGGATCGTCGCGTCCGGTACCTCGCGGTCCTTCCGCTCGACCACCGCGACCACCTGGTTGGTGGGCGCGACGTTGTAGTTCTCGCCGAGCTCCTCGACCGACTCACGGACGTTGCCCGCCTCGATCTCGAACTCCGCGACGAGGTCGGACGGGTCCCGGCTGGAGGCATACCTACCGCACATGACGCCAGCCTAGACACCAGCACCGACAAGACGTGCCCGACTTCCATAACCAGATCTATATAGACAGAGCTATACTTACGCCATGACCCCCCGCAGCACCGCTGTCGGCGAAGCCCTCTTCGGCCTGGCCGCAGTGGCGATCCGCAAGCGGCCAAGGACGCTGAGCCTGACCGCGACCTCTGTGCTGTCCACCTTGGAGCGGACCGGGCCCCGCCGCCTGACGGATCTGGCTGTCAGCGAGGAGATCACCCAGCCGTCGATGACGGCGCTGGTCAAGCAACTCGCGGACCTCGGTCTCGCAGAACGCCGGCGCGACCCCGCCGATGCTCGAGTGGTGCTGGTCGCGGTCACTGACGCCGGGAGCCGGCAGCTGCGCGAGATCCGCAACGCGGGCGCCTCGACGCTCACCGAACTCATCGACAAACTCGACGACCAGGATGCCGACGCGCTCGATGCGGCGCTGCCGGCCCTGCTGCGTCTGATGGAGCTCGCGGGCGAGAGCCAGGACGAGCGCACTCCCGCGCCGAAGAGGTGACCAGATGAACTACGACGCCGAAGAACGACGGGCCCGGATCTCGGCGGCGCGCGCGATCGGTACGCCGGCCATCGTCGTCGGGATCGACGGATCGGACACGAGCTGGGACGCGCTCGCCTGGGCCGCCGGCGAAGCGCTGCGCACCAACGGACAGCTCGTCGTGGTCCACGTGATGCCGTACGCCGAGCCCGCAGCACTCGGCGTCCCGTACGGGTACGCCGCCGCGCACAGTGCGCGCCAGGAGTACGCCGAGGAGATCGAGGCCGAAGCGGTACGCCGGGCCGCCGAGGTCGGCGTACCGGTCAGCTTCGTCGGGGAGTACGGCGACGCGATCTGCGCCCTCACCGACATCGCCCGCTCGGTCGACGCGCATCTCGTGGTGGTCGGTCGGTCCTCGAAGCGCTGGCACCGTCTGACCGGTTCGCTCGGCCACCGCCTGACCTGCCGCAAGGACGCACCGGTCGTCGTGGTCGTGCCCTGAAAGCTCGAAGAACAGCAGACATCAAAGCGGCGGGGGGGGGGGGGCGGGCGCGGAACGGCTGGAAGCCGAGCCCCGCGGCGGGGCGCGGCCCCCCCCCCCCGCGACAGCGGCCGTGGCG
>NZ_JBSHBJ010000024.1:89228-117111 GCF_053611945.1 Kribbella sp. NPDC054772 | reverse complement strand
CCTGCTCTCGCCCTGGTGCCCCCCGAGATCAAAAAAAAACACCCCATCCCCGCGCGGCCGCCCGCAGCCACCGCCGCGGCCCGCCCCCCCCCCCGCCCGGACTGATGCGCCCGGCCGCCCCCCTGTAGGCGTCCGGACGCAGGTCTCAGGGTCTGGTCAGCTCATCGAGCAACCGGCCTGCCATCGCGTCACTGCCGGGCAGGCCTTCGATCCAGATCCGGGCCAGCTGGGGTACTTCGGTGTCCACCCGCCACTGGGTGATCAGGGCTCGTACCGTCGCGACCTGCTCCGGCAGGTTCGGCTCGCGGCCGACGAGCGCCGCCGCGCGGTGTGAGCCGACGCGGCCCAGTACGTCACCGCCGCAGAAGACGATCCGCAGGCATTCCGCGACGTCGACGAGACGGAGTTCGCGCTCGAACGGCGACGTGCCCGCGGGATTGAGCGGTTCGACAACCACCAGTGCGTGGGTTTGCGGTACGGAAGTTCCACGGAATTCCGCCTCTCGGTAGAGCTCGCCGAGCCGGGACCGCAGGTGCGCCAGGCTGGACAGCCCGGTCAGCGGGTCCTCGCAGGACAGCGAGTGCAGGTAGACGAGCGAGGCCTCGGCCCAGCTGGAACTGAGTGCGCGTACCGCATCGAAAGCCGGCTCGCCCCCGGCGATCGAGCGGTACAACGCACTCAGCCCATCAAGTGCCTCCACCAGCGAGACGCCGTCCGTCGCCAGGCGACGTCCGACTTCGTCCGATGCAGGCACGACATCGGCTCCGTCCCGCAGCGCCTCGGCGATCGCGAGGTAGGCGCTGTGGTCGGTGCCAGCTGTGCCGTGCGGCTCCCTCCGGCCGCGCGGTTGCTCGATAGGGTCCTGGGCGGACTGGGACGACGCTTCCGGCCGGGTCCGGGCGGGCGACCCCGCCAGGTTCAGGGACTTGGCCGGACGCAGGTCGAACCGTCTGCGGATGTCCGCGAACAGCGACATGGCCCTCCTCGAATAGCCCCGTCAGTCTCCCGACCGGACGGCCGGAAGCGTCGTACGCCGATGAGACAGAGCCCGTGACGGTTCATGACGCAGATTCCGAGAACTTTTTTTCGCGTAACTTCTGGGCTGGTGTTCTCGTCAGGAAAGCGGCACAGTTCCGCGTCAGGAAAGATGCGCTCGGCCGTCACATCTGGGAGCCTTGTCCTCGGCAACTAAGTGACGGACCGTCACTTTGCCGAACAGAGAGTTGTCACTCAGCCCACGGGGGAGATGGATGGAGACGCCGGAAGGCCTGCCGGACGGACCGAGCGACGCCGAACTGATCGCCCGGGTCCGCAACGGCGACCTGGAGGCGTACGGCGAGCTCTATGCGCGGCACCATCACGCCGCCGAGCGGATGGCCCGGCAACTGGTCCCGGCCAACGACGCCGACGACCTCGCCAGTGACGCGTTCGCGAAGGTCCTGGACGCGCTGCGAGCCGGCGGCGGTCCCGACATCTCCTTCCGCGCCTATCTCCTGACGACGGTACGGCGGGTGCACGTCGACCGGATCCGCGCCGGGAAGAAGGTGCAGTCCACCGACGACATCGCGGCGTACGAACGGGAGCCGGAGGGTTTCGACGACCCGACGGTCACCGGCTTCGAGAGCGGTGCGGCGGCGAAGGCGTTCGCGAGCCTGCCCGAGCGGTGGCAGGCGGTGCTCTGGCACACCGAGGTCGAGGGTGAGAAGCCGGCCGCGATCGCTCCCTTGCTGGGCCTGACGGCGAACGGCGTGTCCGCGCTCGCGTACCGCGCCCGCGAGGGACTGCGGCAGGCGTACCTGCAGCAGCACCTGGCCGACGTCGGCGGGGACCGCTGCCGCTGGACGACCGAGCGCCTCGGCGCGTACGTCCGCGGCGGCCTGACCAAGCGGGAGAACCGGAACGTCCGCGAGCACATGGACGACTGCGTGAAGTGCACCGCGGTCTACCTGGAGCTCGTCGAGGTCAACAGCGCACTGCCGGCACTGCTCGCCCCGGCCCTCCTGGGTACGGCGGGACTCGGCTACCTGGCCGCTGCCTCGGCCGCGAAGATCGGCCTGGTCGGCTTCTTCGTCACCGGCTGGAAGAAGGTCACCGAGAACGGCACCCGGACCGCCGTCGCCGGTGGTGCCGTGGTGGTCGTCGCCATCGCCGCCACGCTCGCTGCGGTGGCGCTGACCGGCAACGACACTCCCCCGGCGGCGATCGACAAGCCGCCTACGCAGCAGCCGACCCAGCCGCCGGCTCAGAAGCCGACGCAGCCGCCCGCCAAACCGCCGACGGCGAAGCCTCCGGTCAAGCCACCGGCTTCCCAGCCGACGAAGCCGCCGACGACCGCGCCCACGACTGCGCCGACCACCGCGCCGACGCAGCCGAGCGCGACGCCGACGCCGACTGCGACCACGACCACGCCGGTCCCGACCACACCGCCGCCGAGCAAGCCGACCCCGTCGAAGCCGACGCCGACCACGCCGGTCCGCTACCCCGGCATGGTGACGATCAGCCTCCCGCCGGGCGGTGGCGGCGCCCCGGCCTTCGAAGGCGGCACCGTCCAGACCCGGTCGGAGTCAGCGGCGGGGGTCCGGTTCGTGATCACGATCAAGCCCCCGGCCGGCAACACGAACCCGGTGCAGATCACCTTCAAGTACGGCGCCGAGCTGACCTGGCCGATCACCAGCAACCCGCCGGGCTGGTCCTGCAGCGAGTCGACCGCGACCTGTACGGCGGCCTCGCAGACGAAGCCCGAGCCGATCGCGGTCACCTTCGACGCGCCGAACGGAGGCTCGGCCAACGACCGCACCTTCATGGTCGACGCCAAAACCGGCCGGCTGTACGACTACGCCTCGCGCACCCTGGACCCCGCGCGGAGCACCGACGAGAACCTGCTGAAGATCCTCGACGGCAAGGCGGACCCGGACGTCCACCACCGGATCATCACCGTTGCCCCGCGCACCGGTCGGTCCAAGGTGACGCTCAAGCTCAGCTACGGTTCGGCGCTGGAGTGGCCGATCGCGGCCAAGCCGGCCGGCTGGACGTGCTCCCGCAAGACCGCGACATGTACCGCGGCGAACCCTGACAAGCCGGCGCAGTTGCCGGCCGACTTCGACGTACCGGACGATTCGTCGGTGGCTGCTCGGACGTTCACGGTGGCGGCGACGGCCGACCTGGTCAGTGACACCGATTCCGAGGTGCTCGCGCCGGTGCAGGACGACGAGTCGCTGCTGCAGATCCTGACGCCGTCACCGCACGACGACCCGAACCCGTTCGTCTACAACCGGTTCCTGAAGGTCAACGGCGCGCAGGGCCGCAAGGTGACCCTGGAGATCTCGTGGGGCCGCAACCTCGCGCTGCAGCCGTCGATCGGCTTCGGGTGGACCTGCGAGCGGGCCAGTGACATCCGGAGCGCGACCTGCTGGACGAACAACTACAAGAAGCCGTTCAACTCCGAGTGGATCGCGTGGCTGCCCGGCAACGGGTCGAACAACGCCATCTCCGTGTACGCCCGGGTCGGTGGTCGCCAGGACACCGACGGCGTGCAGATTCCACCGTCGACGACGCGGCGGTGAAATCGGGTTGCCGGGTCCCCTATCCTGGTGTTGTTCGCGCTGACGGAACCGAGTAGCGCCGTACGCCACGTTCGAGAGAGTCGCCGGTAGCTGTGAAGGCGATACGTGGAGCGGTGGCGAAGACACTCCCGAGCGACTGTTGTGCAAGAGGCCGGATCGGTCCGATCCGGTGAAGGTGTGGTGGCACCGCGAGATTCCCCTTCGCCCACACCTCCGGGGTTCGAGACAAACCTGGAGGTGAAACAGCAATGCGCATTCTCAGTCATGAGATCCCCTCAGCAGTAGGCCAGTCCGTCACGGTGGCCGGCTGGGTGCACCGAAGACGACGGCTCGCCGCCGTCAGTTTCCTGATCCTGCGCGACCGGTCCGGCCTGGCGCAGATCGTCGTCAAGGGATCGCAGGAGCAGCTGGACGAGCTGAGCGAGGAGACTGTCGTCGAGGTGACCGGTACGGTCGCCGCGAACGCACAGGCCCCCGGCGGCGCCGAGATCGTCGACCCGGTGATCACGCCGCTGACCGAACCGGCCGCCACGCCGCCGATCGAACTGTGGCGTCCCACGGTCGGCGCCGGACTGCCCGTCGTACTGGACAACGCTCCTGTCGCGCTGCGGCATCCGGTGGTGCGGGCCGGCTGGGAGATCGCGTCGGCCGCCATGTACGGGTTCCGGGAGGCGTTGAGCGGTCAGGGTTTCACGGAGATCCAGACCCCGAAGATCGTCGGTACGGCGACCGAGTCCGGCGCCAACGTGTTCGCACTGGACTACTTCGGCGGACCGGCGTACCTGGCGCAGTCGCCGCAGTTCTACAAGCAGCAGATGGTCGGGGTGTTCGAGCGGGTCTTCGAGGTCGGTCCGGTGTTCCGTGCCGAGCCGCACGACACGGTCCGGCACCTGGCCGAGTACGTGTCGCTGGACGCCGAGTTCGGGTTCATCACGGACCATCGCGACGTACTGGCGATGCTGCGGACCGCTGTCGCGGGCATGTTGTCGGCCGTCGGTTCGCGGGCCGGCAGTGCGTTGGAGCGGCTCGGCCTGGAGTTGCCTTCGATTCCGGTCGACGTGCCCGTGCTGCACTTCACCGAGGCGTTGAAGATCGCCGGCGCGGACCCGGACGAGCCGGACCTGGCGCCCGCGGACGAGCGTGCGATCGGTGAGTGGGCGCTGCGCGAGCACGGAAGCGACTTCGTCGCGGTCGAGGGCTACCCGATGGTGAAGCGGCCGTTCTACACGCATCCGCAGCCGTCGGACCCGCGCTGGTCGAACTCGTTCGACCTGCTGTTCCGCGGCATGGAGCTGGTCACGGGCGGGCAACGCTTGCACCGGTACTCCGACTACGTCGCGGCCCTCGAGGCTCGGGGCGAGTCTCCGGACGCACCGGCGTACAGCTCGTACCTGCAGGCGTTCAAGCACGGGATGCCGCCGCACGGCGGGTTCGCGATCGGCCTGGAGCGGTTCGTCGGCCGGCTGACCGGTGCGGAGAACATCCGCGAGGTCACGTTGTTCCCCCGCGACCTGCACCGCCTGACGCCGTGACCGAGACCACCGCGTCGGTCGTCGCCGAGCTGAACGTTGCCTTAGGCACCAACTATCGGCTCGTCCGGCAGCTGACCGGTGGTCTGCAGTCGACGGCGTACGAACTCACCGACGGCACCACCCGGGTGATCCTCAAGTGGAGCGAGGACCCCGGGTGGGCGCCGCGCGTCTGGCGAGCGGCCGACCTCGTCCTCCGCGCGCGAGCCGTCGGCTACCCGACTCCTGCCTGGCTCGCGGTCGGTACGACGGCCTCCGGGGCGCCATATGAGCTCCAGGAATTCGTGAGCGGCACGCCATCCGTTGTCGACGTGTCACTCGCCCGAGAGCTGATCGGAATCTGCGAGCTGCAGCGGGATCTCGTCCCCGAAGACGGCGTGAGCTGGTCGGGGTGGTCGAGCGGCGTCGTCTTCGAGGACTGGGACGGCGTCTGGGCCCGAGTGCTTTCGTACGGCGGTGAGGCCGCAGAGTTGATGCGGCAGTTCGAGGTCCTGTGCGAACCGCATCGTGGCGAGCGACTGCCGGAAAACGATCTGGTGCACGGCGACCTGAATGTCGGCAACCTGCTCGTCGACGACGGGCGGATCGCCGGGATCGTCGACATCGAGGCGGCCGGGTCTGGGTCCCGCGCGTACGACCTGGTCACGCTGGCGATGTCAGCGGCCCGCGACGGCGCTGCGGCCGGCGTCGACGAACTGTTGGTGGAGGCCGCACTCCGAACCTGCGGTCCGGCCGCGGTCGCGGTGTGCGCGGCGGCGTCGTACGCAAGCTGCGCGGAGTTCGCCCACCAACGCTCGACGTACTCGCTCGGCCGGGTAAACCTTGGCGCCCGACGCCTACTCGAGCTGCTCAGCTGCACACCACGGACCGGGACCTGACACAGGAAACGGTGACCGGAGACAGGTAATAGCCTGTCCGCAGTCGCCACTTCCGGTCTCAGCTCACGGTGACTGGCACGGGCTCGGTGGCCGCGGAGGCATTCGCGACGTTGTCGGTGCTGACGGCAACCACTAGCCTCGGCCGCGGGGCGTGAGCTCCAGGTCACCTGGTCGTTGGTGGCGTACCCCAGTGGCGCTGGTCGGGTCGTCCTCCGGAAGGTTGTCAGGACCGCCTGGGGTCCGTCTGTCGTCCGAACGGCCAGACCTTGTCGTCCGATCGGTGATAATCCTGAGCCGTGACCAACGAGATCGAGCAGTCCGTTCTGGCCGCCGTCGATGACGACCGGATCGTGGCCGACCTGCGGGACCTGGTGCAGATCCCGAGCATCGACGGGACCGCTGCCGAGAGCGACGTACAGGCATGGTGTGCGGCACGGCTGGAGGCGCTCGGGCTGGCGGTGGATCACTGGGAGCTCGACCTGCCGGCGTTGACCGCGGACCCGGAGTTCCCCGGACAGGAGGTCGAGCGCGCCGCGGCCTGGGGTTGTGTCGGCGTCCTCGGCGGTACGGCGACACCGGGGCTGATCCTCAACGGGCACGTGGATGTGGTGCCGGGTGACGCGTTCGCCGCGCGGATCGTGGACGGCGTGATGTGGGGCCGTGGGACCTGCGACATGAAGGGCGGCGTCGCGGCCGTTCTCGGCGCGGTCGCGGCGATCGTTGCCGCCGGCGTCCCGTTGCGTAAGCCGCTCGCGGTGCACACGGTGATCGGCGAGGAGGACGGCGGCCTGGGGACGTTCGCGACCCTGCGGCGCGGCCATCGCGGCGAGGCGTGCCTGATCGCGGAGCCGACCGCCGGAACCGTGATCCCGGCGAACGCCGGCTCGCTGACCTTCCGGTTGGAGGTGCCCGGTCTCGCGACGCACGGCTCGACGCGCAGCCGTGGCGTGAGCGCGATCGAGAAGTTCACCGTCATCCAGACCGCGCTCCAACAACTCGAGGCGGACCGCAACCGCGACCCGCACCCGCTTCTCGCCCACCTCGACCTCGCCAACCCGCTCTCCGTCGGCACCATCGCGGCCGGCGACTGGGCCAGCACCGTCCCCGACCATCTGATCGCCGAGGGCAGGTACGGCGTACGCCTCGGCGAACCGCTCGCGGAAGCACGAGCCGCATTCGAGATGGCCATCGCCGCCGCCTGCGCCAAGGACGACTGGCTCCGCGAGCACCCGGTCGTGGTGACCTGGCCCGGCGGCGAGTTCGCGTCCGGTCTGCTCCCCGAGGGCGACCCGTTGCTCGCCGACGTCCTGCGGGCGGCGACCGACGCCAGTGGTACCACGCCTGCGGTCAAGGGCGCACCGTACGGGTCGGATCTGCGCCAGTACGCCGCCGCCGACATCCCGACCGTGCAGTACGGACCGGGTGACGTCCGATACGCACATGCCGCCGACGAGCACGTCGTACTCGACGACGTCCTCGCGGCGGCACGTGCTTACGCCCTGCTGGCCCTCAGGCGTTGCGGTTAGTCCTCCAGCGCCTGGTAGAGCGTGGTCCAGAAGTCGTTCATCAGGTGGATCGCGGACGGTACGGTCGCGCCGACCTGGGTGAGCAGGACGCCCGTGATCTTGTTGACCGGGTCGGCGTACGTCGACGTACCCGAGCCACCGTCCCAGCCGAACTGACCGATCGGCGCGTAGTCGCCGCGGTACGTGCGGACCGCCATACCGAAGCCCCAGCCGCCCTGCTGACCCTGGCCGAACGAGATGTGCACGTTGTCGCGGGCCAGCGTCTCGCGGGCTGCCAGCTGCTCGGGCGTGAGGCTGTTGCTGGTCATCAGCTCGACCGCCGGCCGGGACAGGATCCGCTGGCCTTCGTGGACGCCGTTGTTCAGCAGCATCCGGAAGTAGGCGTGGTAGTCGTCGGCGGTGGAGTTCAGGCCGCCGCCACCACCCTGGAACGCCGGCGGGGTGCTGTGCCGGCCGCCCTCGGCCTCGTCCCAGACCTGGAACTCACCGGTCGCCGGGTCCGGCGCGTACAGCGGAGGTAGCCGGTGGATCTGGTCGGCGGGCACCGAGAACCCGGTGTCCTTCATGCCCAGCGGCTCGAAGATCCGCTCGCGCAGGAACGCGTCGAACGACTGGCCGCTGACCCGGGAGACGAGCACGCCGAGCAGGTCGCTGCTGATCTGGTATTGCCAGCGCTCGCCCGGCTGGTACATCAGCGGCAGCGTGCCGAGGCGGCGCATCCACTCGTCCTGCTCGGGCATCGGCACCGGCAGATTCGGCGTGATGCCCTGCTCGAACAGCGCGCCCATGATCGGCGTACCGATCATCGTCATGTCCATGCCGAGGCCGAACGTCGAGGTCAGCACGTCCCGGACGGTGATCGGGCGGCGGGCCGGCACGGTGTCGTCGACCGCGCTGTCGATCCGCTTCAGCACCTGCCGGTCGGCGAGCTCGGGCAGCCACTGCTCGACGGTGTCGTCGAGCCGCAGCTTGCACTCGTCGAGCAGCACCATCGCCGCCGACACCGAGACCGGCTTGGACGTCGACGCCATCCGGAAGATGGTGTCGCGCTGCATCTGCGCGCCGCCGTCGTGGCGCAGGGTCCCGTGGGTCTCGACGTGCGCCTCACCATCGCCCCGGCTGACCAGCGCGACGACGCCGGGAATCTTGCCGGAGTCGACCGACCGGGCCAGTACGTCGTGCAGCCGGCGCAGCCCGGACTCGGTGAAACCGGAAGGTGTGGTTGCCATGGTGATGGTTCTCCTTCTGTTAATGCTGTTCAGGGGCGATGCAGATTCGGTGCAGCGTCAGAGGCTGCGGGCGATGATGTCGCCGACGGCGGTGGTCGCGTGGATGGCGAGCTGGGCGGCCGCGCCCTCGCTGTTCTTCAGCGAGTTGCTGATCCGGCCGGTGGCGGTGCCGGCGTTCAGGGAGGCCGACGAACCGGTGGCGGCGCCGATCTCCACGTCGCCGGCGTCGGTGCGCAGCGTGACCTCACCCTGCACGGCCTCGGCGATCCGGATGTCGCCCTTGCTGGTGCGGATCTGCGCCGGGCCGTTCAGCTTGGCGACGTGCACGTCGCCGGCCGAGGTGGTGATCCGGGCGGTGCCGACCTCGTCGAGGTCGATCGTCCCGTGAGCGCTCTCGACGGCGAAGGCGCCGTACTGCCCGACGGCCTTGAGCTCGGAGCTGGCGGACTTCACCGTGACCTGGGAGCCCTTCGGCAGCTGGACCGTCACCGCGACGGAGCCGCTCGGCCCGAAGTACTGGTTCTTCGCCGGGACGACGATCCGCAGCACACCGTCGGCGTACCCGACCTCAGCGGTCTCGGCGACTTTGACGTCACGGCTCTTCGTGGGGTCGGCCGGCAGCACCTCGACGGTGGTGTCGCTCCGGTCGGTGGCGACGAACTCGATGCGGCCGGCGGGGATGTCCAGCACGGCGGAGATCGGCTCGGGGGTGGTGTACTTCGTCATGGTGGCGCCCTTCTGATGATGGTTCGGTGTGTTGCTGACACCGATGACGATCCAGGAGCGCCCTGACACCGAGCCGCCGTCGCGCTGACACGACCTCTGACATGGCCGCGGACAGGCCTTCCGCGCCCGCTACCCTGACTCCCCCAGATTTTTGCGGCTGATTGTAAATGACCCTCACGAAATCTGTCAGGAAATTACAGCAGCCGTGCTAGGGCCGCTTGACCGGCCGGACCCCAGGCCGGCTTCCCACCTGGTCGGCCCAGGTCGCCGTTGATCCCCATCGCGATCAGGAACAGGGCCCGCTGCACGGCCCACCCGCGCGCTCGCCGTACCGTCGCCTCGTCCGTCGGGTAGCGCTCGAAGAACCGGTCCGCGGCGCCGTCCGGCAGCAGGATCCAGGCGGCGGCCAGATCGTTCGCCGGATCGCCGGCGGACACCTCCTCGAGGTCGATGACGCCGGCCAGCGTGCCGTTGGCAACGACCACGTTGGCGGGGTGCAGGTCGCCGTGCAGCCAGACAGGCGGCCCCTCCCACGGCGGCGCGGCGACGGCGTCCTCCCAGATCGCACGGAACTCGTCGATCCGGTCGACGTGCTCGTGCACGTCGGGGAATCCCAGGTCCTGCGGCAGCGTGCCGCGCTGGCTCACCGGAGCGTCGGCCGGAGCCTCGGTGTGCAGCGCCAGGAGGAAGTCGGCGAGCAGGTCGGCGGACTGCGTCGTGCTGATCGGCATCCGGTCAGCGGGCTCGCCGTGGACCCAGGTGGTGACCAGCCACGTCTTCGGGAAGCGGTCCGACGGTACGCCGCGGCGCTGCGGGACCGGAACGGGCAGCGGAAGCCGTGTGGCGAGCTCAGGGACCCAACGGTGTTCGCGCTCGAGCAACTCGGTGCTCTGGTCGAAGCGAGGCACCCGGACGGCCAGGTCGTTGCCGAGCCGCCACATCTGGTTGCCCCAGCCGCCGATGACCTCCTTCAGCTCCAGTTCGGCGAGGTCGGGGAACTGCTCTGTCATGAGGGTCCGCACGAGGTCTTCGTCCACGGAGCGTCAGACGCGTCACAGCAGGCTCTGGTTGGGAATAGGTCCACTGAGCGGGCAGTTGCCGACGGGTATGCGCATTGATGTGTGGTCCGACGTCGTCTGCCCGTGGTGCTACATCGGGAAGCGTCGGCTCGAAGAGGCCCTGGCGGCCAGTGGTGATACCGCAAACATCGTCTGGCACAGCTTCCAGCTCGACCCGTCGTCGACGAACGACGACCCGCGGGACCTGGCCACCCGGCTGGGCGAGAAGTTCGGTCGCGACCGCGAGTGGGGTCTGCAGGCAAACGCCCAGGTGACCGAGGTGGCGGCCGAGGTCGGCCTGGAGTACCACCTGGACCAGGCGAAGGCCGTGAACACTGTCGACGCACACCGGCTGCTGCACCTGGCCCGCGAGCTCGGCGACACCGGGCAGGTGCCGGCGGATACGCAGGGCCGCCTCAAGGAGCGGCTGCTCAAGGCGTACTTCACCGACGGCCTCCCGGTCGGTGACCACGCCACGCTGATCGATCTGGCCACCGAGGTCGGTCTGCCCGCTGATCGAGTGCGTGCGGTCCTGAGCGGAGCGAAGTACGCCGAGGAGGTCGCCGCGGACCAGGCGCAGGCACTGGCGTACGGCGCGAACGGCGTACCGTTCTTCGTCATCGACGAGAAGTACGGCGTCAGTGGCGCACAGCCCGTGGAGGTCTTCCAGGAGGCGCTGCGCCGGGCGAACGCGGACCGCAAGCCGGTGACGCTGATCACCGCACCAGGCGCGACCACGGACGGTGACGCGGCCTGCGGACGGGACGGCTGCCCGATCTGATCATGAGTGTCAGCCGTGGGTACCGGGAGTCGTACTGAACGTGGTGTATGAAGGAGGCTTGACGTCCTCCCGGTCCTTTCGGTGCCGGGCTCCAACTGAGCTACACGGAGGCAGCAAGTTGCGGTTCACGCTTCGCGGACCGGCCTGTGCCGAGGTCTCTGCGTGCGGTCACGGCCCGTCCGGCCGCGATAGAGCGTGCTGCGATGTTGATGGCTGCGTTCACGTCAGCGTTCGTCGTATAGGCGCAGGATCGGCAGCGGAAGACGGCTTGGCTCTCGCGCGCCTCCCGATCGACGATGCCGCAGCGCGAACAGGTCTGACTGGTACGGGCGGGGTTGACCTTCTCGACCCGGCCGGGCGCCTTCTGCTCCAAACGGGTGACCAGGCTGCCCCAGGCGTTGGCCAGGATGCCCCGGTTCAGGCCGGCTTTCTGCCGCACATTCCGGCCGGGCTTCTCGACGGTCCCGCGCGCGGATCGGACCATCTGGGTGATGCGGAGGTGCTCGACCCCGATCACGTCGAATCTGCGCGCCAGATCGGTAGAGACCTGCTCTACCCAGTTCCGACGCCTGTCCACCTCCCGCGCCTTCGTCCTCGCGATCGCGGCACGAAGCCTCATGCGCCGCTTCGACCGACGATCAGCGCGTGCGAGCCGGCGCTGCAGCCGCAGCAACCGCGTCCGTTCGCCGCGCCGCAGACTCGGCACGGTCAGCAGTTCGCCGGTCGAGAGGGCCGCCGATACGGCCACTCCCCGATCGACTCCGACAACTTCTCCGTTCCCCGGCGCGGGTATGGGGCCTGGGACGACGGCGAACGCAAGGTGCCACCGACCAGCCCGGTCACGGGTGATCCGGTACGACCTCGCATCGGGCAGTGTCCGCGACAGCCGAAACCGGACCCATCCGACCTTCGGGACGAGCACTCGGCCCCATTTCCGGGACAGCCGTTCCACCCGCCGCGCCTGCGGACCGACAATTCGGAACCCCTCGCGCGCCCGGGCTTTCCGCCAGGTCGGACGCCCGTGGGTGCCGTTGTAGAAGTTGGTCACGGCCTGGTGGAAATCACGCAGCGCCTGCTGCTGCACGGTCTGCGAGCCGGCCCGCAACCACGCGTTGTCCGCACGAGCCTCGGTCAGCTGGGCCGACTGAGCGCCGTACCCAGGTGCGGAGGAACGGCGGCCGGGTCGCCACATCAACCACTGCTCCAGTGCGAGGTTCCACATGAACCGCGCATGCCCGCACAACCCGGAGAGCGCAGCTTCCTGCTCTACGTTGGGTGCGAGACGGTACCTGGACACGAAAGGAAACCTGCCATGCACCACCGACAGTTTCCGGAGCATTCCAGAGCGCTTCGGACTCCCCTCACTCGATCGACGATCCTTCGGAGGATGCGATGACTGTCGTGCGCGCACTGGCCAGGCCGTTGCTGTCCGTCATTTTCGTCGTGCAGGGCGCGAACCAGATTCGTAACCCGGAGCCGCTGGTCCCGAAGGCGCAGCCGGTCACCGACCGTCTCGTCCCGGTCGTGAAGAAGGTCGCTCCGGCGCAGGTCGGCGAGCGGATCCCGGATACCACGGCCAACCTCGTCCGGCTGAACGGCGCGGCCCAGGTGGTCGGCGGGATCGCGCTGGCGACCGGCAAGGGCCGCCGTCTCGGTGCGGGTCTGCTGGCGGCATCGCTGGTACCGACGACGCTCGCGGGCCACTCGTTCTGGCAGGAGAAGGACAAGACGGTCCGGAACCAGCAGCGGATCCAGTTCATGAAGAACCTGGGCATCCTCGGCGGTCTGCTGCTCGCCGCGGTCGACACCGAGGGCAAGCCGGGCGTCGCCTGGCGCGCCTCCCACGGCGCCAAGGCCGCGAAGCGCGAGGCCAAGCGCGGCACGAAGGCCGCCAAGCGCGAGGCCAAGCAGCTGACCCGCGAGGCGAAGCACGCCGCCCGGCTCGCCAAGGCCGAACTGTCCTGAACTGACGCTTCGTTCCACGGACGGCTGGGAGCTCCACCAGGCCGTCATGCCCTAGGCTCAGAGCCGAGATGACGAGTCTAGGGAGTGGTATGAGCGAGGATCAGGGCTGGCCGGCGCCGCGGGCCGAAGGAGCGGTGTCCGGGACAGTCACGGTGCCCGGCTCGAAGTCGATCAGCAACCGCGCCCTCATCCTCGCCGCGCTCTCCGACGGTCCCTCGCAGCTCACCGGTCTGCTCGCCGCCCGCGACACCGCGCTGATGCGTTCCGCCCTGGTCTCGCTCGGCGTGGGCATCACCGACAGCGGTACGACGGTCACGGTCACCCCCGGCTCGCTCAAGGGCCCGGCCGACGTCGACTGTGGTCTGGCCGGCACCGTGATGCGGTTCGTCCCGCCGGTCGCCGCGCTCGCCGACGGCGTGGTCGCGTTCGACGGCGACCCGTACGCGCGGGAGCGTCCGATGGGCGTCATCCTGGGCGCGTTGCGAGCGCTCGGCGTACAGATCGACGACGGCGGCACCGGGCGGATGCCGTACACGGTCTCCGGGACCGGCGCGGTGCGCGGCGGCAAGGTGACGCTGGACGCCTCCAGCTCGAGCCAGTTCGTGTCCGCGCTGCTGCTCGCCGGCGCCCGGTACGACGAGGGCGTCGACATCCGGCACGACGGGAAGCCGGTGCCCTCGCAGCCGCACCTGGACATGTCGGTCGCGATGCTGCGCGAGCGCGGCGTCCAGGTCGACGACGCGGAACCGAACCGCTGGGTCGTTGCTCCCGGCCCCATTCGGGCGCTGGACACCGCGATCGAGCCGGACCTGTCGAACGCCGCCCCGTTCCTGGCGGCGGCCGTCATCACCGGCGGCTCCGTCACCGTGACCGGCTGGCCGTCAGAGACCACCCAGCCGGGCGGTCAGCTGCCCGAGATCTTCACCCGCTTCGGCGCCGAGGTGACGCTGACCTCCGAAGGACTCACCGTCCGCGGGACCGGCCGGGTGCAGGGCTGCGACCTCGACCTCAGCGAGGTGGGTGAGCTGTCGCCGGTGATCGCCGCCGTCGCGGCCTTCGCCGACGGACCGTCGTACCTGCGCGGGATCGCGCACCTGCGTTTCCACGAAACGGATCGGCTGGCGGCGCTGGAGACCGAGTTCAATGCGCTCGGCGGCGATGTGACGCAGCTGGACGACGGGCTCGCGATCCGCCCGAAGCCCTTGCACGGCGGGCTTTTCCACACGTACGGCGACCACCGGATGGCGCACGCCGCCGCGGTGCTCGGCCTGCTCGTCGACGACCTCGCGATCGAGAACATCGCGACCACGGCCAAGACACTCCCAGAATTCCCCGAACTCTGGTCGGAGCTCGCCGGCTGATGTCGCGGTACGACGAGGAGGCCAAGTTCGACCGGCCCAAGCGCCGCACCCGGCCGCGGACCAAGGACCGTCCCTCGTACGACGACGCCACCGAAGGCTTCGTCGTCACCCGCGACCGCGGCCGCTACACCTGCTGGGTCGAGGATCGGGTGGTGACCGCGATGAAGGCCCGCCAGCTCGGCCGGAAGGGCGTGATCGTCGGCGACCGGGTCAAACTCGACGGCGACGCGAGCGGCGACGAGGGGACACTGGCCCGCATCGTCGAGGTCGTCCCCCGGACGACGCTGCTGCTCCGCTCGGCCGATGACGACGACCCGATCGAGCGCCCGCTGGTGGCGAACGCGGACCAACTGGTGATCGTCGTCGCGGTCGCGAACCCGGAGCCCCGCACCGGCCTGATCGACCGCTTCCTGGTCGCCGCGTTCGACGCCGGCATGCGACCGCTGCTCTGCCTCACGAAAACCGACCTCGCCGACCCGGACCCGCTGCTCTCGATCTACCGCCCGCTCGGCGTCGAGTCGGTCGCGACAGAGCAAGGCGGCGACCTCACCGAGCTCCGCGAGCAGCTGCACGACCGGACCAGCGTCCTGGTCGGCCACTCGGGTGTCGGCAAGTCCACGCTGGTGAACGGGATCATCCCCGGCGCCCACCGTGCGACCGGCATTGTGAACGAGGTCACCGGTCGCGGGCGGCACACGTCGACGAACACCGTCGTACTGCGGCTTCCGGACGGCGGCTGGTTGATCGACACGCCTGGCATCCGCTCGTTCGGTCTGGCGCACGTCGATCCCGACAAGCTCATCCACGCGTTCCCCGACCTGGCCGACATCGCGGAGAGCTGCCCGCGTGGCTGCACCCATGCCGCCGACGCGCCGGACTGCGCCCTGGACGAGGCCGTCGCCGAGGACCGCGCGGACGCCGACCGGGTCGCGTCCTTCCGCCGGCTGCTCGCCAGCCGAGCCAGCACTTAGGTCGCGTCCGACGAGCAGCTAGAGCTACTTCTTGGGGAGGATGTTGCCCCAGACTGCGCGGGCACCCGCGTCGCCGGTACGGATGGTCTGGTAGATCACTACGACCGCCATCACGACCACCGCGGCCGTGACGACCAGTTCGAGCGGGCGGCTTTTGATTGCCCTCTCACCCCTTCCGCTCGTCGGCGCGCCCGGTCCGCCGAACACCACGAAGGCGAGCACCACCAGGACGGCGAACGCCAGCACGAACCAGAGCAGCAGGTTCCCGCGCGAGCGGTGCACCTGGACCAGTTGCTGCAACTGGGGGATCGCCGCAACGAACGCGTCACCGCTCTTCTTCGCCACGAACGCGCACAGCAGCGCGCCGACGCCGAGGACGAGCGCGGGCCAGCGGAGCAGCCACCGCCACTTCGGCACCACCGCGAAGACGATCGCGGTCAGCGCGCTGATCGGCAGCACCACCACCGCGAGGTGGATCACCAGCACGTGCAGCGGCAGGTCTCCGAAGCGCTCGAACATGGACGGCCTCCCGGCGGTCGTTAAGGGCGTGACAGACACTAATGGCACGTTCAACGACCCTGTTTGGTTCAACGGTCGCCGCAACCGATCCGCAACGTTTCGCCGGACAGCCGGGGCGTTGAGCGGCCGTTCAGGCTAGCCTTCCGCCATGCCTTCGCACACGGATGACCTGCGGCTCGCCCACATCCTGGCCGACGACGCGGACTCGACCACGATGGACCGCTACAAGGCGCTCGACCTGCACGTGGCCACCAAGCCCGACCTCACCCCGGTGAGCGAGTCGGACAAGAAGGTCGAGGACGTGATGCGCAAGACGCTCGCCCGGGCTCGGCCCCGGGACGCGTTCGTGGGCGAGGAGGAGGGCACCACCGGCTGGGGCGTGCGCCGCTGGGTGGTCGACCCGATCGACGGCACCAAGAACTACATCCGCGGCGTCCCGGTCTGGGCGACGCTGATCAGCCTGATGATCGAGGACCAGGTGGTCGTCGGCGTGGTCTCCGCTCCCGCGCTCGGCAAGCGCTGGTGGGCGTCGTACGGCGACGGCGCCTGGACCGGCCGCGCGCTGCACTCCTCGCAGCCGTGCCGGGTCAGCGACGTCAGCAAGATCGAGGACGCCTCGCTGTCCTACGCGTCACTCAAGGGCTGGGAGAAGCTCGGCAAGAAGAACCAGTGGGCCGAGCTGATGGACTCGGTCTGGCGGACCCGCGCGTACGGCGACTTCTGGTCGTACATGCTGGTCGCCGAGGGCGCGGTCGACATCGCCGCGGAGCCCGAGCTGAACCTCTACGACATGGCCGCGCTGGCGATCGTCGTCGAGGAGGCCGGCGGCAAGTTCACCTCGGTCGACGGCACCCCGGGCCCGAACGGCCCGAACGCGGTCGCCACCAACGGCCGCCTGCACGACGACGTACTCAAGCGCCTCGAATAATCCGGCGCTTGAGGAACTCGGCCTCGACAGGGTTGCTCGTGAACGCCAAGGCCTCCTCGTACGCCGCCCGCGCGTCCTCGACCCGTCCCATCCGCCACAGCAACTCACCCCGCGTCGAGGCCAGATAGGGGTACGTCGCCAGCGCGGGATCGTCCGGTAGTTGCTCGAGCGCCGTTTCCGGCCCGGCGACGTAGCTGAGCGCGACGACGCGATTGAGCGCCACCACCGGCGACGGCCAGCGTTCGAGCAGGACGTCGTACAGGCCGAGGATCTCCGGCCAGTCGGTGTCCTCCCACAGCGGAGCCTCGGCGTGGACGGCGGCGATCGCGGCCAGCACTCCGAACCGACCGGCCTGCGTGCGCAGCGCGACCTCCACCAACGTCAGGCCTTCGGCGATCAATTCCTGATCCCACAGCGAACGATCCTGGTCCTCCATCAACACCAGCTGACCGGCGTCGTCGACCCGCGCCGCCTCGCGCGACTGCGTGAGCAGCAGCAACGCGAGCAGCCCGGCCGCCTCCGCACTGTCCGGAAGGAGCAGGCGGATCATCCGCGCCAAGTCGATCCCTCGCCGGCTCAGGTCGGTCCGGGTGAGGCTGTCGCCGTCGATCGCGGTGTGGCCGGCCGTGTGGACGAGATGCACCACATCCAGTACTGCGTTGATCCGCTCAGGCAACTCCGCCGTCCGCGGGATCCGGTAGGCGATGCCGGAGCGCGAGATCTTCTGCTTCGCGCGGGTGATCCGCGCCTGCATCGTCGCTTCCTTCACCAGGAAGGCCTTCGCGATCTCCGCCGACGACAGCCCACACACCAGTCGCAACGTCAACGCGATCTGTGCCTCCTGCGCGAGCGCCGGGTGACAACACGTGAACACCAACCGCAGACGGTCGTCGGGGAACGTCTCGTCCGCGGCCTCCTCCTCCGGGATCAGCAGCGGGAGCTTCCGGCGCGCCACATCGGCTCGCCGCCGATGCTCCAGTGCCCGCCGCGTCGCGACGGTCGTCAGCCAGGCACCGGGCCGTTTCGGCACTCCTTGTTCTCGCCAGTGCACCAACGCCTTCGCGTACGCGTCCTGCACACAGTCCTCGGCCAGATCCAGGTCCGCCGCGACCCGGGCGGTCGCGGCGAGGACGGCGGCCCACTCGGTCACATGAGCCGCCGCCACCGCGTCTGCTGTCGGATCACCCACCGTTGACCAGCGGGCGGACCTCGACACCGCCCATCGGGGACGGGACCTGCTTCGCGATCGCCAGCGCCTCGTCCAGATCGGCGGCCTCGATGATGTAGTACCCGCCCATCACTTCCTTGGTCTCCGCGAACACGCCGTCCGTCACGACGTACCCGCCGCTGCCGTCGGAGCGGATCGACGTCGCCGTGGTGCTCCCGTCGAGCTGACCGCCGCCACGCACCGCCGCGGCGTTGTTCTCCACGAACGCACGGTGGTTCTTGTGGTTCTGCTCCATCACCGACGGATCGGCCGCGTCCCACTTCGCCTCGTCGTCGTAGATCATCACCAGGTACTTGCCCACTGCGGGTCACCCCTTCTCGTCGTACACCGGTTCCAGCATTCACCATCCCGATGCGCGAGCAGGCCGCGAATCGACAACCGCCCCGCGCGAGTTTCGCGACCACGTATGGTGGCCGGTATGCCCTTGACGTACCCCATCGCGGAGCA
Organism: Kribbella sp. NPDC054772; assembly: GCF_053611945.1. Taxonomy (NCBI): domain Bacteria; kingdom Bacillati; phylum Actinomycetota; class Actinomycetes; order Propionibacteriales; family Kribbellaceae; genus Kribbella; species Kribbella sp. NPDC054772. The sequence goes on along the minus strand of NZ_JBSHBJ010000024.1, from coordinate 98,402 downwards.
GACGCTGGACAACGGCCTCCGGGTCGTCGTCAGCTCGGATCGTGCCGTGCCGATCGTCGCCGTCAACCTCTGGTACGACGTCGGGTCGCGCCACGAGCCACCGGGCCTGACCGGGTTCGCGCACCTCTTCGAGCACCTGATGTTCCAGGGATCGCGCAACGTCGCCTCCGGCCAGCACTTCAGCCTGCTCGAGACCGCCGGCGCCAGCCTGAACGCGAGCACCTTCTTCGACCGCACCAACTACTTCGAGTCGCTGCCCAGCGGCGGCCTGGATCTCGCGCTCTGGCTCGAGGCGGACCGGATGGGTTACCTGCTCGACGCGGTCAACCAGGAGAACCTGGACAACCAGCGGGACGTGGTCAAGGAAGAGAAGCGGCAGAGCTACGACAACCGCCCGTACGGCGATTCGTACGAGCGGCTCGTCAAGCTCGCGTTCCCCGCGGACCACCCGTACGCGCACATGACGATCGGTTCGATGGCCGACCTGGACGCGGCCTCGCTGGAGGACGTGCACGCGTTCTTCCGCAAGTACTACGGGCCGAACAACGCGGTCCTGACGATCGTCGGCGACGTCACCGAGGACGACGCGTTCGACGCCGCCAAGCGGTACTTCGGGCACCTGCCCGCGATCCCCGCGCCGCCGCCGGCGCCGGACGGGACGATCGGGCCGATGACCGACGTACAGCGTGACGACGTCGAGGACGACGTACCGTCCGACCTGGTGACGATGATGTTCCGGCTGCCGGTCGACGGGACGCCGGAGCTGGACGCGGCCGGGCTCGCGCTGGACATCCTCGCCGCGGGGCAGAGCGGCCGTTTGAATCGGCGGCTGGTCCGTGACGAGCAGATCGCGCAGTCGGTGTCCGGTGGGGCGCTGCCGCTGATCGGCGGGGTGTCGTTCGGGACGCTGACCGGGATCGCGTCGGACGGTGTCGACCTGCAGAAGGTCGAGAACGCGCTGCTCGAGGAGATCGAGAAGCTGGCCGAGGACGGCGTCACCGCGGACGAGCTGGCCACCGTGCAGGCACAGGCCGAGCGCGACTGGCTCGAGCAGCTGGCGACCTGCGCCGGCCGCGCGGACGAGATCTCGCACCACGCCCTGCTGTTCGGCGACGCGAACCGGATCAACACCCGGATCGACCAGGTGCAGGCCGTGACCGTCGAGCAGGTGCAGGCCGCCGCGCGGACCTGGATCCGCGCCGCGGGCCGGGTCCAGGTGAGCTACACCCGCAAGGACCAGACGTCTTCGGGCGAGTCGGGAGAGCAGGAATGAGCCAGGTTCTGAGCACCCCACCGGCCGTCGGCGCGCCGCGTCCGTGGAACTTCCCCGAGGCGGTCACCACCCAGACCAGCGTCGGTACGCCGGTGCACGTCTTCGACCGCCCGGGCCAGTACGTCGCCACCGTCCGCGTCACGATCGCGATGCCGCTGATCGCGGAACCGCGGGAGCTCGAAGGAGTCGCGACGATCATGTCGCGAACCCTCGACGAGGGCACCGAGCTGCACTCGGCCAACGAGTTCGCCGCCGCGCTGGAGCGCCACGGAGCGGCGTACGGCGTGGATGTCAGCTCGGACGCGCTGCACGTGGAGATCTCGGTGCCGGTGTCGCACCTCGCGCCGGCTGTCGAGCTGCTCGCCGAAGCGATCACCAAGCCCGCGTTCACCCAGGCCGATGTCGGTCGGCACGTGACGATTCGGCTCGGTGAGATCAACCAGGAGCGGGCGAACGCGGGGTACCGGGCGCGTGAGGCGTTCGCGGCGCACCTGTTCGACGCGAAGACGCGGCGGTCGCGGCCGACCGCGGGCACGCCGGACACCATCCGGCCGCTGACCAACGTCCAGGTCGCCGACTTCTACCGGAACAACATCGGCCCGGAGCGGGCGGAGATCCTGTTCGCCGGCGACGCGACCGGCGTGGACGTCGCCGGGATCATCGACGCGGCCTTCGGGACGTGGACGTCGTCGGCCGGTTCGGCGCTGGAGACCCCGGAGCCGATCTTCCTCGCCGGCAACCGCCTCGTGCTCGTCGACCGCCCGGGCTCGGTGCAGAGCCAGCTGCTGATCGGCTGCCCCGGCCCCGACCGGCGGGATCCGGCGTGGGGTTCGGCCGCGGTCGCCAACCATGTCGTCGGTGGGACGATCACCTCCCGCGTGGACACGGTGCTGCGCGAGGAGAAGGGCTACACGTACGGGACGCGGACGAGCTTCGCGGCGCCCCGCAAGGGCGGGACGTTCAGCCTCGGTGGCGCCGTCCGGACCGAGGTGACCGGCGCCGCGATCACTGACGCGCTGCGGATTCTTCGCGAGGCCCGCGACGGGCTGACCGAGCAGGAGGTCCAGGAGGCGAAGGACAGCCTGATCCGGACGGCTCCGCTGCGTTACGAGCAGGCCGACTCCGTGGCCCAGCAGGTCGGCAGCAACATCGCGAACGGCGTACCGGTCGACTTCGCCGACACGTACCTGGCGCAGATCGCCGCGACGACCGCCGCCGAGGCGACCGAGGCCTACCGGCGGTACGTCGGAACCGATGGCCTGCTCGTGGTCGTCGTAGGGGAAGCGAAGGACGTGCGCCCGCAACTCGAGGGCCTCGACCTCGGCGACCTGATCGACCTGAGCTGACGGAACACACCGGTTCCTCCGCTCAGCTCGCTGAGCGGAGGAACCGTGAGCTACCCCGAGCCGACGAAGTACCAGCTGCAGCCCGGCTACCACGACCTGCCCGCGTACGGCGTCCTGCGCGACAACTCCCAGGCGACGGTCGCGCTGGTGCTCGGCGCGATCGCGCTCTGCACCGGGCTCCTGTTCCTGTCACCGGTCGCGTGGTGGCTCGGCGGGCAGGCGCTGGCTGAGATCAACGCGGCGCCCGGCGTCTACAACAACCGGGGCATGGCGCAGGCCGGGCGGATCTGCGGCATGATCGGCACCGGTCTACTCGGTCTCGGCGCGCTGTTCCTGGCGGCGATGGCGGTGTTCTTCGTCGCCGTCTGATCAGCTGCTGATGTAGTTGGAGAGCTGCTCCTTCTCGAACTCGAGCTCACCGATCCGGGACTTGACCACGTCCCCGATGCTGACCAGGCCGGCGAGGTTGCCGTCGACAACGACCGGGACGTGCCGGATCCGGCGGTCCGTCATCAGCCGCATCAGGTTGTCGATCAGGTCGTCCGGTGTACACGTGTGCACCTCGGCCGTCATGATCGAGCTCACCCGCACGTCACCCGCGTCCGGCGTACCGTTCCAGAGCCGGACGATGTCGCGCTCGGAGACGATCCCGGACACCGTCGACCCGTCCGCGCTGACCACCACCGCGCCGATGTTGCGTTCGGCGAGCAGGGCGAGCAGTTCGGTGACAGTGGCTTCTGGGGAGATGGTGACGACCTGGTTGCCCTTGCCGCGCAGTACGTCGTTGATCTTCACGGAGCCTCCTGCAGATCGAGGAACCAATACCCCAAGGTAGCGGCAATCTCCCGATCACACCCAGTGACAACGAGAGACAACCGGCCCGTCTGCCGGCGGGAAAACTGTCGGCGGCCGGACGGCGCCAGCGAGTAGGATCGGCTGGCTTCGGAGGGGGTCTCGTGGGGTTTCGGCAGGACATTGCGGTACTTCGGCATCGGGACGTGCGGGTGTTCGTGTCCGCGCGGTTCATCTCGATTCTCGGGTCGTCGATCGCGCCGGTGGCGTTGGTGTTCGCGGTGCTGGACGTGTCGGACTCGGCCAGCGCGGTCGGGACGGTGCTCGCGGCGCGGAGCATTCCGAACATCGTGTTCCTGCTGATCGGTGGCGTGATCGCCGACCGGCTCCCCCGGCACCTGGTGCTGGTGGCGGCGAATACGATCAGCGGACTCACCCAAGGGCTGGCCGCGGCGCTGGTGCTGTCCGGGCACGCGACGATCTGGCAACTGGCGTCGATCGAGGCCGTGAACGGGATCGCGGCGGCGTTCGTGATGCCGGCGATGACCGGGATCCTGCCGTCGATCGTGGACCGGGCGGAGCTCCCGCAGGCGAACGCGATCGCCGGGTTCGCGCGCTCGGCCGCGATGATCGGCGGCGGCGCGGTCGCCGGGGTGATCGTCGCACTGACCGGTCCGGGAATCGGTCTCGCGGTCGACGGGGTGACGTTCCTGGTCGGCGCGGCGCTGCTGTCCCGGCTACGGATTCCGCGGATCAAGCGCGCGGCCAGCTCGGTACTGACCGATCTGCGCGACGGCTGGAGCGAGTTCGTGTCCCGCCAGTGGGTCTGGGTGATCGTGCTGGCGTTCGCGCTGCTGAACCTGATCTTCACCGCGTGTTACCAGACCCTCGGCCCGGTGATCGCGGACCGGACGTTCGGCCGTGCCGGCTGGGGTGTGGTGAGCGCCTGCTTCGGCGCCGGGCTCGTTGCCAGCGGCATCATCATGCTGCGCCTGAAACCCCGCCACCCGGTGCGGACCGGAATGTTCGGCATGCTCCTCACGGTCCCGGTGATGCTGTGCCTCGCGCTGCTCCCGCAGACGTGGGCGATGGCGATCGCGGCGTTCCTGCTCGGGGTCGGGTTCGACATCTTCGGGATCAGCTGGGAGACCGCGCTCGGTCAGCACGTCCCGATCGACAAGCTGTCGCGCGTGGCGTCGTACGACATGCTCGGCTCGTTCATCGCGGGCCCGGCGGGCCAGCTGACGGTCGGGTACGTCGCCGCGACGCTCAGCGTGAAAGCCGTCGAACTGTACGGCGCCGGCCTGTTCGTCCTGATCACCGTGATCACGCTCGTGGTTCCCTCCGTCTGGAACCTGCGTAGGGTGGACGTGTGAGCTCAATCGTTCCGGGACCGAAGCAGAAGCTCGAGCAGGACATCACGTCGGCCCGCGTCGGCGGCAAGGGCCTCGACGCGCGTGACCTCAGTACGTCCGCGCCCCCGCAGGAGGACCTGCAGGGGCTGGACGACTGGCCGGAAGCACTGCGAACGACCGTCGAGGCGGAGCACGCCCGTGTCACCGCGCTGGCGAGCAACCGGCGCAAGACCGCCGACGGCATCGTTCCCGACGTGATCCGCGGACTCGACAGCCTGCTCGACCAGATCGCCGGCCGCCTCCAGGCGGAGAAGCCGTCACTCTTCGGCAAGCCCGCGGCCGCCCAGGCCGACGACCTGGACGACCTGGCTGAGCGCCTCGGGATCCCCGACGACGAGCTCACCGTTCCCGGGCGGGGCGAACACCGCGCGGCGGTCCGCACGATCAAACAGCTCCGCTCGCAGCTCAAAGAGCTCGAGACGGCCAACGACCACTCGAAGCTCACCCGGGTGGTGACTTTCGTGGTCCGCCTCGCCCTCGTCACCGATGCGGCCCCCAGCTCAACGGCAACCCTCGCTCCGATCGCCCTGGACCGCTACGCCAAGTCCCTGCCGGACTACCAGTGGACCTGGACCTTCGACCAGAAACTCGCATTCTGGAAGCAGACCCACGAGGCCCTCACCGGCGAATGATGTCGCTCGGCGGCAAGGTCACAACGGCGGAGTGACGCGTTGGGCGAACTCCAGCAACCGGCCGTGCCGCAGCAGTGGCGCATCGAGGTCGACCGAATCTCCCGCCCGCCGGAGCGCGGAGGGCGACACCCGGTAGACGTCCTGGAGCCGGTGCGACAAATGGAACTGGTCGCTGAAACCACACGACCGCGCAATCGTCGCGAGCGGCAGGTCGCTGCGGCCCAGCGCCGTCGCCGCGCGCCTGAGCCTGACCAGGAGCAGCCCGCGCGACGGACCGCACCCGAATTCCTGCGAGAACACCCTCGACAGGTAACCCACTGAGACACCGATGGCCGGCGCCGCGGCACGGAGCGGAACAACGTCCGAGTCACCGGATCCCCAGCGCGTCACGACGTACCCGGCGAGAGCATCGACGAGTGGGGTGAACGGTCGCCCGGTCGTGAGTTGTGGTCCGTTCACCATCAGGTCGAGTACGAGTCCGGCGAGCAGTGGAACGCGCTGCCGCGACACGTCGGTGCCGGCCAGCGCGATCGAGCTCAAGTGGTCGACAGTGGCCGCGAGCAGCGGTGAGCCGGCCAGTGGAACGGTGAGCGGCCAAGTGCCTCGGTCGGGGTGCTGCGCGTCCAGGCTGAAGTGAAGGTACGCATGCTTGGTCGTGGTCGTCGGCGACCAGCGGAACCCGTCGACCATGCCCGCCTGCGCGAGGCACAGCACTCCGGGACTCAACGCGAACTCCTGCGGCCCCGCACCGCGCAGGTCGTTGTCGATCCGCCAGACGGCCGTTCCCGAGAGCAGCCAAACCAGTTCGTTGTCGCGGAGTTCGCGAGGACCGTAGGTCGAGCCGGGCAGGTACTCCACCACGCTCACCGGCGTGACGGTGGCCAACTCGCCCGACAGGAGGGTCACGTTCAGACATTAACGGGCGCCGACGGAGCATGGTCGCCGACACCAACGGCACGCCATTCTGTCGGCAGATCCTCGGAACCGACGGAGGTAACAGATGACCGCCGACTACCAGCGCGACGGCTACGTGATCCTGCCCGATGCCCTCACGGACGACGAAGTTCGGGCGCTCAACGAAGACGCCGTACGGCTGTGTCGTGGCGAGCACGGCGTCATCGACTCCGACGCCGCCCAGACCTTCGACGGTGTCCCGGATGCCGACGTACTGCGCAGCTTCCTGTGCATCCATCAGCCGCACAAGATCTCTCCCGTGGCACTCGACGCGCTGCATCATCCGCGGATCGTCGAGACACTGACCGCGGTGATCGGCCCGAACGTCAAGGCGATGCAGTCCATGCTGTTCGTCAAGAGCGAGGGACGTCCCGGACAGGCCTGGCACCAGGACGAATACTTCATCCCCACCAGGGACCGCTCCCTGACCGGCGTGTGGATCGCGCTCGACGACGCGACGGTCGAGAACGGCTGCCTCTGGGTCCTTCCCGGGTCACACCAGGCTGGCATCCTGTACCCGGCGCGCGAACAGGACGACCCACAGTTCGACTGCACCACCGAGGCATTCGACTTCCCGTACGCCGACGCGGACGCCGTACCGGTCGAGCTGAAGGCCGGCTCCGCGCTGATCTTCAACGGGTACCTCTTGCACCGGTCGCTGCGGAACTCGGGCAAGCACGGACTGCGGCGCGCACTCGCCAACCACTACATGAGCGCGGAGTCCCTGCTGCCCTGGCGGCGCCCGGCCGATGACGAGCACATGGCGATCGCGGACTACCGCGATGTCGTGCTGGTCGCCGGCCGGGATCCCTATGCCTACAAGGGCCTGCAGGACCTGAGCACCCCGCACACGCGGCCCGACAAGGACGGCGGGTGCGGGCGCTGATCAGCCCTTGATGGCGCCGCCCAGTGCGAAGGCGCCGCCGAGCTTGCGGCTCAGCAGCAGGTACAGCAGCAGGACCGGCATCGTGTAGATCAGCGAGTACGCCGCCAGCTGGCCGTAGTTCGGCTCGCCGTACTGGCCGAAGAACGTGAAGATGCTGACCGACGCCGGCAACCGCTCCGGGGAGAGCAGCAGCATGAACGGAACGAAGAAGTTCCCCCACATGCCGATGAAGGTGAAGATCAGCACGACCGCGATCCCGGGCCACATCAACGGCAGCACGATCGCGCGCAGCGCCCGCATGTTGCTGGCACCGTCCACCCAGGCGGCCTCCTCCAGCGAGATCGGTACGCCGTCCATGAACGTCTTCGTCAGCCAGATCGCGAACGGCAACGCACTGGTCGCCATGAACATGATCGTGCCGCCGAGCGTGTCGACCAGGTTCAGCTGCACGAACAGCCCGTACACCGGCACCATCACCGCGGTGATCGGCAACCCGGTGCAGAACAGCACCGTCAGCAGGAACGGCCGGTTGAACCGCGTCCGGAACCGCGACAACGGGTACGCCGCCAGCACCGCGCAGATCATCGTCAGCAGCGCGGCACCACCACACAACACGATCCCGTTGAACACCGGCCGGTACGTCGTGTCGGTGTTCAGCACGGCCTTGAAGTTCCCGAGCGTCGGATGCGTCGGGAACTCGACCCGCAGTCCGGCGGTCCGGTTGATCGACGCGAACAACACCCACAACAAGGGCAGAACGAACAGGATGCCGATCGCCAGCAACACCAGGTTCGATGCCAGCTTGCTCATCCGATCGCGGGCGATCACGGGGCCTCCCGGTCTGGACTGAGGAGTGTAGGGAGCGAAGCGACTGGAGCGACGAGGGAAGACCGGGAGGCGAAGCCCCGTGATCCGCCGCGCCGGAGGCGTGGCATATGCACAGTCATGCCGCCTCCGTGTTCAGTCCACGCAGGTAGATCAGCGAGAAGATCGCGCCGATCGCCAGCATCACCAGCGCGATCGCCGTACCGTAGCCGATCTGGGAGAAGCTGAACGCCTGCTCGTACATGTACAGCGGCAACGTCTGACTCTTGGTCCCCGGGCCGCCCCGGGTCATCGCGTAGATCAGGCCGAACACGCTCAGCGTCTGCAGCGTGATCAGCATCAGGTTGGTCATGATCGCCCGGGTGATCATCGGCACCGTCACGAACACGAGCCGCCGCCAGCCGCCGGCGCCGTCCATCTCGGCGGACTCCTCGATCTCCTTGGGGATCTCGCTGAGCGCCGCGGAGTACACCAGCATCGAGAACGCCGTACCGCGCCAGATGTTGGCCAGCGACACCGCGATGATCGGTGCCCCGTACAACCAGTCCTGACCGGGCAGCCCGACCGCGTGCAGCATCACGTTCAGCGTGCCGTCGTCGTTGAAGAACGCACTCAGCAGGTACGCCGCGACGACCTCGGGAAGGACCCAGGCGCCGATCACCGCCGTACCGACGAAGTTGCGGACGACCTTGGTGGACTTCCGCATCAGCAGCGCGAGGCCGAGCCCGAGGGTGTTCTGCCCGATGATCGCGGAGATGAGCGTGAACACCAGCGTCAGCCAGATCGCGTTCGTGAACGCGCCGCTGCCGAAGGCCTTGCGGAAGTTCTCCAGCCCGACGAACTGCACGTTCGCCGCGCCGTTGCCGGTCAGCGCCATGTTCGTGAACGCGGCGTACACGCAGTAGATGATCGGGCCGGCCAGGAAGACCAGCATGAGTCCGATGGCCGGCGAGAGCGGCAGCATCCGGACGAGTTTGGCCCCCCGCGGCCGCGGGGGGGGGGGTGCGGGGCCGGCGCCGGCGGGGGCGCGCGTGCTCGGGACACGGGGGGA
>NZ_JBSHBJ010000024.1:68080-89218 GCF_053611945.1 Kribbella sp. NPDC054772 | reverse complement strand
CCACAACCCCACCCCGCCCCCCCGAGCGCCCCACAAACCCCACGATTTGCCCCCCCCCCCCCCTTTTGCTGCATGCGCCGCCACCGGCCGCGGCGGGAGCGAGAGTCGTCGTCACAGGGGAGATTCCTCCGTCAGGCCCGGCCTACTGGCCGGTGCTCTGCGTCGTCGTCTTGTCCTTGCCGCCGACGACTCCCTCGACGGCCTGGTCGTAGTTCTTCGCGGCGTCTTCGGGCGAGGACTGCTTGGTCATGACCGCCTCCATCGCCGTGATGATCTCGTTGGAGACCTTCGGGTACTCCGGCAGCGCCGGCCGGTAGACCGTCACCGACACCAGGTCGGTGAAGAACTTGGTGCTCGCCGAGGAGGCCTTGTACGCCGCGTCCGAGGCGACGTCCTTCCGGACGGCGATCTGCGCGCCGTCGGTGGCGTACTTCGCCGCGTTCTTCTGGGTCTGCAGCGTCTTGATGAAGTCCCACGCCGCGTCCGGGTTCTTCGACTTGGCCGGGATCGCCCAGGTCCAGCCGCCGGAGAGGCTGACCTTGCCCTTGCCGCTGCCGTCCTGGGTCGGCATCGCGGTCTGGCCCATCACGTCGCTCCACTGCGGCCACGGCTTGGCGCCGGACTTCAGCCAGTTGCTGTAGATCCAGGAGCCGTCCAGGTCGATCGCGAGCTTGCCCTGCGGCAGCAGCTCGGTGCCGACCTTGCTGCCCATGTTCGGGCTCAGCGCGTCCTTCGGCGACGGGGCCAGGCCCTCGGTGAAGACGGTCTTGACGAAGTTCATCGAGTCCTTGAAGCCCTGGCTGCCGACGACCCACTTCTTCTGGTCGTAGTTGTACAGGGTGTCCTTGGTGCCGTAGAGCAGCATCTCGAAGCCCTGCATGGCCGAGGCCTCACCCATCGGCTTGCCCGAGTACATGTTGAACGGGACGACGCCGGGGACCTTCTGCTTGATCGTCCGCGCCGCGCTGAGCACGTCGTCCCACGACTTCGGCTGCCAGTCGGCGGGCAGGCCGGCCTTGGCGAAGATCTGCTTGTTGTACCAGAGCGCCCGGGTGTCGGTGCCGTCCGGTACGCCGTACGTCTTGCCGTCCGCGCCGCGCGCCGCGCCCTTGGCGGTGTCCTCGAACTGACTCCACTGGTCCCACTTACCGATGTAGTCGTCGAGCGGCTTCAGGTACCCCGCGGTGATGTCGGAGTTGATCAGGAAGGTGTCCTCGTAGACGATGTCCGGCGCCGTGTTGGGCGAGCGCATCATCAGCTGGATCTTGGTGTAGTAGTCGTTCTCGCTGGCCACGACCGGAACGATCTCGACCTGCGAGCCCGGGTGCGCGGCTTCGTACTCCGCCTTGACGCCGGTCAGGAACGTCTTCATGACGACGCCCGGACCCCACTGCTGGTACGCGATCTTGATGTGCGCGGGGCCGGAGCTCTGCGCACTGCCGGCATCCGGCGTCTTGGTCGTCGAACCCTGACTACAGGCCGAGACCGCCAGCAGCAGCGCGCCGATGGCCGCTGCTGCCTTGAAACGTTTCCTTGTCACCATCAGGTCCACCTTCGGGCAATCGTTGTCATGCCGGTACCACGACCCAAACCCTGCGGGGTTTCCCGCGACGGTAGGAGTCCTCGACGACCGAAGTCAATGCTTGACAGACAACGTTGTCGCCGCAGTCGCGCGCGAACGCGGCGACCGGAACGTAACGATCCGGTCACCGCGTTGTCATAGCTTCACTTTGTCAGGCTGCGACTGCTGTGGCCTGATGGCGAGCCGGTTCGGCGCGTCCCCGGGAACGGAGTGCACCGAGCCCACACAGGACCAGACCGGCGACCAACCAGCAGGTCAATACGACGAGTGGTCGCGCCGCACCCGCGCCGTCGAAGAAGCTCACCGAGCGCAACGCCGTACCGGCGGCTCCCGGGGGCAGGAGCTGACCGACAGTGCCCCAGCCGTTCGGCAGCATCTCCGGTGCGCTCGTCATCCCGGACAGCGGGTTGCCGAGCAGCATCATCGTCGCGCCGCCGAGCGCGAGTCCCGCCGTACCGAGCAGCCACTCGAGGCCGAGCAGGGTCAGGCTGATCGCCGCGATCGACATCGCAATCACGCCCGCGTTGCCGAGGTAGTTGCCCTCGAACGAGCCGAGCCAGTACTGCAGTACGGCGGCCAGCGCCAGCCCGCCGGTGATCGCGAAGGTGATCGCACCGATCATCCGACGCGACCCGGACCGCACGAGTTGGGTCAGCGCACCGGCCGCGATGATCCCGCCGAGCACCAGCGGCAGCGCGCCCGCGGCCAGACCGGCACCTCGCGGATCGTCCTTGGGCAGCGGCACGATGTCAGTGACCTTCGCCGGGCTCTCGGGCGAGATCTTGGTCGCCAACTGGGTCAGGATCTGCGCGACCGCGGGCCCGGCGGCCGACGCGGTGAGCACCTCGGGCTGCGGGGCGTCCAGCACGATCGCGCCGTACGCGTCCCGGTCCTGGATCCGCTGCACCGCCGCCTGCCGATCCGGTACGGCGGTGATCTCGAACCCACCGGGGATCGCCTGCTCGAGCCCGGCCTGGACCTGTTGGACCGCCGGCGTCGGGCCGGACACCGCGAGCGGGACGTCCCGGGGCTCGGAGCGGGCGGCCGGCCAGGCGAACGCGATCAGCATCACCGTGAGGACCGCGGTCAGCAGCACGATGACGGCCACCAGGGGCGGCCGGCGACGTTCGGTCATGACATGACTCCTTAGCGCACGAAAACCGAATGCTCGTTCTTTATCAGGATCGAGCGTGACAACCGGCCGGTCAACTTGTCAAGAACGGACATTCGTTTTATGTTGCGAACGTGCCGAAGGTCACCGAGGAACACCGCCTGGCCCGCCGCGCCCAGATCGTCGCCGCGGGGCGTGCCTGCGTGATCCGGGAGGGCTTCCACAAGACGACGATGGCCGACGTGATCCGCGAGTCCGGCCTCTCCGCGGGGGCCGTCTACGGCTACTTCAGCAGCAAGGAAGAGATCGTCGGCGCGATCGCCGAGGACGCGCTCGGGACGATCCACCAGCTCTTCGACAAGATCCTCGCCTCCGAGGAGCCGCTCACCCCGCTGGCCGCCCTCGAGGCCACCATCGAGCACGTGGTCGAGATCGCCGAGTCGCCCGGCGGCGACGTCACCCGGGTGGCGGTTCAGGCCTGGGCCGAGGCGCTGCGCAACGACTCCATCCGTGAGGTCGCGCGCGGCAAGTACTGCCAGCTCCGCGACCATTTCGTCGTCATCGCCCGCCGCGCGCAGGCCGACGGCACGGTCGACCCGGACGTCCCGGCGGAGTACGTCGCGCAGGTGATGTTCGGGATGGTCCCCGGCTTCGTCCTTCAGCGGCTGATGATCGGCGACGTCTCCCCCGCCACCTACCAGGCCGGCCTGCGCGCACTGCTCCGTGATTAGGTGGAGTTTCCCCCACCCTGAGCGGCGGTCCAGGACCATGGGTTGGTACGTCGCCGCTCCGTAGCGTCGGCGGCATGAAGAAGCGCTCGCAGGAACAAGTCGACGGGACCGGATACTCGGTCGTCCTGCACGACGTACGACGGGTCTACGGCCGTGGCGGGAACACCGTCACCGCCCTCAACGGGATCTCGATGAAGTTCGCCCCCGGCACCTTCACCGCGGTGATGGGCCCGTCCGGGTCGGGCAAGAGCACGTTCCTGCACTGTGCGGCCGGCCTCGACCGGCCGACGTCCGGCAGCGTCCTGATCGACGGGCAGCCATTGGCCGGCCTGAGTGAACGCAAGCTGACCGAGCTGCGCCGGGACCGGATCGGGTTCGTGTTCCAGTCGTTCAACCTGCTGCCCGCGTTGACCGTCTGGCAGAACGTCTGCCTGCCGCAGGAGCTCGACGGCCGGCGGCCGAACACGGCCGCCGTACGCACCGTTCTGGAGCGCGTCGGTCTCGGCGACCGGCACAAGCACCGCCCGGGTGAGCTGTCCGGCGGTCAGCAGCAGCGCGTCGCGATCGCCCGCGCGCTGGTGGCCCGGCCCGCGGTCATCTTCGCCGACGAACCGACCGGCGCGCTCGACACCCAGACCGCGGCCGACGTCCTCGAACTCCTGCGGGAGCCGGTCCGGTCCCAGGGCCAGACGGTCGTCATGGTCACCCACGATCCCGTCGCGGCGTCGTACGCCGACCAGGTCGTCTTCCTCGCCGACGGCGTACTCGCCGGCAGCCTGACCGCACCGACGGCCGAGCAGGTCGCCGACCGGATGACCCACCTCGGCGCGCGGTCCAACCTGCAGGCGGTGGCCGGATGATGCGCCTGGCCATCCGCACCTTGCGGCACCGCAAGAGCGGCTTCATCGCCACGTTCGTCGCGGTCGTCTTCGGTACGGCGATCGTGATGGCCTGTGGTGGCCTGATGGAAACCGGGATCCGGTCCAACGTCGCTCCCGAGCGTCTCGCCGCGACTTCACTGGTTGTCACTGGCAAGCAATCGCACCTCCGGCCCGGTGCGGAAGACGCCACACCGTTGCCCGAACGGGTCGGCGTACCCGTCGATTTGCTGTCCAAGATCCGTTCCACAGAAGGCGTTTCGTCCGCCGTCGGCGACTACACGTTCAGTGCCTTCGGGCCGGGTGCCACTGAGGGCCACAACTGGTCCAGTGCCGCGCTCGCGCCGTACCACCTCAGCGCCGGGCACGCGCCGCGCTCCGGTCAGGTGGTGGTGACAAAACGGTAAGGTCGGCGACCAGGCCACGTTCGTGATCAACGGCGAGCCGCGGACGTTCACCGTGAGCGGCCTGGCGAGCGGCCCGTCCGGGCACGCGTTCTTCGCCGACCGTGACGCCGCTGGTCTGGTTCAGAACCCGTCGCGGTTCGCCGACATCGGCGTACAAGTTGCCCCCGGCACCGACCTCGCGACGGTCCAGAAGCGGCTGGAGAAGGTCGACGGCAACCTCACCGTGCGCGCAGGCATCGACCGGGGCATCGCCGAGCACCCCGACGCCGAGTCGCACCGGACCGCGCTGATCTCGATCGCCGGCTCCTTCGGCGGCATCGCCACCATGACGATGATGTTCGTCGTCGCGTCGACACTCGCCCTCGCCGCCCAGCACCGCGAACGCGAGTTCGCCCTGCTCCGCGGGATCGGTACGACGCCCGGTCAGGTACGGCGGATGATTCTCGGGGAAGCCCTCATGGTCGCCCTGCCCGCGGTCGCGCTCGGAAGTCTGCCCGGGATCTTCCTCGGCCGCTTCCTGTTCGACCAGCTCGGGTCGCACGGCGTCGCCTCGCCGGTGGTCGAGTTCTCGCAAGGATGGATCCCGTTCGCGGCCGGCGCGGGTGCCGCCGTACTCGCAGCGGTCGGCGCGGCACTGATCGCGGCACGGAAGTCAGCGAAGATCCGGCCGGTCGAGGCGCTCGTCGAGGCGTCGTTGCAGCGCAGATGGTTCAGCTGGATCCGGTTGCTGTTCGGTCTGCTGTTCCTCGGCGGTGGCCTCGCGCTGCTGATCGTCACCGCGACTGTCATGACCGGTCCACTCGCCGGAGCGACCGCTGGTCCGTCGATCCTCTGCTGGGCGATCGGTGTCGCGCTGCTCGGTCCGTTCTGGACGAAGCTGGTGCTGGCGTTCTGGCGCTGGCCGGTACAGGCCCTGACCCGCGTCAACGGCCGCCTCGCGATCCGCAACCTGTCCGCGCGATCCGTGGCGATGTCGGCCGCGGTGATGCCGGTGATGTTGGCCGTCGGGATCTCGACCGCCAACCTGTACATGCAGACGACGCAGGTGCACGCCGCCTCCGAAGCCTTCACACGCGACCTGCGAGCGGACGCCGTACTCGTGTCTGACGCGGGTCTGTCGCCGGAGTTGCTGTCGCAGGTTCGTTCGGTACCTGGGGTGGCGAGTGCGTCGGCGTTCGTCCGCAGCATGGCCGCGGTCGACGAGCCGCGCAACGCACCCTTCGACGAGGACGGCGCGCCGGTGATCGGCGTGGACGCCCAGGGCGCGAACGGTACGGCGCCAGTTCGGTTGACGAGCGGTTCGCTCAGCGGACTGACCGGGTCGACGGTCGCGTTGCCGGACTACATGGCAACCAAGACCGGGCGTGGAGTCGGGTCCGAGGTCACGCTGACGTTGGGCGACGGCACGACCGTGAAGCTCCGGGTGGTCGCGACGTTCGCGGCCGAACGTGGATACGAGACGCTGATGCTGCCCGCTTCGCTGGTTGCCGCGCACACGACGGACGGTCTCACCAAGCAGATGCTGGTCCGCGCCGAGCCGGGGGCCGACGTACGGGCGGGGCTGTCCAAGCTGGCCGCTGCGCATCCGGGGGTTCAGGTCGCGGACCGCAGTACCTTGGTCGCCGCGAACGCGGAAGACCTGCAGACACAGGCGTGGGTCAACTACATGCTCGTCGGCATGCTGATCGCGTACACCGCGGTCTCGGTCGTCAACACGCTGGTCTCCACCACCCTGCGCCGCCGCCGCGAGTTCGCCCTCCAACGCCTCACCGGCTCAACCCGCCTCCAGGTCCTCCGCATGCTCACCACCGAAAGCACCCTCATAACCCTCGCCGGCATCACCCTAGGCACCGCAGTAGCCCTAGCGTGCCTAATCCCCTTCTCCGCCAAGGTCTCCACCAGCCCCCTCCCCACCGGCCCCCTCTGGATCTACCTGGTCGTAGTCGGCGCCGCAGCCCTCCTAACCTTCACCTCAACCCTCCTCCCCGCCACCACAACCCTCCGCCACTCCCCCACCCAACCCACCCACACCGACTAACCCACCCGGGCAAGAAGCCGCGCACGTGGGTCGCCTCCCGGGCGCTGAGACAAGAACCGGCGACCGAAGACAAGCTATTGCCTGTCCCCAGTCACCATTAGGTGTCTCCACCCCCACGCCCGCGCTGCGGCGAACGGAGGGTACGGCGCCGACCGCACTCGACCCGCCGCGGGACGGCGGAAGGTACTCCGTTCGTCCGCGGCACCGGCCCGGCGCATGAGTCGTGCCGCGCCAACCCGCGCTCGAGGTGGGGCTGAGACAAGAACCGGTAGGTGGCGACCTGTTATTGCCTGTCTCCAGCCACCGTTGCGGGTCTCCAGCCCCGCGCACGCGTCGCGGCGACCGAGGTACGGCGCCGGCCGCACTCGACAACGCGGCGGGACGGCGGGACGGCGGGACGGCGGGACGGCGGGACTCTACTGCGTTCGTCCGCGGCACCGATCCGGCGCGTGAGAGGTGCCGCGCCAACCCGTGCTCGAGCTCGGGGGCTCAGACAAGAACCGGTGGGTGGAGACCTGTTATTGCCTGTCTCCAGCCACCACTGCGGGTCGCCACCCCCGCGCACGCGTCGCAGCGACCGAGGTACGGCGCCGACCGCACTCACCCCCGCGGCGGGACTGCGGAAGGCGGAAGGTACTGCGGTCGCCCGCGCCACCGAACCCGGCGCATGAGAGGCGCCTCGCCAACCCGCGCTCGAGCTCGGTGGCCTGAGACAGGAACCGGTGGGTGGAGACCTGTTATTGCCTGTCTTCGGCAACCACTGCGGGTCTCCACCCCCCGCACGCGTCGCGGCGAACGGAGGGAACGGCGGCGGCCGCGCTCGGCACCCGCCGCGAGACGGCGGAAGGTACTGCGTTCGACCGCACAACCGAACCAGTTGGGGTAAGAGGTGCTGCCGCGGCCCGATGCGCCAACCCTCACCACAGTTGGCGGGAGTGGCGCTCCAGCCTGCATTCGAATCCTCGCCCGGTGCCCAGCGGGTGGTGGTGCGCTCAACCCGTGCTCGGCCACGCACCCCGCACCCCGCACCCCGCACCCCGCACCCCGCACCCCGCACCCCGGAGCATCGGGGACACCGCCGGGATCGGGTTATCGGGCGGGGGTGGGTTCGGGGGTGGGTTGGAGGGCGAGGGTGGTGGCTTGGACTATGGCGGCGTTGGTGCGGAGCCAGGTGGAGAGGACTACTTGGAGGTCTTCGAGGTCGCGTTCTTCGAGGATGACGCCGGGGACCGGGATGCTGGCGCCCAGCTCGGACAGCACGGGCCGGAGGTGTTGGTCGGCGAGGAGTTTGTGGCTCGGGGCGGCGGAGACCGTGACCGGTACGACGACCGCGCCGGCCAGGGCAGACGGGCGTAACACGTCGAGGAAGCTCTTCAAGAGACCCGTGTAGCTGCCCTTGTACACCGGCGTCGCGACCACGATCACCGACGCCGACGAGACGAGGTCGATCGCGTTCTCCAGCTCCGCCCGCTCCGACTCACTAGCGCTGTCGCCCTGGAAGATCGCCGGCGCGAACGTCACCAGGTCGACCAGTTCGTCGATGCGGTACGGCGTACCGAGCTCGGAGGCGAGTAGTTCCGCGACGGACGCGGCGGCGGCTGCGGTCCGCGAGCCCGCGCGGGGATTGCCGACGACCGTGACCACGGACTGCGGCCAGACCGGTGGCTCCGGCACGACCTGCGATTCGAACGCGACTGACGGCATCTGACCCAACTCCTGAGGCTTCGGCAGTGATACCTCGAGCGTAGTCAAAGTAGAGCGTGCTACTGGACTTTCTCAGTATCCGAACGCCCGCCGCGGAGCTTGACCACGACGAACCACAGCACGGCCGCCACCGCCCCCGCGATCACCAGCTTCTGGAACACCCCGACCGACGACTCCACGAGATGCCAGCGCTCACCGAGCTGGTAGCCGGCGAGGATCAGCAACGAGTTCCACACCAGGCTCCCGACCGCGGTCAGCGGCAGGAACAGTGCGACCGGCATCCGCTCCACGCCGGCCGGCACCGAGATCAGACTGCGGACGACCGGCACCAACCGCCCGATCAGCACCGCTTTCGGGCCGTGCCGCAGGAACCACTCCTCGGCCTTGTCGACGTCCCGCAGTTTCACCAGCGGCAGTTTCGCCGCGATCGCCCTGGTCCGCTCCCGGCCGAGCACCGCGCCGACGCCGTACAGCGCGAGGGCGCCGACGATCGATCCGAGAGTGGTGAACAGGATCGCGCTGACCAGCCCGAGATCGCCGCGAGCGGCCGCGAACCCGGCCAGCGGCAGGATCACCTCGCTCGGCAGCGGCGGGAACAGATTCTCCAGCGCGACCGCGAGGCCCGCCCCGAGTGGCCCGAGCCGCTCCATCAGATCGATAGCCCAGCCAGCCACTCCACCAGTCGGCGACTCGGTCACCTGAACTGCGGTCATCATCACCTGATTCATCGTCAGCATGGCAACGAAACTAGGCCCGTGCACACCACCCACACACTGGAGCCAGCCACCGTCTTCGGTTCTGGCAACCCACCGTACCGACCGGGGGAAAACCCCCGGTTGTGCGAGCCTTTCTCCCAAGCCACACGTCCCCAGGAGGGTCTATGACAGTCGAGCACGCGCCGCGGATCAGCACGTACCCGTCCCGCGAGGAACTCGGCCGCGCCGCCGCGACCGCGGCCGCCGAGGCGATCGGGACGGCGATCGCGACGACCGGACGGGCGCGCATCATGCTCGCCGCCGCCCCCAGCCAGAGCGCGACGCTGGCCGCGCTCGCCACGGCGCCGGACCTCGACTGGAGCCGGGTCGAGTGCTTCCACATGGACGAGTACGTCGCCCTCTCGCCGGAGGCGCCGCAGTCGTTCCGGAACTGGCTGCACCGGAGCTTCCTCGACAAGGTGCCGCAGGCAACGTTTCACCCACTCGCCCCGGAGGACGGCGCGGACGCCTACGCGGCGCTGATGGGCGGCGAACCGTTCGACGTCGTGCTGTTCGGTCTCGGCGTCAACGGCCACCTGGCGTTCAACGACCCGCCGGCCGACTTCGACGACCCGCAGGCGGCGAGGCTGGTCGCGCTGGACGAAACCAGTCGGCGTCAACAGGTCGACGAGGGCAACTTCCCCGAGCTGAGCGGCGTACCCACGCATGCGGTCACGGTGACGATCCCGCGGCTCCTGAACGCCCGCGACCTGGTCGGCTCGGTCCCCGGATCGGTCAAGCGCCAAGCCGTCCACGACACCCTGACCCAACCGATCAGCCCGGCCTACCCCGGTACGGCGCTCCGCACCCACCCGCGCGTCCAGCTCTTCCTCGACACCGAGTCGGCTCCCTAGGAAGCGCCCCAGGAAGCGCCCTAGGCGACCCCGAGGTACAACCCACCGGACGCGTCGACGACCTGCCCGGTGATCCACCGCGCCGCCGGTGAGGCAAGGAACGCGACCACGTCGGCGACGTCGTCAGCGCTGCCGAGCCGGCCGAGCGCGGTGTGTCCGGCGATCAACTCCGGCAGCCCCGGGGTCTCGAAGACCGCACCGTTCGCCTCGGTGCGGGTGGCGCCCGGCGCGACCGCGTTCACCGTGATCGCCCGCGGCCCGAGCTCCAGCGCGAGCGTGCGCGTCATTGTCTCGAGCGCACCCTTGGTCATCGCGAACGAGGTCTGCGCCGGGTTCGCCATCCGGGTCGCGACCGAAGAGATCGAGACGATCCGGCCACCGTCGGACAGCAGCGGCAGCAACCGCTGGATCAGGAAGTACGGCGCCCGCACGTTCACCGCCATCAGCCGGTCGAACGCTTCCTCGGTGTCGGTCGCGAGCGGACCCGCCGGCGCTGCAGCAGCGTTGTTGACCAGCACGTCCAACGCCCGCCCGGCCAGCCCGGCGGCCACCTGCCGACGCACCTCGTCGGCATCACCTGGTACGCCGAGCTCCGCCCCGATCACGAACCCACGACCACCGATTCGCGCCAGCGTCTCCTCGGCGCCGGCCTTGTCCTGGTGGTAATGCACCACGACCTCCGCGCCCGCCGCGGCCAGCCGCTCTGCGATCGCCCGCCCGATCCCACGCGAGGCGCCGGTCACCAACGCCACCCTGCCGTTCATGTTAGAAACTATCATGACGTTAGTATCTACCACATGAACCTGAGGGACCGCCAGCGTGCCGAGACCCGGCAGCGGATCCAGCGGCACGCGCTTCGCCTGTTCGCCGACCGCGGGTACGACGCGACGACGGTCAACGAGGTCGCCGACGCGGCCGGCGTCTCGGCGATGACCGTCTACCGCAACTTCCCCACCAAGGAAGACCTGGTCCTGTACGACGACTTCGACCAACTCGCCGCGGCCACCCTCGCGCAACTCCCCGCGACCGGCTCACTCGCCGACCGCATCGCCCGGACCGTCGCGGCCACCCTCGACCTGGCCGCTACAAACGACCACGACCTGCTCCTCGCGCGGCTCCAGCTGATGATCTCCACCCCCGCCCTGCAGGCCCGCCACCTGGACAGTCAGTTCCGCCTGCAGGAAGCGTTCGTCACCGCGATCTGCGCCACCGACCCGACCCTCGAGTACGCCGCCCGCGCCGCCGCGAGCGCCTGCCTCGGCGTGGCCCATGTGGCCCTACTGCGCTGGGCCGGCGACAACGGCGAACCGGATCTCGCCGAACTCTTCCGCGAAGCGTTCGTGGCCACCTTCGGTCACTCGCTCTGACGTCGCTGCTGGCCAGGCTTGAAACCGGCCTGACCGGGTTATATTCCTGGTATGGCAACTACGTTCGAGGTGCTGGCGGAGCCCCGGCGCCGGGACATCCTCGATCTGTTGCGCGCCGGGGAGCGGCCGGTCGGTGAGCTCGTCGAGGCGCTGTCGCTGAGCCAGCCCGCGGTGTCGAAACACCTGAAGGTCCTGCGCGACGCCGGCCTGGTCGAGGTCCGGCACGACGCCCAGCGCCGCTGGTACCGGCTCCGTCCCGCCCCACTGGCCGAGATCGACGCCTGGCTGGCGCCGTACCGCGACCTGTGGCGCGACCGCCTCGACGCACTCGAGGCACACCTCGACCAGATGGAATGAGCAACGGCCCGGATCGGATCCGGGCCGTGCTCGAGCGGGGCCGTGCTTACCCGTCGACCACGCGAGGTCAGACGACTTCAGGAACGCGCAGGTGGGCGACGACGAGTTCGAACTCGCCGACGTCGAGCACCTGCGCACCGGCGTCCTTCGTGGTTGCGGCCCGCATGGATGCGGCGGCCTCGCGGTTGCTGTCCATCGCCTCCTGGCTGTCGTAGGTCACCGACGACACCCCGTGGCCGGAGGTGCGGTCGACGAGCAAACTGGCGCTGCAGAAGCCGGCCAGATCCTCCAGCCGCGGCAACGAGGCGACCTTGTAGACGTCGATCGCCCGGTCCATGGTCGCCGGGTCGATCTTCACCCAGGTCGCCCGGACGCAGGCGCCGGGGACCGACCGGTGGTCACGGTGCAGGACCGCGATCTCCCACTCCCGTACGTCCGGACTCCCGCCGCCGAGCGTCGCCGCGATCTGCTCCCGGATCGGCGCCAACCGGTCGTCGGTGGCCCACATCGTCTCCTCGGACCGCCAGGCACTGGTGGCGATGCACCGACCGGACCCCCGGTCCGCCATCATCGACAGGCCGATACAGCCGTCCATGTCGACGATCATCGGCATCACTTCGTCGCGCACTTGCGCGATACCGGCCTCCATCGCCGCCGGCGTGGCATTGATCGTGGTGGAGCGCGCGTACACGATCCACCCCCTAACCCCTCGGGGCAGCACCCCGGCGGCGCCGCCGCTCATCCCCCACATTCCTCCGCGGACCGCACCCACGCAAGAGACCGCGGTCCGGCCGCGCAGACCGGAGTACGGCGGACTGTCAGGCGTGCTCGGCGACGTCGAAGACGTTGCCCTCGGGGTCGGCGAGCGTGATCCAATGCGCTCCGTACTCGGTGTACTCGTCCAGTCGCTTGGCGCCGAGCCCGACCAGCCGGTCGACCTCGGTCGCCCAGTCGGCGGCCGCGAGGTCGAGGTGCAGCCGGTTCTTGGCGGTCCGCGGCTCCGGGACCGCGATGAACATCAGCGTCGTCCCGGGCGCGTTCCGGTTCACGGACGCGAAGGACTCGTTGCCATCCGCATCGACCTCGGCGGAGAACACGCCGGCCCAGAAGGTGGCGAGCGCGTTCGCGTCCACGCAGTCGAACGTGATGGCTTCGAGAGAAACAGACATGGTTCAGCCTTTCAGCACAGGGATCTGCTGGATCGGCCAGCAGACCTCGATTCGGTAGGAGTCGGGATCCTGTACGTCACCGGGACCGGCGACGTACAGCTCACGGATGGGCCCGGGCGCGACCTCGCAGTACTCCGCGACGTGGCTGCCGAGCGCGGCGTAGGTCCGGTCGAAACCGGTCATCGCACCGGCATGGACCGCGATGGCGAAGTACCCGCCGGGAAGGTCCACGAGCTCGACCCCCGTGGCCGGCGCCTGGTCCGGCGGGACCGGCAGGAATGCCACGACCTCGCCGGCGTCGTCGGTGAAGAACTCGTCGCTGTACGTCGCACCCGATGTGGCGCGGATGTCACCGGTGACGGCGTCGAGCTTGCCGAACGCGTACTCGCACCACGGCCCGATACCGTCCCGCTCCACCCGGTCGCGAACACCGTAAGCCCGGAAGGGCGGGATGAACCGGTACGCGACCTCGAGGACCGGGTGGCCGGGCGTCAGCAGTTCACGCAGCGAGGCCACGACCTCGCGAGTGTGCGCGAGCTCCTGCTCCATCCGCTCCAGGTGCGTCCGCAACGTCTCCTCGCGGACCGCACCGTCGGACTCGACCACCGCGCGGACGTCCGCCAGCGGCATCTTGAGTTCCCGGAGCCGCCGGATGAGCAACGCCGTGTCGACCTGATCCGTCCCGTACCGCCGGTACCCCGACGATGCGTCGATCGCGACCGGGGCCAGCAGGCCGATGTCGTGGTAGTGGTGCAGCGTCTTCACCGTCAGATGCGTCAGGCGGGAGAACTCCCCCACCGTCACCGTCGCCGTCATGCGACAAGCTTCCACCCTCCGGTCACCGGAGGGTCAACTGCCGAACGCCCAGGCCATCACAATCGCCGAAAAGCGACGGGGCGCCGCGTGGACGCCCCGCCGCCGACCGATTGTGATGGCCTGGAGATTCCGCTACCCCCGATACCGCCCGATCACCTTCGAGAAGTCCCACGGATTCTGCGCGATGCCGGAGCAGCTGTCCGCGCTGCCGCCGGTGCACGGACGGTCGCGGTTCGCCGACCAGAACGTGAACCGGGCCAGGTGGTGCTCGGACGCGTAGGACAGCATCGACTCGAAGTCCGACAGGTTGACGCGCTCACCGGCGACGTCGGTGATCCCGTTCATCGAGGAGATCCCGATCTTCCGGTACGCCGCGTCGTCGCTCAGCCCGTACGCCGCCTTCACCTGGTTCTTCAGCCCGTCGGCCGCCTGCCGGGTCAGCGTCCCCATGTTCGTCGACCCACCACCGAAGTCGAACGGCATGATCACCCAGCCGTCGAGATCGAGACCCGAGGCAGCGCCGCGCCTGATCAGGTCCTGCCCGTTCCCGTCCGGTCCCGAGGTCGTCGTACCGAACGTCAGGTACGTCGTGATGCCCGGGTTGTTCTGCTCCACGATCTTCAGCGCGTCGATCACCTTCTGCCGGACGCCGGCCTGCGCGACCTCCTGGTCCTCGATGTCGATGTCGATCGCCTTCAACGACAGTGCGTTGATCACCTTCTGGTACGCCGCCGCGAGCTCGCTCGCCGTACCGCAGCTCTGCCCCAGCTTGTTCCCGGACCAGCCACCGATCGACACCACGACGTCGCCGCCGTTCGACCGGATCGTGTTGATGGCCTGCTGGTCGGCGCCACCGGTCAGCGGACGACCGCCGTCCCACTGCGGGTTGCAGTACCCGTTGGACAGGATGAACGCCATCGTGAACCACTTCACCCCGGCCGCGTTCATCACCGTCGCCGGGTTCGGCGGGTCACCCCACCCCTGATACAGGTACGGCGCTGCCGCCATCGGTGCACCACTCGCGGGCGGAGGTCCATCGTCACTCGCCGGGGCGTTCCACTTCTGGTTGGCTGCGCCGGTGCAGGTCCACAGCTGTACCGGTGTGGTGTTGGCGGAGTTGTTGCCGGTGACATCGAGGCACTTGTTCGCCTGCGGGTTCACGAGATCCCGCCCGGAGGTGTAGGCCCATTGCTGCGCCGCGCTGCCGTTGCACGTCCACAGTTGCACCCGCGCGCCGTTCGCCACCGAGCCACCGGATACGTCCAGGCACTTGCCCAGCGCACGCAGCGTCCCGTCGCTCGAACGAGACCACTGCTGGGCACTTGTCCCGTTGCAGTCGTACAGCTGGACCGCCGTACCGTCAGCTGTTGCGGCTGCGGCGATGTCGAGACACTTCCCGGCCAAGCCGGTCACAGTGCCAGTAGCGGCCTGTGCGGGTGAGGTGATGGACAGCCCGAGCACCAGGGCCGTGCCTGCGACCAAGAGCCGCTTCACGAGACAGTCCACTTCTGGTTGGCAGCTCCAGTGCAGCTCCACAGCTGGACCGGAGTGCTGTTGGCGGAGTTATTACCCGTGACGTCGAGGCACTTGTTCGCCTGTGGATTCACCAGATCTCTCCCACTCGTATAGGTCCACTGCTGCGCGGCACTGCCGTTGCAGGTGTAGAGCTGGACGCGCGCACCGTTGGCTACCGAGCCGGCGTTCACGTCGAGGCACTTGCCGAGCGCTCGGATCGTGCCGTCACCGGGACGGGTCCACTGCTGCGCCGTCGTACCGTTGCAGTCGTAGATCTGGGCCGCCGTACCGTCGGCGGCACTCGCGCCCGCGACGTCGAGGCACTTGCCGGCCAGGCCGGTGATCTGACCGCCACTTCCTCCGCCGCTCTGGGTCCCACCCCAGGTGAAGGTGGCGGACGTCTTGGTAGGCAGCGTGTAGGTGAAGGACTGAGAGCCCCAGTTCACCCGGACCGACTGCGAGCTGCCGGTCGTGTTGAACGCGATGAGAGCCTTGGAGCCGTCCGGGTTCTTCCAGGCCACGTTCTTCACCGCGCTGTTCGCGGTCGAGTCGATCCGCAGCGCGCCCGGCTTCACGAACTTGGTCAGGTGGCCCATCGTGTAGTACTCGACGGTCTTGGTGACCTGACCGCGCTGACTGTCGTTGCGGTGCACGGTCACGAGTCCGGTGCAGACGTTGCAGCCGGCACCGACGTACGGCAGGTGGTTCTCGTCGAGGGCGATCCCCCACTTGACCCACGACTTGTCCCAGTTGCGGGTGTAGTCGATCAGGTTGTTCATGTCCTCGACCTGTTGGTTCGCGATCCAGGTCCCGCCGGAGTGCTCGGTCATGTACGCGTTCACGTTCGGGTACTGGTTGTGGACCTGGGTCTGCAGGTTCACGTCGCCGCCGTACCCGTGCCAGGCGATGCCGCCGAAGTTCGGGTCGTTACGCAGTGCCGCGTCCGCGATCGGGACCGACCCGAGGTCGTTGTAGTTGCCCCAGTTGTAGTCGAGGATCAGCACCTTGGTGGTCAGCCCGGCGGCGTGCAGTGCGGGCAGCAGGTTGTTCTTGGTGAACTCGAGCAGGCCGGAGCCGTTCCAGTTCATCGACGCGTAGCCGGTGTTGTCGCTCCCGCAGCAGGTCGGCTCGTTCTGCACCGAGATGTAGTCGATGTGGTTGCCCTGGGCCTCGTTCTGCTGCAGGTACTTGACGAAGTACTGCGCGTACATCGGGGCGTACTCCCACTTCAGCCAGCCGCGGTGCACGAAGTCGTTGTTGTCCTTCATCCAGGCCGGCGCGCTCCACGGCGAGCCCATCACCTTGACCGCCGGGTTGAGCTGCCGGGCCTGCTTGGTCAGCGGGACGATGTCGGCGAGGTCGTGCTGGATGCTGAAGTCGTTCAGGTCGCAGCAGGTGTCGTCGTAGGAGTAGTTGGACCGGGCCAGGTCGGAGGCACCCATCGGGTTCCGGATGAACGCCAGCCCGATCCCGTCCACCGGGTCGAACAGGTCCTTCATCACCTGGTTGCGGGTCGCGGCCGAGATCACGTTGCTGCTGTTCAGCAGCCAGGCGGAACTGTCGGCGAACGACGCGCCACCGCCCTCGAAGGACTGGTACGTCGTGTTCTCGTTCACCGTGACGGTCTGGTCCGCCGAGCCGCCGGCGGGACCGAAGTTCACCGGCGTCTGCTGCTGCAGCCCCCGGGTGACGTTCTGGCCGGCGGAGTCGTTCGTGGTGGTCAGCCAGACGTTGACCTGTTCACCGGCGGCCTGGGCGGGTGGGGCGGTTCCGATGCCGAGCCCGGCGGCGGCCACGCAGAGCGCAGCGGCCAGTGCGGGCAGGAGGCGTTTGACACGCATGGGGCGGTTCTCCCTTGTTTTAAAGGAGTGTGGGGCGGTCCGTCGCCGACGCCTGCCCGCGTCCGCAACTGGTGGTCACCATGAGGTAACCATCGGTAAAGTGCCGTGTCAACGCCGGAAGCGAGACTTTTTTCAGATCTCTTAATTAGTCCCGGGGTTGACGTGGGAGCGTTCTCACGGCACGCTGCGGCCCACATCCACCCTCATTCAGACGCCCCCGAAATGAGGTACATCCATGAAGCGTCCCCGCACGCTCGCGCTCCTCGCGATCGGTGCCGCACTCGTCGGCACCGCCCTCCTCCAACCGGCCGCCAGCGGCCACCAGCAGGCTGCCGCCGCGCAGACGGCCACGGTCTGGGAGGACAACTTCGACGGCCCCTCCGGCCAGGCCCCCGACCCCGCCAAGTGGCGGTACGACATCGGCGGCAACGGCTGGGGCAACGACGAACGCGAGTACTACACCAACAGCACCCGCAACTCCGCCCTCGACGGCAACGGCAACCTGGTGATCACCGCCCGGCAGGAGAACGGCGGCTTCCAGTGCCACTACGGCCCGTGCCAGTACACGTCGGCACGGTTGCTCACGGCCCAGACCTTCACTCAGACGTACGGCAGGTTCGAGGCCCGGATCAAGATCCCCCGGGGACAAGGGATCTGGCCCGCGTTCTGGATGCTCGGCGGCGGCAACTGGCCGAACGACGGCGAGATCGACATCATGGAGAACATCGGCAAGGAGCCGGCCACCGTGCACGGCACGATCCACGGTCCGGGCTACTCCGGCGCCGGCGGGATCGGTGCCGCGTACAACCATCCGAACGGCTGGTCGTTCGCCGACGACTTCCACACCTTCGCGGTGGACTGGGCCCCGGACTCGATCACCTGGTACGTCGACGGCGTGCAGTACCAGCGCCGCACCCCGGCCGATCTGAACGGCAACACGTGGGTCTTCAATCACCCGTTCTTCATGATCCTGAACCTCGCGGTCGGCGGCTACTGGCCGGGCTACCCCGACGGCACGACGCAGATGCCGCAGACCATGACCGTCGACTACGTGCGGGTCTCCACCCTCGGCAGCGCAGGAGGCGGCTCACAGATCACCGGCCTCGCCGGCAAGTGCCTCGACGTCGCCGGAGCCAACCCGGCCGACGGTACGACGGTGCAGCTGTACGACTGCAACGGGACCAACGCCCAGAAGTGGTCACGTCCCGGGGACGGCACGATCCGTGCCCTGGGCAAATGCCTCGACGTGGCGAACGCCGGCATCGCCGACGGCACCAGAGTCCAGCTCGCCACCTGCAACGGAAACGCCGCCCAGCAATGGGTCTACAGCTCAGGCCACGACCTGGTGAACCCCAAGGCGAACAAGTGCCTGGACGTCACCGGCAACCGCTCCGACAACGCCACCCCAACCCAAATCTGGACCTGCGGCGGCGGAGCCAACCAGAAGTGGACCGTCTAACGAACAGCTCCGCCGTCACGGAGTAGGCGGACGACGGGAAGGGTCGCGGCGCCGAGGGCTACGGCGTCGCGACCCAGTTCGCAGAGGACGATGGTGACCTGGGCGTACGGGCGGCGGAGGGCGTGTTTGCCGACCTCGACGCGCAGCTTGTCCAGGTGTTTCTCGCCGAGCAGCAGGCCGGCCCAGCCTCCGAGGACGATGCGTTCGGGGTTGACCAGGTTGACCAGGTTCGCGAAGCCTGCGGCCAGGTAGCCGATCGTGTCGGCGACGATCGTTGCCGCGAGCTCCGAATCCGACTCCAGCAGTTCCACGAAGGCGGACTCTTCGTCACCGCTGACGACGCCGCCGGCCTGTCGGTACCGATCGAGGACGCCTTCCGCACCGACGTACGCCTCGAGGCACCCGAGGGCGCCGCAGCGGCACTGGCGGCCGCCGTACATGATCGTCATGTGGCCCCACTCGCCCGCGCTGCTGCGGGCGCCGCGGTAACTGGATCCGCCCGCGACCAGCGCCGAGCCGACACCGGAGCCGACCAGCGCCACGACCGCGTCGGTCGCTCCGCGGCCCGCGCCGAACCACATCTCCGCTTGCCCGAGCATGTTCGCGCCGTTGTCCACGTGCACCGGGATGTCGGTGCCCTCGGCAAGCATCGCGGCGAGCGGTACGGCCTCCCAGCCGAGCGTCTGCGCGTCGACGATCGCGTTGTCCTCGACCACACCGGCGACCGCGACGCCGAGCCCGAGAACCTGCGCGGACTGGATGCCTGAGGTCGCGAGAACGCTCGAAAGCCCTTCCAGGACGTGCTTCACGACCTCTTCCGGGGTGGGTGAGCTGATCGGGTGGTCGGCGCGGGCGAGCACGTTCATCGCCAGGTCGAACAGCTCGACCCGGACCCGGGTCTCGCCGACCTCGGCACCGACGACGTACCGGAAGTCCTGGGCGACCCGCAGCAGGACCCGCGGCCGGCCACCCTCGGACTCGACCGAGCCGGCCTCCTCGACGACGCCCTCGCTGATCAGCTCGGCGACCAGGTTGCTCACGCTGGCGGCGCTGAGCGAGGTCCGGACCGTCAACTCCTGGCGGCTCAGCGGGCCCTCGCGGTAGATGCTGGTGAGGATCACCGAGCGGTTGGACCGGCGCATGTCGCGCACCGTGGTCCGGCGTACTTCCATCCCTTACCTCACCCTCGGCCCCGGGCAGGCCGCTCGCCCCCGAGTTCATCATGCCGCCCCGCGCGGCGGAAGAGGTCCCTTCCTCCAGGCTGTGAACTAAGTCGCGATTCGTTACCGCTCCGTGATTGACGGTCCGTGACGGTCTCCGCTTTGATCTACGGAACCGCTTCCGAAACCGGTTCCGTAGCGTCCGGCCCCGACCGCCCGAGGGGAGTCAGCGTGTCCATCACCATCGCCGATGTCGCGGCCCGTGCCGGCGTCAGCAAGACCACCGTGTCCCGCGTCCTCAACGGCAAGGGCGAGCTGGACCTGCGCACCGCCGAGCGCGTCCGCCAGGTGATCGAGGAGCTCGGGTACGTGCCGAGCGCCCGCGCCGTCGGCCTGGCCCGCGGCCGGACCCGGATCGTCGGAATGCTGGTCCCCTCGCTCACCTGGCCCTGGATGGGCGAGGTGCTGCAGGGCGCGGTCGACGTGGTCGAGTCCGAGGGGTACGGCCTGCTGCTGTTCACCGTCAACCGGGGCGCGGAATCCATGCAGCAGTTCGCGTCCCAGGTCTCGTCGCAGTCGTTCGACGGCCTGCTGGTGATCGAGCCGGAAGGCACCCTCACCTACATCGAGCAACTCCACGCCCGCGGTCTGCCGGTGGTCCTGATCGACGACCGCGACCACCGCCCGCAGTTCCCGTCCGTCGCCACCACCAACTACGCCGGCGGCGAGTCCGCTGCCCGGCACCTGCTGGAGCTCGGCCGCCGCCGGCCACTGGTGATCACCGGCGTCGAACGCTTCGGCTGTACCCACGAACGCCTGGACGGCTTCCGCGACACCTACGCCGAAGCCGGCCTGGAGCTCGACCCGAGACTCGTGGTCGAGGGCGACTTCACCCACGAGAGCGGGCGTCTCGGCGTCCAGCACGCCCTCGCCGAACGACTCGACTTCGACGCGATCTTCGCGCACAACGACCTGTCCGCCGGCGGCGCCATCCAGGCCGTCCGGGAGACCGGCCGGAACGTGCCGAACGACGTGTCGGTGGTCGGGTTCGACGACATCCCGTACGCCGAGCACACCGAGCCGCCGCTCACCACGGTGCATCAGCCGATGCGCCAGATGGGCCAGGCCGCTGCCCGGATGCTGATGGGGTACTTCGGCGGCACTCCGCTGCCCGCAGACCCCCAGGTGTTGCCGACGACGCTGATCGTCCGCAGCTCAACCGCCCCGACCGCCGCCCATCGGACCCGACCCGCCCCCAAGAACCGGTCCTACTGAAGCTCCCGGGGGGGGGGCCGGGGGCCCCGACCCCCCCCCCCCCGGGCCCCGCGCGCACAACAAAAACCAGGAGGGATACAAAAAAACACCCACCACGACAATGAGAACAAAGAGGG
Organism: Kribbella sp. NPDC054772; assembly: GCF_053611945.1. Taxonomy (NCBI): domain Bacteria; kingdom Bacillati; phylum Actinomycetota; class Actinomycetes; order Propionibacteriales; family Kribbellaceae; genus Kribbella; species Kribbella sp. NPDC054772. The sequence continues at coordinate 68,083 of NZ_JBSHBJ010000024.1, read as the reverse complement.
TGG
>NZ_JBSHBJ010000024.1:65893-68070 GCF_053611945.1 Kribbella sp. NPDC054772 | reverse complement strand
CTACGCCCCATCACCACCCCCCCCCACCCCCCCATGTGGCCCCCCCCCCCCCCCAAACACCGGCAAAAATGGACGAGCGCGGGGCGGTATGGCCCCGCCCCCCCCCCCCCCGGCGTACCCCTCTGAACATCGAAGACCTGGCGTGAGCTCTTCCCATGAGAGCGCTTTCACGCCACCATGCACTGGCCCACCGGCTCAGGGTGGGCCATCCGCCAACAGATACACAGGAGGAACCGATGCGAGCACGACGCACAGTCGCGCCAGGGCCGTGGAGACGGCGTAGCTCGAGCGATCGCGGTGCCCAGGTGCGTGCATCGCAAGGCGACGGACCGCCCTCGATGCGGGGTTCATCGTGGGCGGTCCGTCGCCGCCGCGAGGTGCGTGCCTGGGCACCGCGAGCGCCGAGGTACGCCGTCTCCACGGCCCTCGCCCTCGCGGGCCTGCTCGCGGCAGCCACCCTGGCTGCTTGTAGTAACGGGGACGGGAAGGCCGCCGGCACTGGCTCAGGCGGCGGCGCGACCGTTCTGAACATCGGCATGCCGAACGGTCCACAGACCGAGAACCACAACCCGTTCCTCGGCTCCTCCTCGGGCGCCTCACTGGGCTACCGCTGGATGATCTTCGAGCCGCTGGTGATGATCAACGGCATCAAGCCGACAGATCCCGGCAAGCCGTGGCTGGCGACCGAGTGGAAGTGGGACGCCAACTTCACCAAGCTCTCGCTGACCATCCGGGACGGCGTGAAGTTCTCCGACGGCCAGCCGATGACCGCGGACGACGTGGCGTACTCGTTCCAGCTCCGCAAGGACAACGACGGGCTGAACCAGGACGCGATCCCGTACGGCACGATCGCTGCCTCCGGCAACAAGGTGGACCTGACCTTCACCCGGTCGCAGTTCACCAACCAGAACAAGATCCTGACCGTCTTCGTGGTCCCGAAGCACCAGTGGTCGACGATCAAGGACCCGAGTCAGGACACCCTGAAGAACCCGATCGGCACCGGCCCGTACACGGTCAAGTCGTTCACCCCGCAGACCACCACGCTGACGTTGCGCGACTCGTACTGGCAGGACCTCCCGAAGGTCAAGGAGCTGCGGTACACGTCGTACAACGACAACAACGCGCAGACCACCGCGCTGGCGAACGGTTCCTCGGAGTGGAGCTTCGTCTTCGTCCCGAACGTGAAGGCCGTCTACCAGGACAAGGACCCGAAGAACCACAAGCTCTGGTTCCCGGCGAACCTCGGTATCCACGGTCTGTGGATCAACACCACCAAGAAGCCGTTCGACAACGCCGCGCTGCGTCGTGCGATGAACCTGGTGATCAACCGCGACGACATCTTCCAGCAGGGCGAGGCCGGGTACTTCTACCCGAAGGTCGAGTCGATGACCGGCATCCCGACGCCGGCCGGTGAGTCGTTCATCGCCCCGGAGTACAAGGACAAGCAGCACGCGGTCGATGTCGACGGCGCGAAGAAGGAACTCAGCGACGCGGGCTTCAAGCTCGAAGGCGACGTACTGAAGGACCCGACCGGCAAGCCGGTGACGCTCACGCTCACCGACCCGGCCGGCTGGTCGGACTACCAGACCGACCTGGAGATCATCAAGGACAACCTGTCCACGATCGGTATCAAGGCGACCGTCGAGAAGGCCAACCAGGACGCGTGGTTCAAGAACATCGACACCGGCAACTTCGACGCCGCGATGCACTGGACCAACGGTGGCGCGACGCCGTTCGACATCTACCAGAACATCATGGACGGCAAGATCCTGAAGCCGGTCGGCAAGGGTGGCGTGAGCGGCAACTACGGCCGGTTCAACAGCCCGGAGGCGACCAAGGCGCTGGACCAGTACGCGAACGCCGCGGACGACGCGACCCGCACCAGCGCGCTGAACACGCTGCAGAAGATCATGGTCGAGCAGATGCCGATCATCCCCACCTCGGCGTCCAACGTCGGCGGTCTCTACAGCACCAAGAACTGGGTCGGCTGGCCCGACGAGCAGAACCAGTACGGGCCGGCGCAGCCGACCCAGCAGAACGCTCTGCAGATCATCCTCAACCTGAAGCCGGCCGGCAGCCAGTGATTCCGGGCCGCGGGGGGGGGGGGGGGGGCCCCCCCCCCCCCCGCCCGCGGGGGGTGGGACCCAAGACCCCACACAACCAACACTATGGGAGGG
>NZ_JBSHBJ010000024.1:34049-65883 GCF_053611945.1 Kribbella sp. NPDC054772 | reverse complement strand
CCCCGCCCCGCGCCCCCCCACCCACCGCGCTCCTATCCCCATCACCACACCCCCCACCCCCCCCGGCCCTCGCGTTGAGGGGGGGCGGGGGGGGGGGGGAGCCCCCCCGCCCGCCGCGGTGCCGCGATGGGAGACACATGACGGTCACCGAGACCGAGGTTGTTCTGGAGGCCGACGGCCTCACCAAACACTTCCCGGTACGCCGGGGCATCCGCGACCTGTTCAGTCGGGACCACAAGGTGGTGCACGCGGTCGACGGCGTCCGGATCACGTTGCGCCGCGGCCGGGTGACCGCGCTGGTCGGCGAGTCCGGCTCGGGCAAGTCGACGGTCGCGCGGCTGCTCGCCCAGTTGTACGGGCGCACCTCCGGAGACATCCGCCTGCACGGCGAGTCCGTGACAGTGCGCGGCGGCCGCAAGTTCCGCGCGTACTGCCGCCAGGTGCAGATGATCTTCCAGGACCCGTTCGCCTCGCTGAACCCGACGCACACCGTGCGGTACCACCTGACCCGGTCGCTGAAGATCCACGGCCGGGACGGCGATCTCGAGCAGAACCTCCGCGCGCTGCTGGAGCAGGTGCAGCTCACCCCGCCGGAGCGTTACCTCGACAAGTTCCCGCACGAGTTGTCCGGTGGCCAGCGGCAACGGGTCTCGATTGCCCGCGCGCTCGGCGCCGATCCCGAGGCGCTGCTCGCCGACGAGCCGGTATCGATGCTCGACGTGTCGATCCGCCTCGGCGTACTGAACCTGTTGCGGGACCTGAAGGAGCGGCTGAACCTCGCCATCCTGTACATCACCCACGACATCGCCTCCGCGCGGTACTTCGCGGACGAGACGATGGTGATGTACGCCGGCCGTCTCGTCGAAGGTGGCGATTCGGAGACCGTCACGCAGAACCCCGCGCACCCGTACACCCGGCTGCTGATCGAGAGCGCGCCCGACCCGGATCGTCTCGGTCAGCTCGGTGCGCCCGAGGACCAGGCCGGTGGCGAGCCGCCGAGTCTGATCGCACCGCCGAGCGGCTGCCGGTTCAACCCGCGCTGCGTGCACGCGATGCCGAAGTGCTCGACCGACCTGCCGCCGCGCTTCGAGTTGCCGACGCCAGGTCACTGGGCCGCGTGCTGGCTCTATGAAGAGGGGGCAACGAAGTGAAGTTCCTCCTGCAGCGCATCGCGTTCTACGTGTTCACCGCGTGGGCCGCGCTGACCATCAACTTTTTCATCCCGCGGTTGATCCCGGGCGACCCGGTCACCTCGCTGATGGCGAAGTACCAAGGTCAGCTGAGCACCGAGGCGATCCACTCGCTCTACGTGCTCTTCGGCCTGGACAAGAACGCGTCGGTCTGGAGTCAGTACGTCGACTACTGGGGCCAGGTGTTCCACGGCGATCTCGGGTTGTCGTTCACGTTCTTCCCGACCCCGGTGTCGGAGATCCTGAAGCAGAGCCTGCCGTGGACGATCGCCCTGGTCGGCATCACCACCTTCGCCAGCTTCATGATCGGTACGTCGCTCGGCGTACTCGCCGGCTGGCGGCGTGGCTCGATCATGGACGGTCTGTTGCCGGTAACAACCTTCCTGTCGTCGATCCCGTACTTCTGGCTCGGCCTGCTGGCGATCACGCTGCTCGCCGGCCCGGGCAGCTTCTTCCCGTCGTCCGGCGGGTACGAGCCCGGTCTGGTGCCGAGCTTGAACGGGACGTTCATCGGCAGCGCGATCCAGCACAGCCTGCTGCCCGCGATCACGATCCTGATCTCATCGGTGAGCGGCTGGATCCTGACCATGCGGAACATGATGGTGACGGTGTCCTCGGAGGATTACATCACCGTCGCGCACGCGAAGGGCCTGCCCGAACGCCGGGTGATGGTCAGCTACGCGGCCCGCAACGCCCTGCTGCCGAACGTCTCCGGCTTCGCGCTGTCGCTCGGCTTCATCGTCGGAGGCACGCTGCTGGTGGAGATCGTCTTCTCCTACCCGGGCATCGGCTACAACCTGTTCCAGGCGGTCGGCGCCAAGGACTACCCGCTGATGCAGGGCGTGTTCCTGGTGATCACGCTGTCGGTCCTGGTGGCCAACCTGCTCGCCGACGTCGCCTACCTGCTCCTCGACCCGCGTACCCGGAAGGAGGGCTGATGACCGCCACCATCACCGCGGTGACACCCGCCGAGACGGCCGCACCAGCGAAGCGCCGCCGGTTGCGTTTCGTCGCGAACCCGAAGGCCGCGACCGGTCTGGTCGTGCTCGCGTTCTTCTGCCTGATCGCGATCATCGGCCCGTGGATCGCGCCGTACGACCCGGGCGCCCGGAGCAGCGACCTGATCCAGGCGCCGTCCGGCAAACACTGGTTCGGTACGACGCACCTCGGGCAGGACATCTTCAGTCAGGTACTCGTCGGCACCCGCGGCGTCATGTTCGTCGGGCTGCTGGCCGGTCTGGTCGCGACCGCGCTATCGATCCTGATCGGAGTCAGCGCGGGTTTCCTCGGCGGCGCCGCGGACGACAGCCTGTCCGCGCTCTCCAACGTCTTCCTGGTGATTCCGGCGCTCCCGCTGATCATCATCGTCGCCTCCACGATCCCGTCGGCCGGTGACCTGATGGTTGCCCTGGTCATCGGTTTCACGTCGTGGGCTTGGGGCGCGCGCGTTCTGCGGGCGCAAACGTTGTCCTTGCGCCGGCGGGACTACGTCGAGGCCGCGCGGGCGACCGGTGAAAGCACCTGGCGCCTGATCACCTTCGAGATCATGCCGAACCTGACCGCGATCATCGCCTCCGGTTTCGTGGGCACGGTGATCTTCGCGGTGATGTCCGAGATCACCCTGGCGTTCATCGGCATCTCGACGATCTCCGAATGGAACTGGGGCACGATCCTGTTCTGGGCGCAGAGCCAGCAGGCGCTGGCCCAGGGCGCCTGGTGGTGGTTCGTCCCGGCCGGTCTGGCGATCGCCCTGCTCGGGACGGCGCTGTCGCTGGTGAACTTCGGGATCGACGAATTCGTCAGCCCGCGGTTGCGCAGCAGCGGGCACACCCGGGTGAAGACTAAGGACGGCCACACCGTCCGGATGCGGGTCGGCTTCACTCCGGTCCTGTCGGCGAAGGACGCGCCGGCGACTCCCGTCGTACGCCGCCGTGAGGAGGAGGTCGCATGAAGCAGCCGGTATTGGAGATCAAGAACTTCCATGTCGACTACGGCCTCGGTTCTGAAGCCGTGCAGGCGGTTCGGGACGTCACGCTGACGTTGCACCGCGGTGAGGTGCTCGGCCTGGCCGGCGAGAGCGGCAGCGGGAAGTCCACCCTCGCGTACGGCGTGACGCGGCTGCTGCCGCCGCCCGGCGTGATCAGTGGCGGCTCGGTGATCTACCACCCGCCGTCGGGCGACTCGTACGACGTGATGGCGCTGACCGACGCGGAACTGCGCGCGTTCCGTTGGGCGGAGACGTCGATCGTGTTCCAGGGTGCGATGAACTCGCTGAACCCGGTGCACAAGATCTCCACCCAGATGCTCGACGTGATCAAGGCCCACGAGCCGCAACTGTCACCGCAGGCCCGGATCGCCCGGGCTCAGGAAATGCTGAAACTCGTCGGCATTTCCGCAGACCGGATGGACGCGTACCCGCACCAGTTGTCGGGCGGGATGCGGCAACGGGTCATGATCGGGATGGCGCTCGTCCTCGAGCCACAGGTGGTCATCATGGACGAGCCGACCACCGCGCTGGACGTGGTCATGCAGCGGCAGATCCTCGCGCAACTGGTCGAGCTCCGCGAACGGCTCGGATTCTCGGTCCTGTTCATCACTCACGACCTGTCGCTGCTGGTCGAGTTCTCCGACCGGATCGCGATCATGTACGGCGGCCGGATCGTCGAGGAGGCGCAGTCGAAGGACCTCTACACGGACTCGCTGCATCCCTACAGCGAGGGTCTGCTCAAGTCCTTCCCCGCACTCCGCGGCGAACGGCGCGAGCTGGCCGGGATCCCCGGTTCGCCGCCGGACCTGCGCGGGATGCCGTCCGGGTGTTCGTTCCACCCGCGCTGCCCGCAGGCGTTCGACCGGTGCTCCGTCGACATTCCGGTGCTCGGGATCCCGTCGGTGCGCAACGACCCCGACCGCTCCGTCGCGTGCTGGCTCCCCGGCCGCGTTCCCGTGGCCTAGTGCCCCGACTCAGAACACTCGAAGGATGACGATGACCTCTGAAGACCTTGTCGCAGCACTGCCCGCCGGATTCCGGTGGGGTGTCGCGACCTCGGCGTACCAGATCGAGGGCGCGATCGCCGAGGGCGGCCGGACGCCGTCGATCTGGGACACGTACTGCCGGGTGCCGGGCGCGATCGACAACGGTGACGTCGGCGACATCGCCTGCGACCACTACCACCGGATGCCGGCCGACGTCGCGCTGATCAAGGACCTCGGCCTGGACACGTACCGGTTCTCGGTGGCATGGCCGCGGGTGCAGCCGCGCGGCAAGGGCCCGGTGAACCCGGCCGGCCTCGGGTTCTACGACCGGCTGGTCGACGAGCTGCTTGCGCAGGGCATCGACCCGTGGGTGACGCTGTACCACTGGGACCTGCCGCAGGAGCTCGAGGACGCGGGCGGCTGGCCGGTGCGCGACACGGCGTACCGCTTCGCGGAGTACTCGATGCTGGTGTTCGACGCGCTGAAGGACCGGGTCGACACCTGGACCACGCTGAACGAGCCGTGGTGCTCGGCGATGCTCGGCTACGCGTACGGCGCACACGCACCGGGCCGGCGGGAATACCCGGAGGCCATCGCCGCTGTGCACCACCTGCTGCTCGGACACGGGCTCGCGACGCAGCAGATGCGCGAGGCCTCGCCGCGCAAGCTGGACATCGGCATCACGCTGAACGTCGCGACGGCGTACCCGGCCTCGGACGCCGCGCCGGATGTCGACGCCGCGCGCCGGGCGGACGGGATGGGCCGGCGGCTCTACCTCGACCCGCTCGTCCACGGGCACTACCCGGCCGACGTCGTCGCGGATCTCGCGCGCGAGGGTGTCGAACTGCCGATCCAGGACGGTGACCTGGAGATCATCTCGGCGCCGATCGACGTCCTCGGGGTGAACTACTACTTCAGCCAGAAGTTCACCGGGTACGCCGAGGACGGCAGCACCGTCGGCGCGGACGGTCTGCCGGTGAGTCGCGACATACCGCTCGGCAAACCGCGCACCGCGATGGACTGGGAGATCGTGCCCGAGGGCTTCACCGACCTGCTGGTCGGCATCGCCCGCGACTACCCCGGCCTCCCGATGGTGATCACGGAGAACGGCTCCGCCTTCGAGGACGTGCCCGACGAGAACGGGTACGTCGAGGACACCGGCCGCACCGACTACTTCACCTCACACCTCGGCGCGGTCGCCGATGCCATTGCCCAAGGCGCCGACATCCGCGGCTATCTCGCGTGGTCGCTGATGGACAACTTCGAATGGGCCTACGGCTACGTCAAGCGCTTCGGGATCGTCCGCGTCGACTACGACACCCAGAAGCGCACACCCAAGGCCAGCGCCCTTTACCTGAAGCAATTGGTCGCACAACACCGTACGAAGTAGTCACCGTCTCTCCAGGCCATCACAATCCGCCGATCCCCCACCCCACAGGCGGGAACACACGCGCAGCCCACGATTGTGATGGCCTGGAGATCCGCCGCGCCGCCGGTGCTGGCGGCATCGGACAGGAGCCGGGACGATCGGGGTATGCGCAGAATCGCCCCGTCTGCAGTCATCGTCCTGCTCGCCGCCCTGATCACCCCCACCGTCCCCGCGACGGCCGCGGCAGATCCCCCAACGGTTCCCTCGGTCAGCGGCTGGACTCCACCGTTGAGCACCCGCGGCCGGTACGTCGTCGATGCGAACGGCAACCGTTTCCGCCTCAAGTCCGGCAACTGGCACGGCGCGAGCGGTACGTGGAACGGCTCCGGTGACCAGTCCGACAACGCCAACCACCACGCCGGCGAGAACAGCAACCGGATGCCGCTCGGCCTGGACCGCGCGCCGATCGCCGGCATCATCTCCGGCTTCGCCGAGCTCGGCCTGAACAGCATCCGCCTGCAGTTCTCGAACGAGATGATCCACGACACCACCCCGGTCACCGACGCCTCCGTCGCCGCCAACCCGAGCCTGCGCGGCAAGACCCCGCTGCAGGTGTACGACGTCGTCGTACAGCAACTCACCGACGCCGGTTTCGCGGTCATCCTGAACAATCACACCAACACCACCCGCTGGTGCTGCGGCCTGGACGGCAACGAACGCTGGAACGCGAGCCAGTCGACCGAGACCTGGGAGAACGACTGGCTGTTCATCGTCAACCGCTACAAGACCAACCCACGCGTCGTCGGCGCCGACCTCTACAACGAGGTACGCCGGGATCTCCTGGACGACCCGAACTGGGGACTCGGCGACCAACACGACTGGTTCGCCGCCTCCCAGCACCTCGGCGACCGGATCCTCACCGAGGCGAACCCGAACCTGCTGATCGTTGTCGAGGGCATCAACTGGACCGGCATCCCGGCCGACGGTCTCCCGCATGACCGCCCGACACTGACACCGGCCAGGTACCTCTCGCACACGCTGGTCGCCTCCGACAAGCTCGTGTACTCCGCGCACTTCTACGACTACACCGGTCCACGGCACAGCGGTGCGACCCGGACGGGCGAGACCCACGACCCGCGGTACCGCGATCTGTCCCCCGAGGAACTCATCAGCGAACTGAACCGGCAGGCGTTCTTCGTCACCGGTGAGGAAGGTCATTTCACCGCACCCCTGTGGATCAGCGAGTTCGGCATCGGCGGTCGCGAGGAGACCGGCGCGTTGCCGCGCGCGTGGTTCGAGCACTTCGTCGACCAACTGATCCGCACCGACGCCGACTTCGCGTACTGGCCCGTCGTCGGCTGGCACAACACCACCGGCACGGACAACGGCTGGGCGCTCCTGGCCTGGGACACCGCTGGTCGGCGGATCGGTCTGTACGACGGTGACGACTGGCGAGCGTCCGCGTGGACCCGGCTGATGAACGCACCGAGCAAGACCGGACCGGTCGCCGAGACGACAGTGTGGAAGATGCTCAGCCCGGACCACGGTGACTTCGTCGAATCACTCCGGATGCGCGGCGCGGGCGACTGGGACAACGGTGCGCGCAAGGCTGCGTGCCCCGATGGGCTGCGGCTGGTCGGTCTCAGCCACACCGGCAACCGCGGACTGTGCCGCTCGGGCGGACCAGTGTGGTCGGGCGCGTATGAGGTGGTGAAGGACGAGAGCCATGTCTCCCCCGACTGGGCCTCCGGCTACACGAAGTACCAGTGCGCTCCGAACTCCTACCTGATCGGGTACGGCGTCCGCGGTGCGCGCGTGTCCTCGGTCCTGTGTGCCGGCACGTCGCAAACGCTGAGCGCCACCGGGAGGACGGTCTGGTTCGACCGTGGCGACAGCCGCAGCGACGGTGGCGGCGACTTCGCCAACGGCAACTACAAGGGTCAGTGCGCGGACGACGAGTACGTCGCCGGGGTCGCGTTCACGACGCGCGTGGGCTCGAGTGGTACCCCAGACGCCCTGTATTGCCGCAAACTCGTCGCATGACTCTTCCCGTGATCCCCGCGCCCGCGAAGACCGTCCCCGGCGATAGCACCTTCACCCTGACCGCTTCGGCAGGCGTCGCCGTCGCCGTACCGGAGCTCGCCGACGTCGCCGCCCGATTCGTCCAGGACGTCAAGGTCGACTCCGGCCTCGCGTTCACCGGCAACTCGGGCATCACCTTGGCAATCGACTCGGTGGAGGATGTTGCTCCCGCCGCCGGTCTGCGGGCCGACGGTGCAGCGGTGGACGAACGCCACGGTCTGGAGATCACGAGCGCGGGCGTCCGGGTCTGGGGCCCGACGCCCGAGGCGGTCCACCGCGGTCTGACCTCACTGCGGCAGCTCATCTCGACCCACCTCCAGGACGGTACGGCGATCCTCCCGAGCGCCCGAATCGTCGACGGACCGCGCTTCGCCTGGCGCGGTCTCTCGTTCGACGTCGTCCGCACGTTCCACGGGCCCGACGAGGTACGGCGCGTCATCGACATGCTGTCGCTGTACAAGCTGAACGTGCTGCACCTCCACCTGACCGACGACCAGGGCTGGCGGGTCGAAGTACCGAAACGCCCCGCACTGACCGAGGTGGGTGCGGCCGGGGCACTCGGAGATCGGCCGGGTGGGTTCTACACGCAGGCCGAGCTGGCGGAGCTCGTGGCGTACGCGGCCGAGCGGTTCGTGACCGTCGTACCGGAGATCGACATGCCCGGGCATACGTCGGCGGTCTTCACGGCGTACCCGGAGTTGGCGCCGGCCGAGCTGCGCACCATCGACTTCGGCAACGGGACGAGCATCCCACTCAACGCGCTCGAGCCCGACCGCCCGGAGACGTGGGCGTTCGTCGAGGATGTGCTGGATGCGGTCGTCCCGCAGTTCCCGCAGAGCGCGTACGTGCACATCGGCGGCGACGAGGCGTGGGGCATGTCCGACGAGGATCACGCAGCCTTCGTCGACAAGGCCTCGGAACTTGTCCGGGCCCGCGGCAAGCGCGTCGTCGGCTGGCAGGAAATCGCCCGCGGCGCGATCGGTCCGGACGACGTGGCGCAGTACTGGATCAGCATCGACCTCGACGCGATGGACAGCGGCGACCGGCCGGCCCCACCGGCGGATCTGCTGCCGATCATCGTCGAGCACTTCGAGAAGGCGAAGGGTGACGCCCCGAAGGCACTGGCCGCCGGAGCGCGCCTGATCGCCTCACCCACGACCTGGGTGTACTTCGACCGTCCGCACGGCGATGCGTCGTCCGATCCCGCTCAGGAGGAGGCGCGGAAACGGCTCGGCCTGGAGTTCTACGGGCCGGCGACCTTGCGCGACGGCCTGTCGTGGGACCCCGTCGAGAACACGCCCGGGGTCACCTCTCCCGATCAACTCGCCGGCGTCGAGGCCGCGATCTGGTGCGAGACGATCCTCAGCTCCGACGACCTCGAACTCATGCTGCTGCCACGCCTTCCCGGTGCCGCCGAGAAGGCGTGGTCACAGCAGACGTCCACCGATTGGCCCGAGTACGCCGGTCGGCTCGGTCGGCAGTCCACCGCGTGGCAGCGGCGTACCTGGACCTGGCTTCGCTCGACGGAAGTCGATTGGGCCTGACTCAGCTGTTCCAGCCCGAGCCTTGGGTGGTGCGGGTGCCGAGGCCGCTCGCCTTGCCCGGGTACGAGTACATCTGGCCGGTGCTGTTGTTGACGGTGACCAGGTCCGGGATCTTGTCGCCGGTGATGTCGCCGACGCCGGTCAGCGAGCGGTACCCGTTCCAGCCGCCGGTGCCGATCTCGACGCGAGCGGTACCGCCGGCGAAGTTCGGGCCCATGTAGAGCCAGAGCTTGCCGGTCTTCGGGTCGACGGTGACCAGGTCGGGCTTGCCGTCCCGGGACAGGTCACCGACGGCGGCGAGCTTGGTCAGGTTGGTCCAGCCGGCGCCGATCTGCTTGCGCGTCCCGAGCCCGTTCGCGGTCCCCGGGTAGACCCAGAGCTTGCCGGTCGACTTCTCGATCGTGACCAGGTCCTGGTGTGCGTCGCCGAGGATGTTGCCGATCCCGATGATGTCGCGCATCCCGTTCCAGCCGCCGTTGCCGATCAGCTTACGGGTCGAACCCGACGGCGTCGGCCCCGGGAACAGGTACAGCTTGCCGGTGGACTTCTCCACCGCGACGAGGTCCGCCTTGCCGTCTCCGGTCAGGTCGCCGACGGGCGCGATCTCGGTCATCGCGTTCCACCCGGTGCTCAGCTTCACGGCCGACGTACCGCCGGCGAAGCCGCCGTTGCCGTTGTTCGTGTACCGGTACAGCGTGCCGTCCTGGCGGTCGACCGCGACCAGGTCGTCGCGCCCGTCACCGCTCAGGTCGCCGGCGTTCGTCAGGTCCACGTCCGAGTGCGCCGACACGTACGACAGGCCGTACTGCTGCATCGTCGCGTTCAGCGTCGCCGCGGAAATGGTGTGCGTGCCGCCGGTGGACTTCCACGGGTCCCAGACCGTCAGCGTCTTCTTGTTCAGGTCGTAGCCGTAGATCATGATCGCGTGCCCGAAGTGGCCGCTCATGCCCTTGTTCCAGGGCAGCTTCTCCATCCAGACGCCGATCTTCGGTGCCCGCTTGAGAATGCCGATGTCGTGCGCGGCCCAGTTCAGCAGATTGGTCGCGTTGCCGGTGGTGTCGGCGTCCCAGACGGAGTACCCGAGCGGGTTGATGTAGCCGTTGATCACCGGCAGGGCGGTCTTGTCGTACGTGCCTGAGGTGGTGGTCTTCATCTGCTTCGCGAGCGTCTGCTGGGTGACGTTCACGCCGAACGTCCCGAGGCTGACCGCACTCGACGCGGGCACGCAGTAGTAGTTGGTGCTCTGGTAGACGCCCTTGATCGCGAGCTTCCCGGTCGCCGGCACCGATGCGGCCGCCGCGGCCACTGCCTGCGGCTGGGCCATCGCGGTCTTGCGTTGGGCAGGCGCCTGCGCGCCGGCCGGCTGCAGCGCGCCGCTCGGTGTCAGCGGGGTCGCCGCCGCGATGTCCTCGGGGCTGAGAGCGACGGACCCGGTCGCCGGCGGAGTGTCCGCGCTCGTCTTGTCGTCGGCAGTCGCGACATGCACGACCCCACCGACCACCAGCCCCAGACCCACTACAACCGCACTACCGAGCTTCAACCGCCGATGCTTCATTCAGTCCTCACTTGGTCCGCCGATCAAACCAAAGAGGACCTAAACACACCGAAGGGGCACAGAGAGGTCGGCAGCTCGACAGGACCTGTCGGGGAGGACGGGACCAATCCCGCCTTGCCCACGCCTGCGGCTCGACACAGTGGACGTATACGTACTGTCGAGCTGCCGATCTCCCTCAGCAGCTGGCGGTATTAATTCGTAAATTATGAGCAAATTGCTTGACGGGCGAAGTGGTCGCGGTCAACCTGGTGCCTTGTTCATCGTTGGAACGCTGGCTCGCCCGTGCTTGGGTGGGAATGACTCGAGGAGGCGCGGGTGCGGCTGGCTGGGCGGGTGATCGTGGTGACCGGGGCCGCGTCGGGGATCGGCGCGGCGTGCGCCGAACGGGCGTTGACCGAGGGCGCGCAGGTCGTGCAGGTGGACATCCACCCCGGCAAGGAGCTGCCGGGCAAGGCGATCAGCGTGGTCGGTGACGTCGCGTCGCCGGACACCTGGGCGGAGGTCGCGGCCCGCGGCCGGGACGAGCTCGGCCCGATCGACGGCCTGGTCAGCAACGCGGTCGTCGTCGACGTGAAGCCGGCCCACGAACTGTCACCGCCGTCCTGGCAACGCCAGCTCGACGTCAACCTGACCGCCGCCTTCCTCGGCTTCCAGGCCCTGTACGACGACCTGGTCGCGAACGCCGGCTCGGTCGTCCTCGTCTCCTCGGTGCACGCCATCGCGGGTCTCCCAGGACACCCGGCGTACGCCGCGACGAAGGGCGCACTCGTCTCGCTCGGGCGTCAGCTGGCCGTCGAGTACGGTCGCTCGATCCGGGTGAACACGGTGCTGCCGGGCCCGGTCGTGACGGCGATGTGGGACCGCGTCGACGCGGAGGGACGCGCGAAGAGCGCCCAGGCGACGGCGCTGAAGCGGCTCGGACAACCGGACGAGGTCGCGCAGGCGGTGGCGTTCCTGCTGTCGTCCGAGGCGTCGTTCGTGACTGCCACCAGTCTGGTGGTCGACGGCGGATGGTCCGCGGTGAAGGACTCGGCGTGAAGGAGAGCAGAGTGACGGGGATTCAGCGCGGCGTGACGCGGGGTCTGCACGGCCAGATCGTGGAGGAGATGGCGCAGCGCATCCTGTCCGGGCAGATCCCGGAGGGCGCGACCATCAACGTGACCGAACTGCAGGCCGACCTCGGTGTCAGCCTGACCGCGGTCCGCGAGGCACTGAAGGTACTGACCGCGAAGGGTCTCGTCGACGCGCGGCAGAAGCGCGGCACGTTCGTCCGGCCGCGGTCGGACTGGAACCTGCTCGACGCGGACATGATCCGCTGGCACTTCCGCGACGCCGACGCCCGGCCCGAGCTGCTCGAGGAACTGCACGAGGTCCGCGGCATCGTCGAGCCGGCCGCCGCCCGGCTGGCCGCGATCCGCGGCGACGACTCGCACCTCGCCGCGTTGGACGCAGCGCTCGCCGCGATGGAGTCCGCGGCTGACGACCTCGCGGCCGTGACCGCGGACCTCGCCTTCCACCGCGCGTTGCTCGCGGCAACGGGTAACGAGCTGCTGACCAAGATGGAAGTGATCATGGAGACCGGGCTCGCCGACCGCGACCGTCTGGTGCACACCGTGAAGCCGTCCGACGACCCGGTGCCGAGCCACCGGCTGGTCGTGGACGCGGTCCGCGCGCACGACCCCGAAGGCGCCGAGCTCGCGATGCGCGAACTGCTCGCGAAGGCGGCCGAGGACCTCACCGAGGTCCGTGGCTCCGGGAGCCGGAGGCGGCGCAAGTGAAGATCGAGAGAATCGAGACGTTCCTCGTCCCGCCGCGCTGGCTGTTCTGCCGGATCGAGACCAGTGACGGTGTCGTCGGGTGGGGTGAGCCGGTGGTCGAAGGTCGCGCCGAGGTCGTGCGCGCGGCGATCGACGTACTGTCGGAGTACCTGATCGGGCAGGACCCGCTGCAGATCGAGCGGCACTGGCAGGTGTTGACGAAGGGCGGCTTCTATCGCGGCGGACCGGTGCTCAGCAGCGCCGTCGCCGGCCTCGACCACGCCCTCTGGGACATCGCCGGCAAGGTGTACGGCGCCCCGGTGTCAGCGCTGCTCGGTGGGCGGGTGCGCGATCGGGTCCGCGTGTACGCGTGGGTCGGCGGCGACAAACCGTGGTCGATCGGCGAGGCCGTCGCCGAGCAGATCGCGGCGGGCATGACCGCGGTGAAGATGAACGCCAGCGGGCTGATCCAGACGTCGCCATCTGTTGCCGAGATCAACGACATCGTGACTCGGCTCGCCGCGGCCCGTAAGGTCCTCGGTGATTCGCGCGATGTCGCGATCGACCTGCACGGGCGGGTCGGCGTGGCCGCGGCGCGACGGATCCTGCACGCGGTCGAGGACCTGCACCCGATGTTCGTCGAGGAGCCGGTGCTGCCCGAGCAGATGGCGCATCTGCCTGAAGTGGTGACGACGTCGACGGTGCCGGTGGCGCTGGGCGAGCGGCTCTACCACCGGTCCGATTTCCTCGCGCCGCTGAACGCGGGGGTCGCGGTTGTGCAGCCCGACGTGTCGCATGCCGGCGGGATCTCCGAGCTGCGGCGGATCGCCGTACTCGCGGATGCGCACGGTGCGATGCTCGCGCCGCACTGTCCCTTGGGGCCGATCTCGCTGGCGGCGTCGTTGCAGGTGTCGTTCGCGACGCCGAACTTCCTGATCCAGGAGCAGAGCCGCGGCATCCACTACAACGTGACGAGTGACCTCACGTCGTACGTCGTGGATCCGGCGCCGTTCACCTGGGTCGACGGTCATGCCGAGTGGAATCCCCAACCGGGCCTGGGGATCACGGTCGACGAGGACGCCGTCCGCGCCGCCGACCGGACCGGTCACGCGTGGCGCAACCCGGTGTGGACCCACCACGACGGCTCGTTCGCGGAATGGTGAGCGGGGCCGGCCGCGTCGTCACGATCGACGCCGCCGACGGCGGGCGCTGGACATCCCTGCGCCTCGCCGGACGCGAATGGCTCTGGGGCGGTCCAGGCCTGATCACCGGTTCGCGCGCCGGTCTCGCGACGTTCGTCGATGCCGGCGGGGTCGACGAGTGCTTTCCCACGATCCGCGGGGTGCCTGACCACGGAGGTCTGTGGAACCAGCCCTGGGACAGTTCGGTCGTGTTCGGGGACGCGGTGCTGACCCGCGCGTTCACCCCGGGCGCGGAGACCGTCACGGTCGACTACCACCTGGAAGCACCGCCCGGTTACCGCTTCCTCTGGGCCGCCCACGCGCTGCTCGACTGTGTGCCCGGTGCAACCATCTCCGCGCTGCCGGGAACGGTCTGCCGGCTCTATCCCGAGGCGGCTCCCTTGTTGCCGTGGGCCTGGCCGGACGGCGAACCCTGGGTGGCCGCTGGCTGGCCGACGCCGCTCGAGCTCGGGGAGTTCGGACCCACGGACGGATCCGCCGCCGGCGCGATCCTGGTGGACTGCCCGACGGTCTCGGTCCGCGACCGCGGCGCCGAACTCACGTGGACGTTGAGTTGCCCGGGGCAACCGGTTTCGGTCGCGTTGTGGCGTAACCAGGGCGGCTTCCCGAGCGATGCGCCGTACCGGAGTCTCGGGGTGGAGGCGATGCTCGGGCGGGTGTTCGACCTCGCGGAGGCCGGGCCGGACGACGCCGCGGTGGTGCCGGCGAGTGGTGAACTGACCTGGCGGTTGACGGTCGCCGCCAGGCCGGTCTGATGTCACCCGAGCGGCAGATCGAGTACGGCGTTCGGTACCGCGGTGCTGTTGCTCGTGCGGATGCTGTTGAGCTCGGTCGCGGTCAGCGCTCGCTTGTAGAGGCGTACCTCGTCGAGCGAGCCGTCGAAGTGATGGGCGCCGTCGAGCCGCTGACCGACGTACATCTTGAAGGGGCGGCCGGGGCTGACCGATCCGCTGGGCGCGGTGACGCTCGCGATCTGGGCGCCGTCGACCCAGATCGCGAGCGTGCCGGCCTTGCGTTGCAGGGCGACGTGGTGCCAGGCGTTGTCGTTGTACGCCTTCGCTGTCTGGACCGCTGCGGTGTTGCCGCCGGTGGTGATCAGGCCGCGGATGCGACCGTCGGCCGGTTCCGCGCGGAGCCAGAACTGCGAGAACTCGTTGATGCCGTATCCCCAGAAGATCGCCTGCGGGGTGGTGGAGGCGCCGTACTTGATCCACGCCATCGCGGTGAAGTCACCGGCGCCGACCGCGAGCGACTCGGCGTACGGCAACTGGATCGCGTCGTCGACACCGTCGAGATCCCGCGCCTGCCCGAACTTGCCGGCGACCGAGGTCGTGCCGCCGCGCAGGTAGCTGTTGTTGTTCAGGCCGGAGACGTCCAGCGTGGTCGTGCCGAGCGGCGCGTCCGGGTGGCCGATGTCGTTCTCGGTGAAGCGCGCGAAACGGATCTGGTCCCGCGCGTCGACCGTACCGCCCTCGTAGAGCAGGCCGATCTCGCCGGTGTCGAGGATCGCCATGTCGGAGTACCCGGACCAGTCGCTGGTGATCCTCGTGCCCTCGTCGACGGTCTGCCAGGTCTTGCCCTCGTCGAAGCTGGACCGGATCGTCATGTACCGCCGCCGATCGGGATCCGCAGGCGAGGCAAACAAGAGCCGGTTGTATTTGTCCCCTTGATCGACCGCACGCAACCGCTGCAGCGACCCCTGTACGACGGGAGTGGTCAGGCCGGTGATCGTCGCGAAGGGGGCCGCAAACGTTTGAGCACCGTCGTTGCTCACCGCGGCCATCCGGCTGGCACCCGACGTACCGGCGTTGTTGCGCGCACCGGCGTACACGCTGCCGTCGACCTTCTCGACGACGCTGATCTCCTGCGGCGTGGCGTCCGAGCGCAGATCCGTCGCGCCCTTGTGCCAGGTGTCGCCGTGGTCGTCGCTGTAGACGAGCTGACCGGCGTTCTGGCCGGCGCCGTTGTCGTAGTTGGTGCCCACGACGAGACGACCGGCATGAGCGCCGCGGGTGAGCTGAATGCCGTGCACGGGACCGGTCGCGTACCAGCCCCACGCCGGGTCGTCGATCTGGTCGCCGATGTTCTTCGCCTTGCTCCACGTCTTCCCGTCGTCCTCACTGAACTGGACGTACGGCGTCCGCGGGCGGCTCGTCGTACCGGGGTCCATCGTGGTGAGCAGGACGATGCGGCCGGTCTCGTAGTCGACGATCGGGGCCGGGTTGCCTCGGGTGGCGACGGCGTTCGGGTCGGAGTCGGTGCCGGAGAGGACGGTTTGGGTGGCCGACCAGGTACGGCCGTCGTCCTCGGAGCGGCGCATCACCAGGTCGATCTCCTGGGAGTCGGCGCACCAAGCGCGGCGGGCCTCGGCGAAGGCGAGCAAGGTGCCGGCCTTGGTCTTCACGATCGCGGGGATGCGGTAGCAGCCGTAGCCGGCATCTCCCTTGTTGAACAGGACGGTCGTCGTGACGGCGGCTTGGGCAGTCGGTGCTTGCACGGTCAGCGCGGTCAGCGCCAGCGCGATCAGCAGGGCTTTGAGCTTAGGCATGAGCGGATGCCTCCAGAAAGTAAACAACGGGGCGGTTGTTCACTAAGAAAGTTAGCCACAGATCGGGCGTCCACACCAGAGCTCATGGGACGTCCTATGTCTATCCTCGTCACTTAGGTTGGAGACCATGGATCTGCTTGCCGAACTCCGGAGCCGGAAACTGCTCGCGATCATCCGCGCGGACAGCGCGGACACCGCGCTGGCCTGCGTCGAGACCCTGGTCGAGGCCGGGATCACCGCGCTGGAGATCTCACTGACCACGCCGGGCGGCGTCGAGGCGATCGCCAACGCGCGGTCGCTGTACGACGCACACATCCTGATCGGCGCCGGCACCGTCGTCACCGCGACCCAGGCCGACGAGGTCGCCGCCGCCGGCGCCGGGTTCGCCGTCACACCGGCGATCACCCGCGGCTCCCACCGCTCGATCGAACTCGGCCTGCCGCTGCTCTGCGGCGCGCTCACCCCCACCGAGGTGGTCACCGCGCTCGACCTGGGAGCCACCGCCGTCAAGATCTTCCCCGCCAAACTCCACGGCCCGGGCTACCTCTCCGAACTCCGAGCCCCACTCCCCGACGCTCCCCTGATCGCGGTCGGCGGGATCGACGCGGTCTCCGCCCCCCAGTACCTGGCCGCCGGCGCCTTGGCCGTCGGCGTCGGTTCCCCCCTCCTTGGCGACGCGGCCATGGGCGGCAACCTCGCCGACCTAGCCGTCCGAGCCCAAACTTTCCGCACCACCCTCAACGTATGACCACCCACCACCTCACGAAGCCCCGCTCGCCTCGCTCCCCCCTCGCCTCGAGACCCGCTCGATGCTCCACCTTCGCCCTCCCCACGAACCGCCCGATGACCTACCCCGCTCGTCCCGCGGACCGCTCGATGACCGCCTGTTCACCCTTCGGAGTGCTTGATGACTGATCTGTTGACGTTCGGCGAGACGATGGTTTCGGTGCGGACCGCCCGCCCGATGCGCCTCGGTGGGGACGCACACCTGTCGATCGCCGGCTCCGAGAGCAACGTCGCGATCGGCCTCGCCCGCCTCGGCCACCACGCCACCTGGCTGAGCGCCGTCGGCAACGACGAACCCGGTCGCCTGATCCAGCGCACCCTGCGCGCCGAAGGCGTCGACACCACCCACCTGCGGTACGCCGACGACGCGTTCACCGGTTTCATCGCCTTCGACCAGCCCTCGCACGACATCACCCGCGTCAGCTACCACCGAAACGGCTCGGCCGCCTCCACCCTCACCGCCGACGAAACCACCGCCGCGATCACCGCGATCCGCCCCACCCTCCTACATGTCACCGGCATCACCCCCGCCCTCTCCGACACCACCCGCGCCGCGACTTTGGCCGCCGTACAAACGGCGTATGCAGCCGGCGTGCAGGTGTCGCTAGACGTCAACTACCGCGCCCGCCTCTGGTCCCGCCCCGAAGCCGCCGGCGCACTCCGCGAACTCCTCCCGTACATCCACACCGTGTTCGCCTCCGACGACGAACTCGACCTCCTCACCGACGCCGCCGAGCCCGTCACCGACCTCCTCGGCACCGTCGACCACGTCATCGTCACCGCCGGCAGCAAAGGCGCCTGGGCGCATTCGTCCGCAGGAACCATCCACCAGCCCGCCCTCCCGGTAACCGTCGCCGACAGCATCGGCGCCGGCGACGCCTTCGTCTCCGGCTACCTCTCAGCCACCCTCGATGCCCTCTCCCCCGAATCCCGCCTCGAACGCGCCACGACCTCCGGCGCCTTCTGCGTCTCGGCGTACGGCGACTGGGAATCCCTCCCCACCCGCGAAGACCTCACCCTCCTCACCCACACCCAGGGCACCGCCCTCCGCTGACCCATGTCACCAAGCAGGCGTCTATCTCGTCTTACCAACTGACACCGGACGAGAAGAAGCCGTGGTGAATGCATGCGAACAGCTCCGGCGAGAGCACGAGCGGACTTGCGGTGGACACGCGACGGGAACTGCAGTCGAGCGCACGAGACGAACTGCGGCGGACTCGCGATCAGACCGCGGCCAACTGCGACGACCGCGCGAGCGAAACCGCGGCGAGGGCACGGCACGAACGGCGGGCTGGGGAGGATTTGGTGCCCGGAATGGGCAGGCAATCCTCCCCAAGGTGATCGGGTCGTGACCGCGGCGGCGGACGCGCGGGAAGAAGTGCTGTGGATGCGCGAGAGGAACTGGAATGAGTGCGCGGGGCGAAGTGCGGTGGATGCGTGGAGGAACCGCGGTGAGTGCAGGGGACGAACTGTGGTGAGGGGCTTGGGAGGCGTTGTGGTGAGTGGGTGGGAGGAACTTCCGGAGGTGCGGAGCGTTGGTGAGCTCGAGGGGTTTGGTACTCCGGAACCGATCGTCCGCGACAAGGTGGAGTCGCGACTAAGCGACGTACACCGGGAGTGGATCGGCGGCTCGCCGCTGGTCTTCGTCGCGACCTCGTCCCTCGACGGCACCTGCGACGTCTCACCGAAGGGCGACCCGCCGGGCTTCGTGAAGGTGCTCGACGCCGGCACTCTCGCGATCCCCGAACGCTCGGGCAACCGCCGCATGGACGGCTTCCGCAACATCCTCGACAACCCGCACGCCGGCCTGCTCTTCCTGATCCCCGGCCGCCCCGAAACCCTCCGCGTGAACGGCCGCGCCCGCATCGTCACCGACGGCCCGTTCTTCGACGACATGATCGTCCGCTCCCACCGCCCGCGCCTGGCCCTCCTGCTCCACGTCGAAGAAACGTTCTTCCACTGCCCGAAGTCCTTCGCCCGAGCCCGCGCCTGGAAACCCGACACCTGGACACCGACAACAGTCCGCCCGTACTCCGAAATAGCCCAAGCCCTCTGGCGCCAAGGCGAACCCCTCGAATCCATCGAAGCCCGCAACCGCCCCGCCCTCCTGGAATCCCAGCTCTACCCCACCACCCCCACATAACCCACTCGGCCCAAGCAACATCGCGACGCCGACGGCCGCGACACCGGGCCCGACCGCCAGCCCGAGCCGCAGCCCACCATCCCCACACCCCGCCCCCCGCACTCACCACACGGCACTCGCCGCCCGCGAGTCGCACTCGCCACACGGCACTCGCACTCGCACTCGCACTCGCACTCGCACTCGCACTCGCACTCGCACTCGCACTCGCCAAGCAGGGTTATCCCCTAGCGTTGGGGGTTCTCGGTTGGTCCACGACCCCATAACCCCCAACACGAGCGGATAACCCTCCCCGCGATGCAGGCTCGTCTCGGCCGAGGGGGCTGGTTTGGGGAACGAGCGGGGCTGGTTTGGGGAACGAGCGGGGCTGGTTTGGGGAACGAGCGGGGCTGGTTTGGGGAGCGCAGTGCACCGGGATCGGCTAGCTGGGTTCCCCAGTGTCGGCCTCAGTGGGGAAGAGGATGGGGCTGAGGAGGTAGCGGCGGCGGGTGGGGGTTGCCTGGTTGGTGAGGGTCGGGAGGATGGCGGCCCGCAGGCCTTCGATCAGGTCGTGGAGTTCTGCATCCGACAGCCAGATGGCGTGTTGGCGGTAGCCGACGAGGTCGGCGAGTGGGTCGGCGCCGGCATGGTCGACGTACGCCGTGAACTCCGCAAGCAGCGCCGCCATCGCGATCGCAAAAGCGCGGCGGTGGTCGTCGGTTGTGAGCTGCTCGAGCTGTTCCGGCGTGATCGACGCGCGCTCGGCACGCAAGCGGAACCGCCGCTCGACGGCACCCCGCACCCGCCGCTCCTCCGCGACCTCGAGGATCCCGCCCTCCGCGAGCAGCTCGACGTGCCGGTACAGCGTCGCCTTCGACACGTCCGCGATCAGCTCCCCCAGCTCACCGGTCGTCAGCTCGCGGCCGCCGCGCAACGCATGCACGATCCGCAATCGCACCGGATGCCCCAGCAGCTCCAACGGATCCATGGCGAAACGATCTCACGCCATGCTACCTTTCGCAAAGATTGAGAAAGGTGTGCCGATGACTGTCTGGACTCCCCCGCCGTACGCCGATCCGACCGCGTTCACCGAGCAGGACATCGCTCTGGATGCCGCGGGCCGTACTGTCGCCGGCACGCTGACACTGCCCGCGCGGCCGACCGGTCGAGGTGTCGTGCTGCTCGCCGGCGGCGGCCCGTTCGACCGCGACGGGACCAGCGGGCCGAACAAGCCGTTGAAGGATCTCGCCTGGGGTCTCGCCACGCAGGGTGTCGCGGTACTGCGGTTCGACAAGCTGACCGCGAATCGGCCCGAGGCAATGACCGAGCCCGGGTACACGATGACGGCGGAGTACGTCCCGCACGGCATCGCCGCCGTAGGCGCCCTCGCGGAGCACGTCGACCGGGTCGTCCTGGTCGGTCACAGCATGGGCGGGAAGGTCGCGCCGAAGATCGCCGAGGAACCGCTCGTCGCCGGCGTCGTGATCATGGCCGGCGACACCACGCCGATGCACCATGCCGCCGTCCGCGTCATGCGGCATCTCGCCGACACCGGGGCAGTCCCGCCGGAAAGCGTCGAAATCTTCCAGCGCCAAGCCGCCGCCGTCGACAGCCCAGACCTGACACCCGAAACCCCCGACCTCCCCTTCGGGCTGCCAGGATCGTTCTGGCTGGATCTCCGCGCCTATGACCCAGTCGCCACCGCGGCGAAACTCGACGTACCGATCCTTGTTCTGCAAGGCGGTCGGGACTATCAGGTGACCGTCGCCGACGATCTCCCAGGATGGCGCGCTGGGCTGCCCGACGCCACGATCAAGGTGCTGGACGCGGACAACCACCTGTTCTTCGCAGGCAGCGGTCCCTCGACGATCGCGGAGTACCAGGCCCCGGGACACATGGATCCCGAGGCCATCTCGACCATCGTCACCTGGTTGCCGTAAGCAACCTCAGGAGAGCAGCGCCGGGTCGGACTCGAGCTCGCGTTCGGGATCCAGCGGCAGGACGATCTTGAACACGGTGCGCCCCGGCTCGGACTCCACGCGGAGGTCACCGTGGTGTTTCTTCACCACGATCCGCCAGGAGATGTCGAGGCCGAGACCAGTACCCTCACCGATCGGTTTCGTCGTGAAGAACGGCTCGAAGATCCGGCGCCGGATCTCCTCCGGGATCCCCGGTCCGGTGTCGCCGATCTCGACGACCGCATACGCGCCGTCGCGCCGGGTCCGGAGTGTGAGGGTGCCGGTGCCGCCCATCGCGCTGACCGCGTTGTCGATGATGTTCGTCCACACCTGGTTGAGCTCGGCGGCGTACGCCGGGATCGCCGGCAGCTCGGGATCGAAGTCCTTCACCACCTCGTACCCCTGGAGCTTGCCCGACATCATCACCAGCGTCGACTTCAGCAACTCCCGCAGATCAACAGTCTGGTACGGCGCCCTGTCGATCTGCGAGTACTGCTTCGCGGCACCGACGAGTGTCGAGATCCGGGTCACCGAATCGTCGATCTCGTTCATCAGCGACTCGGTGTCGATCGTGTACATCAACCACCGCACCGCGCCCTCGAGGTACTTCGGGCCGACCGCCGTCAGCACCTCCTCCATCCACGGCACGTCGAGGCCGGCCTGGGCCAGCACCGGCGCCACGTCCCAGCTCGCCTGGACGTCGTGGTCGTCGAGCCAGTCGGTGAGCATGTCCTCGCGGTCGGACAGCTCCATCGGCGGGATGTCCTTGTCCTTGTTCTTCTCCAGCCGTTCGACCGCGTCGTCCTGCAGCGCCACGATCTGGTGCAGCTTGGTCGCGTCGAGCGTCCCGTCGGCCAGCATCGCCAGCTTCGACCGCATGCCGGAGACCCGCTGCCGCAAGGACGCCGCCGCCCGGACCGCCGCCGCGGCCGGGTTGTTCAACTCGTGGGTCAGACCTGCGGACAAGGAGCCGAGGGCAAGCAACCGCTCGCGCTCGCCGAGCGTCTCGTTGGTCCGGCGCATGCCCATCACGAAGCCCTCGATCAGGTGCACCGCCATCGGGAACCAGGTGTTCATCATCGTCGCCATCGTCTCGGCGCCGATGACGAAGAACTCCGACGGCTGCGTCACCTGCATCGTCGCGGTGTACGACTTGTGGTCGTTGGCACCGAAGAACGCGTTGAACGCGCCGGAGTACACCCCGCGCTGGTTGGTCCGGTTGATCTCCACCAGCTCGCCGTGCGAGAGCTTGCAGAGCCGGATCTCACCGGTCAGCAGGACGTAGCAGCAGGTCGCCTCGTCACCCTCGTTGAACACGATGCCGTCGTGCACGGACTCGACATACCCTGCCTCGGACAGCCAGCCGAGCTGCTCCTCGGTGAGGCTCTCGAAGAGGAACAGCGTGCGCAGCTCGTCCGGGGTCAGCCGCCGCGGCTCCACGGTCTGGTCAGTCATCAGAGCATCTCCAGGTATCGGTGCACCAGTGTCACGGCCATCGCCCCGTCGCCGACGGCCGACGCGACTCGCTTCACCGACTCGGCCCGTACGTCGCCCGCGGCGAACACGCCCGGCATGCTCGTCTCGAGGTGGTACGGCTCCCGCTCCAGCGGCCAGCCCGGCGGTCGGCCGTGCAGGTCCGGTCCGGTGAGGACGAAACCGCGCTCGTCGCGGAGCAGGTCACCAGGCAGCCAGTCCGTCCGCGGGGCGGCGCCGATGAACACGAACATCCATTCCGTGTCCACCTCACGCTTCTCGCCGGTCTCGCTGTTCAGCAGGGTGAGATGTTCCAGGTGCTCCGAGCCGATACAGGAAACGACCTGCGTGCAGGTGTGCACCTCGATGTTGTCGATCTCGGCGATCTGGTCGATCAGGTACGACGACATCGTCGCGGTGAGCGATGGTCCTCTTACCAGCATATGCACACGTTTCGCATGCCTCGAGAAATAGACCGCGGCCTGACCGGCGGAGTTCGCCCCGCCGATGATGTAGACCTCCGAACCGGCGCACGCCGGACCCTCGGTGGTCGCCGAGCCGTAGTAGATCCCGCGGCCGCACAGATCGTCGACGCCGGGCGCCTGGAGGGTCCGGTACGAGACGCCGGTCGCCAGGATCACCGAGTGCGCCGAGATCTCGCTGCCGTCGGCGAACCGCAGCAACCGCGCGTTCCCGAGCGTCTCCAGCCCGACTACCTGCCTGGTCGTCAGCAGCTCGGCCCCGAACCGCACCGCCTGCCGGCGCGCCCGGTCCGTCAGCTGCGCCCCGGACACACCGTCCGGGAAGCCCAGGTAGTTCTCGATCCGGCTCGACTGCCCGGCCTGACCACCGGTCGCCAACTGCTCGACCAGTACGGTCCGCAGGCCCTCGCTGGCGCCGTACACCGCCGCACCGAGACCGGCCGGACCGCCACCGACGACGACCAGGTCGTAGAAGTCCTTCTCCGGGGCCGTGGTCAGGCCGACCTTGGTGGCCAGCTCGACCTCGGACGGGGCGACCATCACGCTGGCATCCGGCGTGATCACCACCGGCAGCGTCGAACCATCGACCCCAGCGGCGTCGAGGAGCCGCTTGGCCTCGTCGTCGTCGACGTTCAGCCAGCGGTACGGCACGGCGTTGCGGGCGAGGAAGTCGCGGGCCGCGAACGACGGCGCCGACCAGCGGTGCCCGATCACCCGGGTCTCGTCACCGGACGGCTCCGGGGTCGACCTCCACAGCTCGAGCATCGCGTCGACCACCGGGTAGAGCTTCTCCTCCGGCGGGTTCCACGGCTTCAGCAGGTAGTGGTCGAGGTCGACCACGTTGATGGCCTGGATCGCCGCGTCGGTGTCGGCGTACGCCGTCAGCAGCACGCGGCGGGCGAGCGGGAACAGGTCCATCGCGGCCTCGAGGAACTCGATGCCGGACATCTGGGGCATCCGGTAGTCGGCCAGCAGCAGGGCGACGGGCTCGCCGCGGAGCTTCAGCTCCTTCAGCGCGTCGAGCGCCTGCGCCGGATTCTCCGCCCGGACGATGCGGTTCTCCTCGCCGTACCGACGGCGGAGGTCACGGGCTATCGACCGGGAAACGCCGGGGTCGTCGTCCACGGTGAGGATCACCGCGCGGGTCGTTGACGCTGTCATGCCTCTTTCATACCAGCGAAAACGTACAAATCGTGATCCGTAATCCACAGGCCCGGGCCCGGTTCGCGAGGGGCTGATTCGCGAACCGGGCCCGAGGGGCGGCCTACGGGAGGGCGTCGAGGTACGGCGCGTGGCTGTTCCGGAACTCCCAGTTGTTGAAGTGGTCCCAGTTGATCGACCACGTCATCAGCCCGCGCAGGCCTGGCGAAGTACCGCCGCGGAGGCTGTAGCCGCCACAGTTCTGGCCCTTCACCAAGCAGTCGAGCGCCTCGTGCACGGCTGCCGGGGCGGTGTAGCCGTTGCCTGCGCCGACCGCTGCCGGGAGCCCGAAACCGATCTGGTCGTCGCGCAGTCCCGGGAACGTCTGGCCGGTGTTCGCCACCGGGAAACCGGCCTTGACCATGTCGGTCATGGCGATGTGGAAGTCCGCACCGCCCACAGAACCGCCCATGGTGTGGTACTGGTTGTCGAGCCCCATCACGGGACCGGAGTTGTAGTCCTGGACGTGCAGGACGGTCAGGAAGTCCCGCACCGCGTGGATGACCGGCAGGTACGCCCCGGTCCGGTTGTCGCCGCCGTTCGAGCCGCCGTAGAACTGGTATCCGACCTGCACGAAGAACGTCTCCGGCGCCATCGTCAGCACGAACTTGTCGCCGTACTTCGCCTTGAGGGTCTTCAGCGCCGCGATCAGGTTCACGATCACCGGCGTGGTCGGGTTGCGGAAGTCGGTGTCACCGGAGTCCAGGGCGAGCGAGTGCCCTTCGAAGTCGATGTCGAGCCCGTCCAGCCCGTACTTGTCGATGATCGCGCCGACCGAGCTGACGAACGCGTCCCGGGCGGCGGTCGTGGTGAGCTGCACCTGCCCGTTCTGGCCGCCGATCGAGATCAGCACCTTCTTCCCGGCCGCCTGCTTCGCCCGGATCGCGGCGATGAAGTCCGCGTCGGATTCCACGTTCGGGCACTCGCTCGCCGGACACCGGTTGAAGCGGATGTCCCCCGACGTCACCGAGGTCGGCTCTCCGAAGGCGAGGTCGATGATGTCCCACTCGTCCGGTACGTCGGCCAGCGGCACGTACCCGGATCCGTTCGCGAAACTCGCGTGCAGGTACCCGATCAGCGCATGCTTCGCCGAGTCCGGCGCAGCCTGGGCCGGCACCGCTTGAGCTGGTGCCGTCGTGCTGGTGAGCAGGACCCCGAGAACCACTGCAAGCCATCGCATAGTCATTTAGTAGAGATGCTCCATAACTCACGGTCAATGCGTTGGCAACGGCGGGTATCCGACGCTGTCGGATACCCGCTGGCAGGTTTCCGCCAGCGGCTACTTGAAGCCAATCCCGTGTAGTCGGCGCGCCGGATTGGCAGGCTTTCGGCGTCCGAGCTCGGGGGCGGGCGGCCGGGGCTACAGCCACGGCCAGGACTACTGCCGTGGAGGCATCACGTGAACCATCCCACCCTGCGCCGCCGGGCCGCATTGCTGGCCGGCGCTGCGCTGATAACCACCGCCTTGGTGGCTCCACCAGGCTCCGCGACACCGGGCGCGACACCGGGAACAGCTCCTGAGTCCACCAACCGCTTCGGGTTCGCCCCCGGTCGGTACGTCGTCACGCTGGCCGACAAGCCGCTCGCGACGTACCAGGGTGGCGTGACCGGGCTGAAGGCGACCAAGCCGACCTCCGGTCGCAAGGTGGACGTCAACAGCACCAGCGGGAAGGCGTACCGCGCTTACCTCAACGGCAAGCACGCACAGGTCGCCGGCAAGGTCGGAGCGAAGGTAGACCACGACTACTCGACCACGCTGAACGGCTTCGCTGCCGCACTGACCTCCAAGCAGGTCAACGAGCTCAGCAAGACCTCTGGCGTCGTGTCCGTCGTACCCGACCAGCTGCACCACGCCCTCGACGACCGCAGCCCGACCGACTTCCTGAAGCTGTCCGGCGCCAACGGCGTCTGGAACAAGCTCGGCGGTACGGCGGCAGCGGGCAAGGGTGTCGTAGTAGGTGTGGTCGACACCGGCATCTGGCCGGAGAGCGAGTCGCTGGCCGGCTCCAAGCTCGGCACCGAGCCGCCGACGGCAGCTGACCCGTACCGCCCGTACCTGTCCGGCTCGACGACTGTCATGCAGAAGGCCGACGGCAGTACTTTCACCGGGAGCTGCCAGACCGGCGAGGACTTCACCGCCGACCTGTGCAACACCAAGCTGATCAGCGCCAAGTACTTCGGTGACGGGTGGCTCGGCCTGGTCCCGCCGGAGCGGCGTGCCGACTACGTGTCGCCGCGCGACGGTGAGGGCCACGGAACCCACACTGCGACCACTGCAGCTGGCAAGGCCGACGTGGACGTCGTACTGGGTGGCCGTGACCTCGGCAAGGTCACTGGTGTCGCACCGGCGGCCAAGATCGCCGTGTACAAGGCTCTCTGGGAGGGCAAAGCCGCCAACGACTCCGGTGGCTTCACCTCCGACATCGTCTCCGCGATCGACCAGGCAGTGGCCGACGGCGTCGACGTCATCAACTACTCGGTCGGCTCGACGATCGAGTCCCCGGCCACGGACCCGATCCAGCTGGCGTTCCTGTCCGCCGCGTCCGCAGGTGTCTTCGTCTCGGCAGCCGGCGGCAACTCCGGTCCGGACGCGTCGACGCTCGACAACACCTCCCCGTGGGTCACCACCGTCGGCGCGAGCACTGTGGCGCCGTGGAACGGCACTGTCGTGCTGGGCAACGGCCAGAAGTACGCCGGTGTCAGTACTACTGTCTCGTCCGCAACCGGCAGCAAGCCGCTGGTCAACGGTGTCACCGTGAAGAAGGCAGGCGTCAGCGATGCAGACGCACTGATCTGCCTGGCCAACACGCTGGACCCGGCCAAGACCGCCGGCAAGATCGTCGCCTGCGACCGCGGTATCAGTGCGCGCGTCGACAAGTCCGCCGAGGTACAGCGGGCCGGCGGTGTCGGCATGGTGCTGCTGAACCTCTTCGACCAGGACGTGGTCGGCGACTCCCACGCCGTACCGACCGTGCACCTCAACACGCCGGGTGCGTTGTCGGTGCGGTCGTACGCCGCAGAGGCCGGCGCGACGGTTGAGCTCGTCCCGGGGAATACGACCAGCACTACGACGCCGTACCCGCAGATGGCCGACTTCTCGTCGCGCGGGCCGTCGCTGTCGAGCAACGGCAACCTGCTGAAGCCTGACATCGCTGCGCCCGGCGTGAACGTGCTGGCAGCAGTGGCGCCGCCGACCAACGGCGGACAGAACTACGCCTTCCTCTCGGGTACGTCGATGGCCGCACCGCACGTAGCGGGTCTGGCCGCGCTCTACCTGTCGCTGCACCCGGACTGGTCGCCGATGGCGGTCAAGTCGGCTCTGATGACGACTGCCGGCGACGTACTGACCTCCACTGGCGCCGTCGACACCAACCCGTTCGACGCGGGTGCTGGTGAGGTGCAGCCGTCCAAGATGCTGGACCCGGGCCTGGTCTACGACTCGGGCGACACCGACTGGCTGGGCTATCTGGAAGGTACGGGCGTCAAGACCGGTACCGACGTACCTGCGATCAACCCAAGTGACTACAACGCTCCGTCGATCTCCGTGGGACAGCTGCTGGGTACGCAGACCATCACTCGCCGCGTGACCGCTGTGACTCCCGGCCTGTACCGGGCGACCGTTTCGGTGCCGGGCATGAAGGCAGTAGTGACGCCGTCGATCCTGAACTTCAGCAAGGCCGGTCAGACCAAGTCGTTCACGGTGAAGCTCACTCTGGACACCGGCGACTCCGGCGCGACCACCAACGGCTGGCTGACGTGGCAGGGCGCTGGTAAGACGGTCCGCAGCCCGATCGTCGTCGTACCGACGTCTGTGCTCGCACCGACCGCTGTGTCCGGCACTGGCACTTCCGGCGCCGCGTCGTTCACTGCCACCGTTGGCAAGGCCGGAGTACCGATCCGCTCGTACGGCGTCGTCTCGGCTCCGCTCGTACCGGGTGCGGTGCCTGCGGGTGCTGCTGACGCGGACCTGCCCGACTACCCGGTCACTGTGACCTCACAGACCAAGGCGGTGCAGTGGAACATCAAGACCGTCGACCCGGCCGGCAGCATCTGGCTGGTGCTCTACAAGGTCGTGAACGGTCAGATGCAGGCACTGTCCTTCGTCGGTGACGGTTCCAACCAGGCGTCGGCCAGCCTGGCCGGTCCGACCCCTGGCGTGTGGGGCGTGCTCGCCATCACCCTGTCGAACCCGCCGGGCGCCAGCACGACGGAGTACACGATGCAGACCAACGTCGTGACGAGCGGCGGCTCGCTGAAGGTGACGCCGTCGTCGGCACCGGGCGCGTTCAAGCCGTTCCAGGTCACCGCCTCGTGGTCCGGTCTTCCGACCGACAAGCCCTCCACCGGCTTCGTCGAGTTCCCGAACCGGGCCGGCACGGTCGTAACGATCAACTAGTGACATGAGTACGGCGGGCCCGCGACAACGGGTCCGCCGTACGTCAACGCCAGGTACTGCGATCCGCAGGGCTCCCCGGGACTGGTTCGAAGACCACGTCCTCCTGAGGAACCTCTGCACCCTTCTTGTCCACAAAGCCGACGTCTACCAGGCCCTTGGACCGCGTGTCACGCCGGAGCACCGTCGGCCCGTCCGCCCGCGGCACGTGCACATCCCCCCACTGCTGCAGGGCCGCCAGCACGAGCTTCAGATCCTCGCCGGCAGATGTCAGGTGGTACGACGACCGCGCGCGCTCGCCTCTGTCGCGGTACTCACGCTTCTCGAGCAGACCGGCATCGACCATCGCGGTCAGCCGGCTCGTCAGGATGTTCGGCGCGATCCGGAGGAAGTCGCGGAAGTCCGCGAACCGGGTGGTCCCGAGATGCGCCTCGCGCAGGATCAGGAAGGTCCAGCGGTCGCTGACCAACTCCAGTGTCCGAGCGATCGAGCAGTTCGGCTGGGTCGCCGTACGCGTTGTCATCACACCTCCTCGACCTGCTTCGCCATCAGGGCACCGGCAGCGAGGATGGCGAGCAACGCCAGGCTACCGATCATGATCACGCCCAGGATCAACGCCGTCCCGAGTCCGGACGCGGTCGCCACCAGGCCGAGTGCCAGCGCGATCGCTCCCTGCAGGATGTAGGCGACGAGGTACACGGCTGCCACAGTGCCGCCACGGTGATGCGCCGGCGCGTGCGCGGTGATCAGACCGAGGCCGCCCGAGAAGAGCAGACCGTAGCTGATGCCGCCGAGCACGGTGGCGGTCATGAACAGCGGCAGCGAGTGCAGCTGGGCCGACGTCTCGAGCACGGCCAGGTCGACCAGCGTGGCGACGGCTCCGGCCAGGACCAGACGGCCGGGTGCGAAACGACGTCCGGCGATCGCCGTGACCCCGATCGTGATCGACATGATCGCGAGCACCAGACCGATGACGAAGATGTTCGCGGTCCCGATCAACTGGTGGGCGACCTGCGCACCGAGCGCGAGGAAGACCGAGCCGAACGCGTAGGCCGTCGTCACGGCGAGCGCGGACGCGACGTACAGGCTCCGGATTTCCTTGGGGACGGAGATCGGACGCGGCCGCCAGCGGCCCCGGCTCTCGTCCTTGATGTGGCGCGGGAGCCGCCAGACGAGTCCGAAGACAGCCCCGACGACCGCGAGCAGCACCCAGAAATCCAGGTGCAGCGGCTGCGGCGCGTACTCGATCAGGCCGCCGCCGACGATCGTCGCCAGCGCAAGGCCGGCCGCCGTCGCCGCGGTCGTCACGGACGCGGCGCGGGCAGCCTTGCCGAGCGGGCTGAACTCGACCACCGCGGCCGTCGCGGGAGTGAGCGCGAGGCCGACACCGGCTCCCATCAGCGCGCGCCCGGCGTACACCCAGCCGACCGACGGCGCGATCGCGAAGAGCAGGACACCGGCGAGCAGCGCGCCGACGCCGTACAGCATGGTCGCCCTCCGGCCGATGTAGTCGGACAGTTGGCCGAAGAGGAGCAGGAAGGCGACCAGCACGACCGGATAGACGGCGAAGATCGCGGTGGTCGCGGTGGGAGTGAGATGCCAGGCCGAGGCATAGAGCGGGTACGTCGTCGTGGGGGCCGCGCTCGTCCACAGACTGATGGCCGCGACCGAGGCGGCGGTCCAGAAGCTGGCCTGCCTGCTCAGAGTGCGCGGCGGTCGCGCGGTGGTCAGTTCGAGAGTGCTGGTGGTCACGCCGGGTTCCTTCCGGAGCTGAATTGCACGATGAAACTCAGAACATCTGAGTAGCTCGATGCAATCCAGATCCTCGCGTGATCCGGGTCACACTCAGATCCAGCGACGCCGGGCTGCCTGAACGCCTGCCTGGAACCGGGTCTGCGCGCCGAGAGCATCCATCAGCGCGCGGACCCGGCGCTGCGTCGTCCGGGGACTGATCCGGAGCCGCCGACTGATCATGTCGTCGGTCGCACCACCGGCCAGCAGCATCAAGATGTCGCGATCCGGCGCCCGCAGCTCCGCCACCTCGCCAGTCGCCTCGAGCTCGGGCATCGGAACTGCCAGACCCCAGAGCATCTCGAACGTCGCGATCAGTCCGTCGAGCAGACCGGTCGACCTGATCAGCAGATGGCACTCCGCCGGGGCGCGCTTCGTCAGCGCGACGAGCGCCATGTTGTCGTCGCCCAGCACCATCTTCATCGGCATCTGCGGCAACACCCGACTCTCCTCGCCGGCCGCACGCAGCTCCGGCAGCACCGTCATGACCTCTTCGGACTCGAACACCTCGAACCCGTAGATCGCGCGGTACGCCAGCCCATCCGCCAGCCGGTCCAACTCGAGCTTCTGCTGCGACGCCGGCGGCGCGGAGTACGGCCCCCGATCCAACGCCCGGATCTGCTCGTGACAGCTCCGCTGCATCTCCTCGTACGCCGCCAGCAGCGTCGGCCCGTCCTCGACCAACTCCACCTGCTCGCCCCGCAACACCGGCCTACTCCGAGCAGCCAGCAACTCGTCCGCCACCACCCGCAACCGAGCCACCTGGGCATCAAGTTCATCCAGCGGATCAATCACCCCCGCACACTAAACCGCGTCAAGTAAGTAGGTCACCGCCATCTCACAGCGCACCTTCCTGCAACGGCTGCCAGTGGGCGGCCGGGGCGGGGCGGGCGTGCTACGGGCCGCAGCTGAGGCAGGGCCAGGGGCGGCCGCAGCGGGAGCAGAGGCCGTCGGGGGCCGGGGCTGGTAGCCAGATGGTGGGGGTTGGGGTGGTGTGGGTGGTTGGGGTCGTGCGAGGGACCGGCGTGGGGGCTTGGGTCCAGTGGAGTTGGGTGCGGGGGTCGGGGGCGTGGGCGGCCAGGAGGGCTTCTACGCCGGCGTCCCAGGTCGACGTACCTGGGTGGGGGCCGCGCCAGCGGACGGTGACTGCGCCGTCGGACCACTCCACGCCTTCGGCGAGGATCGCGGTGGGAGTGGGGTGGCGCACCAGACGGAAGAGACGAGCCTGTCGCTGCAGCGTGTTCACCTCTTCAGCATTGCCCGGAGCGCACTGCGGACAACAGGTGTGGGCTGTGGGGGGGGGGGGACACCCCCACCCCCCCACACCCGCGGTGTGGGTTTTTTGTTTAGTTGTTTTTTGGGGGGGGGGGTTAAATTTGAGCCCCCCCCCCCAAAAGTAAGAAAGAGCTAAA
>NZ_JBSHBJ010000024.1:20790-34039 GCF_053611945.1 Kribbella sp. NPDC054772 | reverse complement strand
GTGGGAACAGCCCACAGCCCACATGTCCGTGTTTGTCCTTGTTTTGAACGGTTTTTGTCGGCGAGGGCTTGTAGCTTGACCGGCACGCACCACATGAGCTCGAAGCGACGAACGGGGTGGTCCTGTGACTTTCGGTTCGCTACTGCGGCAGTGCAGGCAGACGGCCGGGCTGAGCCTGCGGCAACTCGCAGCACAGGTCGGGTACGACCACAGCTACCTGTCGCAGGTGGAGCGTGGGCAGCGGCCGGGCTCCGCAGACTTGGCGCGGCTCTGCGACCAGAAGCTCGGCACCGACGGCCGACTGACCGCGACCTTCGAGCGAAGGCCTGCGCGCACAGGTCAGGTGCGCCCGGAGCCCGACCCGCTGGAGGCGGCGTGGCGAGGGCTGGTCGGCGCCCTCGATGCCGCCGATACCCGTCAGCTGTTCGGTGACTTCCGCGGTGTCCCTCCGGCTGCGCTGCTGCCGGCTCTGGTGCGGCAGTTGCACGGCGCCGACGGTCCGGAGACAGCCGAGTTGAGTGTCCTGATCGCGGAGACGCTGACTAGACTGGGCGATCGAAGTACTGCGCGGCGCTGGTGGTGGGCCGCTCGGGCAGCGGCGGACAGTGTCGGCAGCGGAGCAGTGGTGCGTGCGCGAGAGGCGATCAGCGGGCTGGCCGAGCGACGTCCGCCCGCCGAGCTGCTGGAGCTGGCAGATGAGGCAGTGGCTGGCGATCACCACAGCTACCTTCCGCGTGCAGCACGAGCACTGGTGCTGGCCGAGCTCGGTGAGCACCAGGAGGCGCACCAGGCGTTGCAGGAGCTGATCGGTGTTGGCGACGAGCTGGCTCCGACCTATCAGCTGCACTGGGCAGAGGGACGCGTGTGCACCCTGCTTGGGTACGGCGTGGCGGGCTGCGTACTGCTGGAGCGCGCCAGAGAGCTCTGCCCGGAGAGCTGGATCGGCGACCGCGCCAGACTCGACCTGTGCCTCGCCGAGTGCCTGGCCGTCGCAGGAGAGGTCCCAGCCGGCCTCGCCATGTCGCTGCGTGTCCTGGTCGAGTTGCCGGACGAGTGGCACGACACCTTGGTGTACGACGCTGCCGACCGCGTACTGCGCGTCGTACAAGCGGAGCCGGGTGCTGCCGAGCTGCGAGCATTTCTGGCGCAGTCGGCGTACCGGAGCGGTCGGAGTGTGGGCGGTGGGTCGAGGTGGAGATGAGGGCAGGGTAGCGTGCGGTGAGTGACAGGTGAACAGCGGGGAACGGTAGTGACACACGCGTGGGACTTCGCGGTCGAGCTGCGGAGCGACCCGGCCAGTGCGGCGGCTCGTGCGGCCGTATTGGCGGAGCCGGTGTTCGGGCAGTCGTTCACGGACCACATGGTGATTGCCAACTGGTCGGCGGACCGGGGCTGGCACGACACCAAGGTCACGGCGTACGCACCGCTCAAGCTGAGCCCGGCGGCTGCTGTCTTCCACTACTCGCAGGAGATCTTCGAGGGCCTCAAGGCATACCGGCACCCGGACGGCTCGGTGTGGGCCTTCCGCCCCGATCGGAACGCGGCCCGGTTCACCGCGAGCGCGGAGCGACTCGCGCTGCCGCACGTTCCGGAGGAGGAGTTCGTCGCGGCGCTGCGCGCGCTGGTGACCGTCGACGAGGCCTGGGTGCCGTCGGCCGATGACGGCGAGACCAGTCTGTATCTCCGGCCCTACATGATGGCCACCGAAGCCGCACTGAGCGTCCGACCAGCACACGAGGTGCTGTTCGGCGTCATCGCCTCCCCCGCCGGCCCGTACTTCAACACCGGTCCCAAGCCCGTCTCCATCTGGCTGACCACGTCGACCATCCGGGCCACCCCGGGCGGCACCGGCGCGGCGAAGTGCGGTGGCAACTACGCCTCCAGCCTGGCCGGCCTTGCCGAAGCAGTCGCGAACGGTTGTGAGCAGGTCGCGTTCGTCGACGCCGTCGAGCACAAGTGGCTCGAGGAGATCGGCAGCATGAACATGTTCTTCGTGTACGCCGACGGCCGGATCGCAACGCCCGAGCTGTCCGGATCGATCCTCGAAGGCGTGACCCGCGCGTCGGTCGTCGAGCTCGCCGCCGACCTCGGCCACCCGGTCGAGGAGCGCCGAATCTCCGCCGACGAGTGGAAGGACGGCGTCCGCTCCGGGGAGATCACCGAGGTCTTCGCCTCCGGCACTGCGGCGGTCATCACCCCGATCGGCCGCGTCGCCTGGCCGGAAGGCGACCTCACCATCGGCGACCACTCGGTCAACTACGGCGTCGGCCCGGTCACCGCCAAGATCCGCAGCTCGCTGCTCGACCTGCAGTACGGGCGCACCCCGGACGCGCGAGGCTGGCTCACCCGCTTGGCCTGATGCCGTTTGTCCCCGGCGCCGGTTAGGTTGGCGTCATGGCCGCGTCCAAGGGGAAGTCTCCGGCGATCGAGCTCGCGGTCGGCGAGCGGACGGTCCGGATCTCGAATCCGGACCGCGTGTACTTCCCTGCCCGCGGTGAGACCAAGCTGGACCTGGTCAAGTACTACCTGTCTGTCGGGGACGGCATCGTCAACGCGCTGCGCGAGCGGCCGTGCATGCTGCACCGGTTCCCCGAAGGCGTCGCGGGCGAGAAGGTGCACCAGAAGCGGCTGCCGCACGGTGCGCCGCCTTGGATGGAGACGGTCCGGGTCAAGTTCCCGCGGTACAACCGGACCGCCGACGAGCTCTGCGTCACCGAGATCGCGCATGTCGCGTGGGCGGTGCAGATGTCGACGGTCGAGTTCCACCCGTGGAACTCGCGCCGCGCCGACACCGAGAAGCCGGACGAATGGCGCATCGACCTCGACCCGATGCCCGACTGCCCCTTCGACCGGGTACGCCGGGTCGCGCACACGGTCCACGAAGTACTCGACGAGCTCGGCGCGGTCGGCTACCCGAAGACGTCCGGCGGCAGCGGCATCCACATCTACGTCCGGGTGAAGCCCGAGTACGGGTTCTCCGACGTACGCCGGGCCGCGCTCGCGTTCGCGCGTGAGGTGGAGCGGCGGGCACCGGAGGACGTGACCACAACCTGGTGGCGCAAGGATCGTGATCCACGACTGGTCTTCGTCGACTTCAACCAGAACGCCCGCGACCACACGATCGCGGCGGCGTACTCCGTCCGCGGCAACCCCGAAGGCACCGTGTCGACCCCGATCCACTGGGACGAGATCGACGATGTAAACCCGAAGGACTTCACGATCGCGACCGTCCCCCAGCGGTACGCCGAACTCGGCGACCTGCACGCCACGATCGACGACAACGTCCACTCACTGCAAACGCTGATGGAGTGGGCCGACCGCGACGACCGCGAAGGCGCCGAGGAACCACCCCCACCGGAGGAGTAGGCCCCCCGCCACTCGCCTGCGGACCTCTGCGACGCGCCACCCCTCGCCCGCGGACCTGCGCCGTTCGCCAACCCTCGCTAACGGACCTGCGCCACTCGCCAACCCTCGCTCGCGGACCTGCACCACTCACTAACCCTCGCTCGCGGACCTGCACCACTCACTAACCCGCGGCCCCGCACGCCCCGCGCGGCTCTGCCCGCCTGCAAAAGCCGGACCCCACGCACTTGGTGAGTGCCACAGGTCCGCCTCGCGGATCTCCAGGCCATCACAATCACTCCAGACCGGGCGCTCCACGGTGCAGCAACGCCACCTGAGCACGATTGTGATGGCCTGGCGGTCCGCTAGCGACCCACCAACCCGTGGTGGAGCAAGCCCGTCAACGTGTCGATCGCGTCGTCGTCCGTGATTGTCTGGCCGTTCGCCGGGTTCACGACCAGCCACGTGTAGGCGAAGCCCTCCATCAGCGCGTTCATCGCCGAGATCGCGACCAGTGGATCGGCCGGCGGGTTCGGGAGATAGGCGAAGTGCTCGATCATGTGCTGGTCGTCGTCGGCCATGATCTGCTGCAGCCGCCGGCCCAGCTCCGGATCGACCATCGCGGCCTGTTTTACCGCGATCATCTCCGGCAGATGCGCCTGGTAGAACCGCCAGAACGCCGCCACGTGCCACCGGATCGCTGACCGCTTGCTGAAGTCCGGATCATGCCCGGCGACGTCGGCGATGGTCTCGTCCGCCTCCAGCAGCATGTCGCGCAGCAGCGCCTCGAGCAGCTCTTGCTTGCCGGCGAAGTGGTTGTAGAAGGACCCCGTCGCGCGCCCCGCGGCCGCGGTGATGTCGGTGATCTTCGTGTTCAGGTACCCGCGCTCGGCGAAGACCTCGCGCGCGGCCTGCTTCAGCGCCACTTCGGTCCCGGCCGCCCGCTGCCGGCGGCTCACCGTGTCGGTCACGAGCACCTCCTTGACACCGAACCCTAGCCACGTTCAAACTGAATCTAAATTCAGTGAATCACAATTCACCCAAGGAGACCACGATGAACGTCCTGATCGCGGGCGCCGGACCGACCGGACTGACCCTCGGCATCGAGCTGGCCCGGCGCGGCCTCGCGGTCCGGGTGATCGACAAGGCGACCGAGTTCTTCGACGGATCACGCGGCGACGGCCTGCAGCCTCGGACCCTGGAAGTCTTCGAGGACCTCGGCGTCCTGGACGACGTACTGCAGCAAGGCCGCTCGGTGCCGCTGATGAAGATCTACGTCGGCGGTCAACTCGTCGACGAACGCCGGATGGCGGACCCGGTCGAGCCCACTCCCGACATCCCGTACCCGAACGCCTGGATGCTCGGCCAGTCCCGCACCGAGAAGATCCTGCGGGACAAACTCGCGGAGTACGGCGTGACCGTCGAACTGAACACCGCGCTCATCGGCTTCACCCAGACTGCGGACGACGTGACCGCCGAACTGTCCACCGGCGAGACCGTCACCGTCGACTACCTGGTCGGCGCCGACGGCGGCAAGAGCTTCGTCCGCAAGCATCTCGGGATCGCTTTCAAAGGGACGACCGACGAGTCGATCCAGATGCTGCTCGGCGACGTCGCGGCCGAGGGACTCGACCACGAGGTCGGGTACTGGTTCGGCGCCAAGGACAACCCGATGGCCGGTATCGCGATGACCCCGTTGTCCGGCGGCGATCAATTCCAGTTCGGCGCACCGCTCGACGGCGAGGACGCGGACACGTCGCTCGAGGGTTTGCAGGCCCTCGTCGACGACTTCACCGGCCCTGGTACGGCGAAACTCCGTGACCTCACCTGGTCGACCGTGTGGCGCCCGAACGTGCGACTGGCGGAGAGGTTCCGGGTCGGCCGGGTCTTCATCGCCGGCGACGCCGCGCACGTTCACCCACCGACGGGCGGTCAGGGCCTGAACACCGGCGTACAGGATGCGTACAACCTCGGCTGGAAGTTGGCCGACGGGCGTGAAGAGGTGCTGGCGACGTACGAGACCGAGCGTCGGACGAACGCGCTGCGCGTGCTCGGGATCAGCGAGGATCTGCTGCAGAAGCACGTCGACGGTGACGAGTCCGCGCTGGAGCGCGGCGAGAACACCCGCCAGCTCGACGTCTCGTAC
This sequence comes from Kribbella sp. NPDC054772, assembly GCF_053611945.1. Classification (NCBI taxonomy): domain Bacteria; kingdom Bacillati; phylum Actinomycetota; class Actinomycetes; order Propionibacteriales; family Kribbellaceae; genus Kribbella; species Kribbella sp. NPDC054772. Next base: position 28,551 of record NZ_JBSHBJ010000024.1, on the reverse strand, counting down.
CGCGACCCATCGGACACTCGTCCGCTCGCGAGCGGAGACCGTGCGCCCGACGCACCACTCATCGATGCTGAGGGCAACAAAACGAGATTGTTCGAGCTGCTTCGCGGCCCGCACGAGACCCTGCTGCGATTCTCCCCCACGACGATGTCGACCCACCCACACACGGTCGACATCACCTCACCGGAAGCCTTCGCGATCTACCACGCACAGCCGGGCGACGAGATCCTGATCCGCCCGGATGGCTACCTCGCTTAGGATTCAGCAGTGCAGACCCTGGACTCAGCCGCCGCCTACGAGCGTGCCGTCGCGCTGGCGACACGTGGGCGGCGTCAGATCCTGGGGATCACCGGGGCGCCGGCGGCGGGCAAGTCGACGTACGCCGAGCAACTCGCGGCGAAGCTGACCGCCGACGGGCACAAGGTCGCCCTGGTCCCGATGGACGGCTATCACCTCGCGCAGTCGGTGCTCGACGAGCTCGGGCTCACGGAGGTGAAAGGCGCGCCACAGACTTTCGACGGCTTCGGCTTCGTCGCTTTGCTGAACAGGTTGAAGGAGTCACCGGACGAGCAGATCTGGGCGCCGCGCTTCGACCGCAGCATCGAGGACTCGATCGCCGCGAGCATCGGCATCGCGCCCGAAGTCACGCTCGTCCTCACCGAGGGCAATTACCTGCTCCTCGACGAGACCCCCTGGTCGGCGCTGCGCTCCTTGCTCGACCAATGCTGGTACGTCGAGGTTCCCGAAGCACTGCGTCATCAGCGACTCGAAGCGCGGCACCGCCTGTTCGGCAGGTCTCCCGAAGAAGCGCACGCGCGCACGTTCGGCTCCGACGAACGCAACGCGCACCTGATCGCCGCCACCGCGTCAGCGGCCGACGCGATCATTCACCTTTGACGGACACCCGGTCGATGAACGCGGCGACGCCGTCCAGGTAGAGCTGCAGACCGAAGTCGAAGTCGGCCTCGTTGTCCTCCTCGAAGGTCCCGACCTCGTCGAACACACCGGCCTCGACCGTCCGCGCGACGGCCGGATAGACCCGCGGGTCCGCGACCCGGCGCAGCGTCGAGCCGAAGCGCTGAAAAGCATCGGGGTTGTCCGCATAGCCGGCGGCCAGGTCGAACGCCATGCGAATCTCGCCCTGGACGTAGGTGATGAGCCCCATCACCACGCCGACCTTCGCCTCCTCCGGCAAGCCGGTGTCCGCCAGTACGCCGAGCGCGGAGTCGAACCAGGCGAGGTTGTTCGGCCCGGCGGGCGGACCCGAGATCGGCACCCGGGCGTACCAGGTGTGACGCCGGATCGCCGCCATTACGCCGTCCGCCCAGAACGTCAGCCCGGTCCGCCAGTCGATCCCCTCCGGCATCGGGTCCGGGCGTTCGAGCGCGGCGTCCGACATGATCACGAGCAGCTCGTCCTTGTTCTTCACATGCCGGTAGAGCGCCATCGTCGAGTTGCCGAGCCGCTCGGCGACCCGGGCCATGGAGACGGCCGCGAGATCCTCGGCATCGGCGATGTCGATCGCGGCCCGGACGATCTCGTCCAGCGTCAGCGACGGCTTCGGTCCGCGCCGCGGGGCCTCCCGCAACCGCCACATCGCCGCGACGTCGGCCGGCAGCTCCTCGTTCTCCACCGGATCAGTTTAGGGCTTGCCGAGCCCTACTGCGTACCTGCTACGCTATTTAGCGTATCCAATACGCAGTAAGGAGGGGACAATGATCGTCGAGGCAACCGGACTCCGGAAGTCGTACGGCGCGACCGACGTGCTGGCCGGGGTCGACCTGAGCATCGAGGAGGGGTCGGTGCTCGCCCTGCTCGGCCCGAACGGCGCCGGCAAGACCACGACCGTGCGGATCCTGACCACGCTGACCCGACCGGACTCCGGTACGGCGACCATCGCGGGGTACGACGTCCTGCGCGAGCCGGCCCGGGTTCGCGGGGTGATCAGCCTGACCGGGCAGTACGCCGCGGTCGACGAGAACCAGACCGGGCGGGAGAACCTGGTGATGGTCGGCCGGCTGATGCATCTCGGTCGAGGTCCCGCGCGACGGCGTACGTCCGAGCTGCTCGAGCAGTTCGGGCTCACGGCCGCGATGGATCGGCGCGTGAAGACCTACTCGGGTGGCATGCGGCGGAAGCTCGACCTGGCGATGAGCCTGATCGCCCGGCCGCGCGTGATCTTCCTGGACGAGCCGACGACCGGTCTCGACCCGGCCAGTCGGTCGGCGATGTGGGACGCGATCGTCGACCTGGTCCGCGACGGTACGACGATCCTGCTCACCACGCAGTACCTCGAGGAGGCGGACCGGCTGGCTGACCGCGTCGTGCTGCTCAACGAGGGCCGCAACGTCGCCAGCGGCACCGCGGACGCGCTCAAGACCCAGATCGGTGGCGAACGCATCGCACTGCGGTTCGCTGACGAGGTGCAGCTGCTCAAAGCGTGCGGCGTACTGAACGGTGTCGGCGATGGGCTCGTGCTGAACGTCCCGTCCGACGGTACGGCGACACACCTGCACCACGTCCTCGACGTACTGCGGGACAACGGACTGGAACCGGAGCGCGTGTCGTCCCACCGGCCGACGCTCGACGACGTCTTCCTCGCTCTGACCGCGTGAGAGGTTGCTGATGACACACCAGGGAGTTGTCGCCGCGTGCTCGGACGCGGCGACCATGATCGACCGCAGCGTCCGGCTGGCCCGGCGCAACGTCGACACGATGTTCGCTGCGGTACTGATGCCGCTGCTGATGATGGCGCTGTTCGTGTACGTGTTCGGCGGTGCGATCGACACGGGGACGCAGTACGTGAACTACGTCGTACCGGGGATCCTGCTGCTCACCACCGGGTACGGCGCCGCGTCGACGGCGATGGTGGTCGCGGACGACATGAACACCGGGATGATCGACCGACTGCGATCACTGCCGATCCACAGTTTCGCAGTGCTGACCGGACACGTGGTCGCGAGCGTGGCGCGCAACGCCACATCGACCGCAATCGTCATCCTCGCGTCACTGGCCATGGGGTTCCGACCGGCCGGCGGAGTGCTCGACTGGCTCGGAGTGATCGGTCTACTGCTCCTGTACGTCGTTGCGCTGTCGTGGCTCGCGGCGGGGCTGGGGGTGATCGCCAGGTCGGTGGAGTCGGCCAGCACGCTCAGCTTCTTCATGCTGTTCCTGCCATACCTCAGTAGTGCGTTCGTCCAGCCGGAGTCGATGCCTGCGTGGTTGCGGCCGGTCAGCGAGTACCAACCGATCACGCCGGTGATCGAAACCATCCGCAGTCTGCTGATCGGAACGCCGATGGGAAACAACGGCCGACTGGCACTGGCGTGGTGTTTTGGTCTACTCCTGTTCTCGATCCTGCTGGCGACATCGCTGTACCGGAGACGAACGAACCGCTGACCGGACTCGCTCCGAAAATGACCGGGTGTGACCCCTTCGTCGGGTTAACGTCAAAGTCCCCCCCAACGTGTGGTGGTCCCACTCCCCCCGGGACCCACACGGACGAGCGCCCCGGTCTTCGATCGGGGCGCTTTGTTTTCTTGCGGTTCGCGTGTGCTGCGGTGTCGAATCCGGGCCCTCTGGTTCGACGTACCAGTAAGAGCGACCAAAAGGAGAGGGTCAGAATGAACATCAGCGCAGACACCCGGACCATGATCGTCACCATGCTGGCCGAGGGGAGCCCGGTCTGGTTCGTGGCCGGCATGGTCAACATGCGAAGCCACGACGTGTACATGATCGGCCGCGAAGCCGGCTACCCGGACAAGGCCAGCCTGCGCCGAGCCGTCTGGGCCGCCCGGAATCGCGTACCGCAAGCCGCCTGACAACTCGTCCAGGTCGCTCACACCGCTGTCTGCCCCATGGAACGGGGGCGGGCAGCGGTTTTCGCTTGTTTAAGGTGTTTCTCGTGGACGATGTCAGTGTTGTGGACTACCACACGGCGGGCGAGCCGTTCCGGATCGTCACGTCGGTCGAGGTTCCGGGTTCGTCCGTGGCGGACCGCCGCGTGACGGCGCAGTCGTCCGAGGCGATCGACGCCGTACGGCGGTTGCTCGTCAACGAGCCGCGAGGTCACGCGGACATGTACGGCGGGTTCGTCGTACCGGGTGATGACGACGCAGCCGACTTCGGGGTGGTGTTCTGGCACAAGGACGGGTACTCGACGGCGTGCGGGCACGGGACGATCGCGCTGGCGACGTGGGCGGTCGAGACCGGTCTGGTCCAGGTTGCGCGTGACGGCGAGAGCGATGTCGTGATCGACGTACCGTCGGGGCGGGTCGTCGCTCGGGTGCGTTGTGCGGGCGGCGAGGTCTCGAGCGTTGCCTTTCGCAACGTTCCGGCGTACGTGCTGCGTCGCGGCGTACCGGTGTCCACCGCGCGCGGTGAAGTGCTGGCCGACATCAGCTACGGCGGCGCCTTCTACGCCTCGGTCCTCGCATCGTCCGTCGGCCTGTCGGTGACCTCTTCGTCGTACGCCGACCTGATCGCGATCGGCCGCGAGATCAAATGGGCCCTCGACCCGGTCGCCGCCCACCCGACCGACCCGCGCCTGAGCGGCCTCTACGGCACGATCCTGTACGACGACCTCGGGGACGGACCGTCCGGTCCGCATCAGCGCAATCTCGCGGTCTTCGCCGACGGCGAGGCCGACCGCTCCCCCTGCGGCTCCGGTACGTCGGCGCGCCTCGCCCTCCTGCACGACGAGGGCCGGTTGCGGCTCGATCAGACGCTCCAGCACGACTCGATCGTCGGCACCACGTTCCTCGGCCGAGTCGTCGAGGAGACGCCCGCCGGCGTCATCACCGAGGTCATCGGCAGCGCCTTCCGCACGGGCACTGCGACGTTCACGCTGGATCCGCGCGACACGCTCGGCACCGGCTTCACGCTCCGCTGATGTCTCGTTTTGAGCCTGGCGCCCGGTGACTGTCGGGATAGCTTGGTGCCCATGATCTTCATTACCGCGAAGTTCCGTGTGAAACCCGAGCACGCCGCTGACTGGCCGTCCATCACCGCCGACTTCACCTCCGCCACCCGCGCCGAACCCGGTTGCCTCTGGTTCGACTGGTCGCGCTCACTCGACGACGCGAACGAGTACGTCCTGATCGAGGCCTTCGCCGACGACGACGCCGCGACCCACCACGTCACCTCGGACCACTTCAAGGCGGCCCAGCAGCACCTGCCCCCGCACCTGGTGGAGACGCCCCGCATCGTGAACTTCAAGGTCCCCCAGGACGACTGGTCGGAGCTCGGCGAGCTCGCGGTCAAGTAGCCCTCCCACCGCATAGGGTGATCACAACGTGACCGATTGATCACCCAGCGTGGAGGGGTCTTGCTCAGGACTGCCATCGCCGCCGCAGGCTGCGCGGCCCTAGTACTCGCCGGCGTCTCCGCGGAGGCAACACCGCAGTCGAGCTCCATGAGCATCCAGGTGTGGCTGCAGCCTGACTTCGACGGCGCTTCGCGATTCGCTGCCGCGGTCTCGACGCCGGGCAGTCCTGAGTTCCACCACCATCTGAGCCCGAGCGCGTACACGGCTCGGTTCGGCCCGTCCGTCGCGACGGCCAAGGCCGTCTCCGACTGGCTGAGGGCCGGCGGTCTTGAGGTGCAGGTCAGCGCCGGGCGCGACTATGTGACGGCGTCCGGGCCGGCTTCGGCCGTTGAATCGATCGTCGGCGTCGAGGGCGACACCCATCCGGCGTCGCTCGCTCCGGCCATCATCGGGGTCACCGGGCTCGGCAACTCCCATGCCTCCGCGGCGCAGACGTCACGCACTGCGCAGCCGACTTGCTCGTCGTACTGGGCGCAACATGTGGTTCCCGTCAGGCCGTCGTACCGCGGTCTGACCAAGGCCTCGCTCCCGATCTGTGGATACTCGGCGGGGCAACTCCGCGCAGCCTACGGAGCGACGTGGACCGCCACCGGCAAGGGGCAGACCGTCGCGCTGACCGAGAGCGCCGCTCCGAACGCGATGTTCCAGACGCTGACCGAGTACGCGAAGCGGAACCACCTTCCGGCCCCGAAGCCCAGCCAGTACCGGGAGACCCACGTTGGTAAGAGCGACAACTGCGGTCCAGCCCTGCGCAGCGCCGACCGCTACAACGACGAAGCCGAGATGGACTCCGAAGCCGTCTACGCGATGGCGCCCGACGCGAACCAGCTGATGGTCGTCGGAACCGGTTGCGACGAGGACCAGGCACTCCTCAACGCGACACTCTCGGTCCTGATCGGCGACGGGCACCGCCCGAGCGCCTCGATCATCTCCAACTCCTGGCAGATCCCGATCGGCGATCTTCCGCCGAAGACCGTGCACGCCATCACCGTCCGCGCCGCGGCCGAAGGCGTCGGCCTCTACTTCTCCTCCGGCGACACACCCGGCCTCACGACCACCGCGTCCGACCCCTTCGTGACAGTAGTCGGCGGTACGACGCTGGGCCTCGGCGCATGGAACAACCGGGTGTTCGAAACCGGCTGGTCGAACGACACCGCGGTTCTCGACGGGGGCAAGTGGAGTGACCTGGGTGTCGGTGGTGCCGGTGGTGGGACGAGCCTTGATTATGCGCAACCGGCGTACCAGAAGGGCGTCGTACCGGCGTCGATGTCGCATGTGAAGGTGGGCGGGCGCACCGTGGTGAACCGCGCCGTACCGGACATCGCCGCCGTGGGCGACCTCGGCACCGGCATGCTCACCGGCTACACGAACGCGGACGGCCACTACCAAACCATGATCAACGCAGGCACCAGTTTGTCGGCCCCTTTGGTCGCTGGCCTCGTAGCTGACGCTCAGCAAGGCCAACACTCCCACTTCGGCTTCATCAACCCCGTGCTCTACCGCCTACACGGGACACCAGCCGTCCACGACGTCCTCCCCGTCACCAAGGCAACGCCACCGCTGAACCGCGCCACCTACACCCCAGCCAGCAACACAGACAGCGCCAGCATCGACGTCTTCGACTCCCAAAACCCCACCGACACCACCCAACTAACCGCCAAGGGCTACGACACCACCACCGGCCTAGGCACCCCCAACGGCCTCCCCTTCCTCCTCACCCTCCGCCTCGCCGCAAGCGGCAAGATCTAAACCTGTGAGCTGCGGGCCATGAGGCCTTGGTCGTCTACCCACCAATAGCCACCGGCCACCTCGGGAAGCCGGCCGGCGATCAATCGGTCGACGGCAGCCAGACCTTCGCGAGCCCAGGGAGCAAGCGCCGCAGGTGCCTCGATCGGCGGATCCACACCGACAGCGGCGGCGCGACGCAGAACCGCCGGGTCTCTGACCTCGACCAGGGCGTCGCCGGCGAGGCGGTTCTGGATGGGCGGAATCGCGCTGCGGATGAGTTCGACGATGCGGTCCTTCGTCACGTGGTCGTCCAGCGCTGCGTCCACAGCACCCGTCGCGCAAAGAGCGGCGCTGAGCGCCCACCGGTCTAGCATCGCCTCGAACTCAGGCTCGTTCGGGATCACCGGCTCAAGCTCCGCAACGAGCAGCGCGAGAACGACGCTCACCGCGGCATCGCGAGTCCAGAACGACTGCCCACGAAACTCGACCTTGCTCGTCCCCATGCCAGGAGGCTAGAACGCCACAGGCCCTTCCGGACAGCAGAACCCGCCCTGCAAACCGACCCGGACCCTCGCTCAACAACAAAACGAATGGGGGGGGGGGCGGGGGTGGGGGGGGGTGGGTGGGGTGGGGGGGGGGTGTTTGCTTGGGGGCCTGGGTGGGTGTATTTGGCAGAGAGTGTGAGCGTCTCGAACTGTGTGAGTGTGCGA
>NZ_JBSHBJ010000024.1:2078-20780 GCF_053611945.1 Kribbella sp. NPDC054772 | reverse complement strand
GGCCCGGCCCGTGGGGGCCGGGGCTCTCTTCCGTAGCGGGGGCAGGATTTGAACCTGCGACCTCTGGGTTATGAGTAGCCCTGACGCTGTCTCAGATCATTCATCTGTTGCCAGGCCAACGCTCAAACGGCCAGAGTTGGCGTTCCGGCCGTCTCACTTGTCTCGGTTGGCGCGCCGCGATTCAGTATGTCTTGGGTACGGTTCTGGGTACGCAGGAGAGTCACTGGGGGACGGATGAACGCGGTCTCGATCGTCGGCAATGCTCTGGAACTTTGCGGATTCGCGACGACCGCCATCGGGCTGTTCAAGGCATGGCGGGACAACCCCGGCCACGGACGATTCCTGTCACCAAGACTCGATGCGCTGTGGGAGCGGCTGAGGGTGAAGGTACTGCGTCTGCGCCCCCGGCCGGCGCCTACCACCCGAGTGACGTCGAGCAGATCCACGTACTGGCGTACCAAGACGTCGACGCCGAGCGTGCGGATGACAGACGAGTCCTCGACCGATGAACGCATCCAGCAGCTCGCCCGTGACCTAGCACAAACGACCAAGCTCGCGCTTGAGACGCAGCAGGCATTGCATCAGCTGGCGGTTGGAAGCGACACCCAGCTCCGCGAACTTCACACGGATCTACGGGCGACGCAGGCTGATCTTGAACGGAAGGATATCGAGCTTGCTACGGGCGGCATCCCCTTGGCGGTCGTCGGTCTCGGGTTCGCGGTCGTCGGCATGCTGCTGCAACTAATCGGCTCATGCTGAGAAACAGTCCCTTGCCCTGCTTCGGGTCGCTCGCTGTCATAGGGACGTACGCCGGCAGATTTACAGAGGGAAGGGGCTCGCTCCGTGACCTGCGACATTGCATGTGCTGGTCTGAACTTCCGCACTAACTGCGCACGACTCCCCCGGTGACTAGGCTCTCTGTCCATGGATGCGACTGTCGTTGCTCTCATTGGGGCGGGTATCGGTGCAGCCGGTGCGGTCGCCGGCCAGGTGGTCGCAGCGGTCTTCACCGGCCGGCGTGAAAGCAAGAAGCTGGAGTGGGAGAAGCAGCAAGCCATTGAGCGGCGGCAGTCCGAGCAGAAGGCGCGCTTCCTCGACACCAAGCGAGTCGCGTATGCCCGGTACATCCAGCTGTGCGTGCGACGACATGACGAGCTGTTCAAAGCCTGGCTTAATGACGGCAAACCTGAAGAGCGCCTCAAGGATCTGGACGACGCATGGTGGGATGCGGTCAGCGAGGTCATGAGTGAGATCGCCCTGCTCAGCCCCCCGCTCGAGGACGTTGTTCGAAAGTCCTACAGATACATCGTTGACTGGGAAGTGGCCCTGCATGAAGACGGTGCAGAAGGACAGCATCACTTGATCAGCAGGGCCGGCGACGCTCTAGCGGCAGCTCGTAAATCCTTGAGCCGAGACCTCGGTGTCTCCGACCCTGCCGAGCTGGCTAAGCCCGAGACTGGCTCAAGTAGGTAGGTCGACGCAAATGCCCGGCGGTCTTTTCCCCGCCCCCGGCGAGCTGCCCCGGCTGTGGCTTTGCGGCTGACTCATAGCCACGCGCTGTTGAGGCCGGTAGTGTCGCGAAACATCGACGTTGGTATTCAGGGGGCCTGATGGCTGAGCTGCTGAACTACTGGGCGCCGGGGCGCGCGAAGTCGGACCTCCTGGTCACGACGATTCAGAACGCGGGCGTGCTGGTGGACGCGTACCACAAGACCTTCGCTGGCACCGGCATCTCAATCCGATACGACGGCACGTCGGCAGGGCGTGAGAAAGTGCGCGAAGCGATCGCCGATGCGCTTCGAGCTCAGTTCGAACCAGCCGACGTCGTCTTCGACGACGAGCGGAACAGCTGATACCCAGGGCGGACGACCTTCAACGTCAGCGGCGCCTCGATGAGCCGGTGATGCTCATCGCGCTTCCAGCGCTGCTCGGCGGCATCTACGAAGGTGATCCAGGATCGGCCGCTCATCTCAGGCGCGCCGCCGGTCGTCGTGTCCCACCGCACGTTGGTGACAGCCTTGAACCGTGCCGACTCCCCCGGGTCGAGACGCTCGTAGGTCTGCCGACCGCGGAAGACCTCAGGATTCTCGCCCGGTTCGGGGTACTTCAGGTCAATCCAGACCTCAAGCTTGATCTCCCTGATGACGTCATCGCTGTTGTTCACGAGATCATTGCTGACCATGATCTCCTGGTGACTGCCGACGACGCCGGCACCCCCACCGACGTCGACTCGCTCTAACCGGATTCGTGATGCTTGCGCTCGCCGGGCTTCACCCGCAACTCGATCACGGTCCTTGTGCCCCTGCCAAAGCAAGAAGAGAGCTACCGAAGTGGTCGCGATCGTTCCGATCGTCGCAACCACCGCATTTGCAATCGTGAACCAGAGCGGCGGGTCAACCAGCGTCACCATGCGCTGACTGTAGCGACTATCCACACTGCGAATCCCCCGCGAGACGTAGTAGGTCATCGACTCAGGTTAGGAGTAGCGGACCTGCTACTACACCTAGGCCGATCGTCCACGCGGATTCGAACATTCCACTGATGAACAGCCTCGCGTAAGCCTCCACACGCGGCTCCTTCCCGCCTCGCGGCAGTTCGACTCCTGGTTTGACGCCATCTAGGACCAGGCTGACGAGTCGTACTAGCAACAGCGCGAAGACGATCAGAGCCAAGATGCAGACCGGAATCGAACCGGTCCCCGTAACCCCTAGCCTCAATCGACGACAGTCCAGACTAGCCGACCGAGCCTCGCGGACGCCCTAACTCTCCGCCTAGGCGACCATCAGGATTCGTCTGCCAGTGTGGCTCCCCGGCGCTCCCGGAGCCATTCATACGGCAAGGCTGACGCCGGCGGATCCGAGGGCAGAACGAACGCCGTGCTGAATCCGAACTTTGCAGCAGCACGTGCATCGAGTTCGCGGACGACACGAAGTATCAACGGAATCAGCTCAGGAAATATACGCGGCCCGAGATCTAAACGCTCGCCGACCCGGAGCGCGTCAGTACGGATCTTCTCAAGGAAGCGCTTATCGACGCGACCCCGTTTATGAGTCAACAGGTTTCGCGACTCAATTGCGAGCGTCAAGCCCTGGTCGTTGACTGGATCGACTAGATCTAAGCCGAGGTTGCGCTTGAAGAAATCCTTGAGCTCCCCTAATCCCTTGTAGGACAGATCATGAACCTTCCGATCCGCCAATTCAGAGACAGCGTCGGATATGGTCGAATACTCGAGCAGCTCGGCCACCGTTACGGTTAAGCCACTACGCTTCAAAATCTGCGGACGCACCTCAAAGATCATCTTCAGTAAGTCAGTAAAGTAGGTCAGGAGGTTGTCAACACATCGGCACAACATCAACTCAGCGTGCGCCCTATCCGTCACTGACCGAACGTGCTCGGCCCGCTCGGCGTATCCAGCAAAGTACACCAGTGCGATATCCGGAGTCCAAGTCAGGTCCGCCTCTTTGGCCCACTTGTCGGGATCCATTTCGCCTACCGTAGACCCGATCATGTCGACCAAGTAGTTCAGATCGCGCGCCACGATCGTCGTCGATGTAGCCCAGAAGAGATCCGCTCGGTATTGGGCAAAGAAGTCCGCTCCGGCGCCGGTGTCCGCGTATTCGGGAATATCGAGGCCACTAGATCCCATCATGCTGCCTCGTCGAGCCACCGAAGGGCCCAGTCCCATTCAAACGCGCAGATACGTACTTACCGATCTCCACTACTCCCCCTCGGCCCGCCACCTAGGCTCCTTTTTCGTCCCTCAACAACAAGGTCATCGGGTCGCCAGTGTTGTCATATCCCACGCTGACAACATCGAGGTGCGATGCATCTATTGCCGCATTGAGATTTTCTAGCCAGAGACCATGCCGCGCGCTCGGGTGTGCGGCGACATAGTCGGCAAGAAGGTCTTTGACCCGGACAAATTTGTAACTCATGATTTCAGGCCGTCGCTCGCGTGTCAGCAGAAAGAATGTCCGCCGCCTCAACCAGCTGGCGACGACCAATGAACCGGCCCGCAACAAGGAGGCCGGCGCTGTGAGCCTCCTCCCCCGCGTGGCTGTACGTGAGATCAGTGACGAGCAAGGGGACCAGGCCAGCCTCGAACGCGTCGACCGCGGTCTTTAGCACACAGGACTCCGTATCTAGGCCGATTACGATCATCTTGGTCCAGCCGTGCTCAGCGACGAGGTTTGCTCCCGCCTCAGAGAAGAGCGAATAGGTGGGTTTGTCCAGCACCGCCACAGCTCCATCAATGAGGTCTTTCAGCTCATCAACAATTTCAAACTCATGTGATCCCTTGTGGATGATGTCGTAGTTGAAAAGCTGCTCGAACAGCGAATTAGGGGTGTTATACCACCGTGTCATGATGTACGGCCGCCCGGTAGCAGCCCACGCGCGGATGAAATTCGACGCTCGCGGTATGACGTGAGCAGACGCCGGGGATACGAAACCGTATTGCATGTCGACCACGGCTAAGACGCTGTCATCGAGGTTGATCATTCGGCTTACCTTTCCACGTCCCGGAGGATTTCGACAGCGGATCGCAGATGCTCGTCGAGCTCGCTGGTCTTGAGGATTGTGGTTCTCATGGCAAGGTGCTGCGTTGTCTCTTGTGGTCGAGTATTGACCATTCTCGACGCTACCCCGCGCAGCCAACGCCAATCGTATCCGTCGGGGATCTGCGGGTCGCGGCCGGATTCAACCTGAGTCCGGATGTGGTGGCAATAACACCACAGGCTCTGCACCATGATCTCGAATTCGACGAGCGAACTTTGGGAGAGCGAACGTCGTTCCGCGATCGGAAAGTAGGTTACTGCGGACCAGCTGGCATAAGCATGCGAGATGCCGCTTGCTCCGAAGTCGAGAATTCGGCTGTCGTTGTAGCCGTCACGGAGGAAAGCCCGTTCAACCAGTTCTGCATGAGCGACCGATTGCAAGTCTTCATCGAGGTTCAGCATGCTCTTCTGATTACAGAGCAGCCGGAGTGCGGTCTGCAATTCGTCGCCGTGCCAGGGAAGGGCAGTTGCCCAGAAGGCACTAAAGGCATACTCGGGTCCGCCATGCTGCTCGCCGGCTAGCTTCTTCGTGGCTTCATTAGTCCACTCCAACTCCAGCGGATACGAGCTGTGTCGCCAAACCGCAACTTCGGCGATCGACCGCGGCGCTAGCTGTTCTTCAATGTGGAAGAGGAGGCACCCCCAAGGGAAGCCGTACAGGGTGCACACACCGCGCGGGTGATCGAGCTTGATCCTCCACGCTCCCGACCACTCGACCTCGCACCGCTCCACCCCGACGCCATTGCCGAGTCGTTCGACAACCTCCGGACCGACGTACGTCGGCATAAATTTGTTGCTGGTGATCGACAGGTCCTCGCCCGGCGGCCCGCTGACGATAGCGGGGTCGCCGAACAAGTCATACGGGGAGCATTCGTAGACACCGCAGTAAAGCCGGATGTACATCTCGTCCGTGACCTGGCTCTGCCCGGTCTCGTGCCGGTAGATCGCCTTTTCCATCGCGGTGCGCGTGGGCATCGATAGGCCGAGCTGGTGACCGACCCGCTCAAGCTCACGGACAAGTCGGCCGCGCCCCCACTTTCGCGCCTCTCGGTACTGAATCAGCACGGTCCGACGAGGAGGGGAGGCGGGCATCGAAGACTCGGACATCAGTCACGTCCTCCCATGTCCAGGGACACGAGGCATGTCCAACTGCGTCCTGTGATGTCGTCTACGCGGAGCGTGAACTACTCGGCACGCTGAATGGCATGGACCGAATCCCATCGTCAGCGCCCCTCGGGTGCCGCAGCCGCGTCGGTACGCCTGGGCGCCCTGGGCCTTGGCCCCCGTGTCGCCGGAGGGATGCCCGCGTCGCGAGCGAGCTTGCGAACGTAGGTCGTCGTGAACGGCGAATGCTGCTCGACCTCCTGCGGCGTCAGGCCAGCACGCAATGCAGCAAGGGATGCGGCGATGACGGCCTGCCGAGCGGCCTCGTGGGCGCTCTCGGTCTGCCGATACAGGCGGGTCGCTTCTGTCAGTTCGTCCCGTACGTCAGTCACCCCAACATGGTATCGGATCCCACTTGCGAAACCCCGAGATCGTGGATTATGGTGATTCGCATCAGTGATTCGAAACTGAGTAACGAAGCATCCGGACTCGATCCCAGCGAGGGAGACCTGACCGTGAACAAGACGAACAAGGGCCAGCAGAAGAAGGCGGTTGCGGAGTACAAGAAGGCGCTCAAGGCGCTGCACTCGTACAGCTGCGACTCCGCTGACGATCCGACGTACCTGAAGCTCAACGGCGCCGCGAACAAGGCCGCGCAGAAGTTGCCGTGGTGGCGTCGCTGACGACTGGTCATCCCGACGACCGCCCAACCAGGTCAGGGCTAACAGCCCGTAGGCCAAGAAGATCCCGAAGGAGCAACCCTCATGGCGATGTCCGAGAAGCAAATGAAGGCCGAGGTTGCCCGATCCGCCAAGCTCATGCGCTGGCAGATCGGGAAGCCCGGTTCACGGATGAACGAGGCCGACGTGAAGGCCTACGAGGCCCGACGGTACGACCAGATCGAGCGCCATTTCCGCAACAACCAGTAGCCATCACTTAGCGACGCCCCGGCGGGTGCAACCGCCGAGGCGTCTGGGCCGCACTAATCCATTCGCGCAGAGGAGCACAACCCTGATGACCATCATCCACCTTTCGGCTGTCGCCGGCGACGAGCCCACCGCTTCCGAGCTGGCTGCGATCGAGCAGGAGATGCCGTTGATCGAGGCCGAGCTGGATCTGCTGAACGCCGAGATCGCTTACATCAACGCGAGCCCGTCCGCGTCCGTTCTGGACACGCGCCGGGTGCGGCGGGCTCAGCGTCGGGTTCTGGACGTCGCCCGCGACCTGGCTGTTGACGTGTCGGAGACGGAGGTTGTGGCATGAGCGCCTCGTTCGCCGCCTACCTTGCGGCTCTACTGACGGCCCACACGGTCGGCGATCACTGGATCCAGACCCACAGCCAGGCAACCTGCAAAGGCAAGCCCGGCTGGGTCGGTCGCCTTGCCTGCCTGCGCCACGTCGCCACCTACACCGCGACCACCGCCCTGCTCGGGCTGGTCGTCTGGCAGGTGCTTGACCTGAATCTGACCTGGCTCGGCTTCGCCGCGGGCCAACTTCTGTCGGCAGTGACGCACTACCTGGCCGATCGCCGAATCCACCTGGAGCGGTTCGCCCGGTGGCTCGGCAAGGGTGACTTCCTGCGGCTCGGCGTACCGCGGTCCGGGGTCGATCGCAACGGCAACGCCCACGACGACAACCCGTCGCTCGGGACGGCCGGATACGCCCTGGATCAGTCTTTCCACCAGCTGTGCCTGTTCGTCGCGGCGCTGCTGACGGTCCTCCTGTCCGGGGGTGCCTGATGACCGCGCTGATGACCGAGCAGATTGCCGAGGTGCCGGTGGCGGACCTCGTGCAGGTTGATTTCGGCTGGTGGAAGCTCGCGGGCTACGACCTGGTCCAGGTCGTCTCGCCCCGCACGGCGCTGGGAACGGCGTGGGTCGTCTGGCACGGCGACCACGTCCTGCACACCACCGACACACTGCCCCACGCCGGCGGTTGGGTCGCCAACCACCTCACCGGGGGCGAGACGCGATGACCACGACCGAGATGGTTGCGGCCAGCAACGACAAGCCGACCGGTGTGGACAAGCTCCGGGCGTCGGCCGCCGAAGCCTCGCAGGTACGGGCGCTGTCGACGCACCCTGATGTCGTCGCGCTCCGCGTCGAGTCGGTCCGGACGCAGGCCGACCGATGCATGTGGATCGGCATCGTGCTCGGGTTGGCGTTCACGATGGTCAACGTGCAGGCGTTCGCCGCACAGGGTGCCGCCTTCGGTTCGCTGACCTGGGTGGCCGCGTGGCTGCTGGACCCGATGGTCTCGCTGGTGCTGATCGCGGTCCTTCGGGCCGAGCAGATCACGGCCCGCTACCAGGTGAGTGATCACACGAAGTGGATCGGCCGCACGAAGCGGTTCGCGTTCGCTGCGACGTACGCGATGAACACGTGGGCCTCGTTCGGCCGTTTGGATCTGGCCGGCGTGGTGCTGCACTCGGTTCCGCCGGTGCTCGTGTTCTGCGCTGCCGAAACCGCTCCGGTCCTGCGGGATCGGCTCACGGAGGCGGTTCTGCGTGCCGAGCGTCCGGCGGACCTAGCGAACCCGCAGAAGGCCGCTGAACGGCTCGATGCGCCCGTCCCGGCACCGACGGCCACCGAGCCTGCGACGACCTGTCAGGACGCAGTGCAGCCCCGCGAGCTCATCGAGACCCCCGAGGAGTCGAATCGCCCGCACGTGGCGCGGAAGTCGGCGCCCAAGCCGCGCAAGAAGGCTCCCGCGAAGACCGGCCGGAAGCTACTGGCCGACTACGTGACCGCCGCCCTGGCCGAGGTGGAGCCCGGCATGTCCGACGAGGACGTGACCCCGGCATGGGCGCGCAGGACGACCGGATGCTCCGCGGGCCTGTCGTCCAAGGTCGCATCCGCGGTCCGGATCTCCCTCCAGACCAGCGACACCGACTGGATGAAGACGCTCCCGTCACACGTCAACGAACCCGCGACCGAGCAGATCGAAGGAAAGGCTGCCTGATGCTGACGATGACGGACCTCTTCTGTGGTGCAGGTGGTTCGAGCACGGGCGCGATCCAGGTGCCCGGTGTCAAGGTGCGGATGGCCGCGAACCACTGGAACCTCGCGATCGCTGTGCACAACCTCAACCACCCGAACACCGATCATTCGCACGCCGACCTGCACAAGGAGAACCCGAGGTACTTCCCGAAGACGGACATCTTGTGGGCCAGCCCCGAGTGCACCAAGTGGAGCCAGGCCAACGGCAAGGTGTTGCCGAAGATCGAGAAGGGCCTGTTCGAGGAGCCCGAGTCGGCCGAGGCCGCGCAGCGCTCGCGGCTGCTGATGTTCGACGTGCTGAAGTTCGCCGAGTACCACCAGTACCAGGCGATGATCATCGAGAACGTCGTGGACATCGCCGTTCAGGCCAAGTACCGGACGGCGTGGTACGTGTGGCGGCAGGACCTGATGAAGCTCGGCTACAAGTTCCGGGTCGTGTCGCTGAACTCGATGCACGCACAGGCGTTCGGCTCGCCGGCGCCGCAGTCGCGGGACCGGATCTACATCGTGTGCTGGAAGCCCGGCACACCGATGCCCGATGTCGAGCGGGTCCTGCGCCCCAAGGCGTACTGCCCCAACTGCGACGTGATCGCCGAGTCCCGGCAAGCCTTCAAGCCTGGCAAGACCGTGGGCCGTTACCGGCAGGCGTACGTGTACGTGCACGCGAACTGCGGGACCGAGGTCGAGCCGGGCTGGTTGCCGGCTGCGCACGCGATCGACTGGACCATCCCTGGCGAGATCATCGGGGACCGGTTGCAGCCGAAGACCCGTGCGCGGATCGCGCAGGGCATCGCACGGTACTGGGGGCAGGTGCTCGCGGTTCCGGTTGAGGCCCGCGAGGGGAAGCAGGCGCAGCCTGTCGACTGGCCGATGCGCACTCAGACGACGCGGCAGGAGACCGCCGTGGTGGCGCCGTTCATCGCCGAGATGTACGGCACGTCGACTGCTCGCCCGGTGTCTGAGCCTGCGGGAACGTTCACCGCCGGCGGGAACCACCACGGCTTGGTCACGCCGTCCGGCGGGACGTGGAACGAGGACGCACGCCCGACGAGCGAAGCATTGCGGACGTTGACGACTCGAGACGCGTACTCGCTGGTGACGCCGTACTACGGCAACGCCGATCACGCGATGCCCACCAACCAGCCGGTCGGCACGCTTACGACCGTCGACCGGTACGCCCTCGTGCACCGCAACAACACCGGCGGTGCCGAGATGACCACCCCGGTTACCGAGTACATGCGCACCCTCACCACCGCCGGGCACCAGTCGCTGATCCAGACCGGTCCGCGCGGCGGCCGGCCGAAGGTGAGCCCGTCCGACCTGAAGGCCGCCGAGGACATGGTTCCGGAGTGCTACTTCCGCATGTTCAAGCCGCACGAGGTCGCCGCGGGCATGGCGTTCCCACGCGACTACGACTGGACCGTCCTGGACGAGAAGGGCAAGCCGCCGTCGAACCGCAACCTCGTGAAGATGGCGGGCAACGCAGTCACGCCGCCGTCCGCTCGTGACCTGATCTCCGCCGTCGCCGAATCGCTCGGCCACGAGATCCCCGACCACACCACCAGAGCCCTCGATCTGGCTGAGGGGGTGGCGGCATGACTGTCAAGGTCCGGCTGTCCGGCGAACCCGACCAGATCGCCGCCGTTGTCGCCGTGCTGCGCGAGACGTTCGAGACCGCTGGCGGTGACCGTGCCTACCCCAACCGGGGCTCGTTCGGAGTCCGCGTCTACCTCGAACTCCGACCCACCCCGACCGCGAACCCGACCACCACCGGCAACACCCGGAGGAAGTCATGAGCACCAACCACAACGACGGCCGCGACAACGTACGCCGCCTTCACGACGGCATTCAGGACCGTGTTCAGGACGACGTTCACGAGGACCTTCACGAGGACGTTCATGACGTGGACTCGGGCATCGTTCATGAAACCGCCGAGCGGATCGATCCGAGCGACGTTCAGGACGTTGTTCACGAGGACGCGACCGGCACCGTTCATGACGGTGAGGTGATCGACGCCGAGGTGATCGAGGGCGAGATCCTGACCGAGGAGGAATCGGCCGCGCTGGACGAGCGGTTGGCCAACCGTGGCGCTCTGGTCCGGCGTGCCGTGACGACCGGTCAGGTCGCCAAGCGGGTCTCGGTCCGGGTCGCCACGCACGACCGCACCAAGTCGAGCGGGAAGGCCGCCGTGCGGACCGCCTACACCGTCGTCAAGGGCGGTGAGTCGTTCGCGAAGCGGGCGTGGGACGCCGGGACGATGGGCGTCTACCGGCGCCAGATCAAGGCCGCCGAGGCGGCCGGTGACCGCGAGGCGCTGAAGGAGTGGACGGCCGCGAAGGAGGCCGCGACCGAGCGCCGCCACCGCCGTCTGATGGATCTGCCGAAGCTCGCGTGGGGTGTTCTCAAGGTCGCGGTCGGTGCGACGCTGGCGACGCCGGTGATCGTGTTCATCATCGCGGTGTTCGCCAAGTTCACCGGGCACGGTTCGTTCACGGGCGTGTGGGGCGGGTTCTTCGCGCTGATCGGGTTCGTGATCGCGCTCGGCGGGGTGCTGTGGACGCTGCTCACGTTCGCGCTGCCGGTGCTGTTCGTGATCGCGCTGTTCCGTGAAGGCAAGCGGGCCGCCGAGCCGCCGTCGTGGATGGTCACCACGGCCGACGCCGAGTGGGACATGGACATCGACGAGTCCACGATCGCCCAGGCGCTGGACTCGCTGCGCATCCCGAACATCACCAGCTACCTGAAGAAGGGCTACAAGCTCCAGTTCATCACCCCCGCCCGCGAGCAGGGCCGCGGTACCCACGCGCTGATCCGGCTCCCAGGTGGTGTCCCGGCAGAGGAAATCACGAAGCGCCGAGTCGCGCTGGCGACCAGCCTGCACCGCGCCGGCTCTGAGGTGTGGCCGACGACCGGCGACGAGGCCGGGATCTTGGACCTGTGGGTCGCGGACAAGGGCGCGCTCGCGGGCGGTCCCGGCGCGTACCCGCTGCTGACCGAGGGTCTGGTGGACGTGTTCAAGGGCGTTCCGGCCGGGAAGACGCTGCGCGGTGACGAGCTGCGCGAGCCGGTGATGGGCCGCAACTCGGTCGTGGGTGGCGCGCCGGGTCAGGGCAAGTCGTCGGCGTCGAAGACTTTCATGGCCGGGTGCGCGCTGGACCCGACGGTGGAGATGCGGATCTGGGTGCCGGACCAGAACTTCGACTTCGAGCGGTTCAAGCGCCGCTGCTCCCGGTACGTCATGGGCGCTGACGACGAGTCGATCCGCCAGATCCGCGACGACCTCAAAGAGATGTACGAGGAGATGGGCCGGCGCGGCGACCTGCTGAAGGTCTACGAAGTCGAGCAGGTCACCCGCGAGCTCGCGGACCGCAACGTCGGCCTGCACCCGCTCGTCGGCCTGCTCGAAGAGGCGCACGTGGCCTTCCAGCACGAGGAGTACGGCGAGGAGATCGCCAAGTACGCCGTCGCGCTGGTCAAGCTCTGCCGTAAGCGCGGCATGCACTTCCGGGTCTCCACACAGGCCCCGACCGCTACGTCGCTGCCCAAGGACGTGACCCGCAACTGCACCAACAACGTCGCGTTCTACGTCCAGGACTACGTCGCCAACGACGGCCTGCTCGGTCAAGGCGCCTACAAGCAGGGCGTGCGGGCGACCGACCTGATCCCCGGCGAGAACCGCGGTACGGCGATCGTGAAGGGCTTCACCGCCGCCAAGTACGAGACGTTGCAGTGGTTCTTCCTCGACGGCGCCGAGGGCAACAACCAGATCACCCCGCTGATCGACCGGGCTCTGGCCGCGATCAAGAAGCGCGAGCTGCCCGCGCCGGGCGACTCGCGGCGACCGCAGATCGAGAGCCGTGACCTGCTTGCAGACCTGGACGAGGTGCTGGACGACGTACCGGTGCGGATCGCGGACGTGCCAGCGCTGCTCAAGCGGCTCGCGCCGACCTGGGGCCCGTACCAGGGTCTGACCGGCAAGGCGCTGCGCGAGCAGCTCGCCGCCGACTACGGCGTCAAGGTCGCCTCCACCAACAACCGCTACCCCCTCGATCCGGCTACAGTCCGTGACGCTCTCGTCCGCCGCGAGCGCGACGCCGGCCACTCCGACACCGATGAGAACGGCGGCGAGGACCAGGCTCCCGAGCTGGCGAGTTAGCCCCGCGCACCGGGGTCGGAGACCGCCGAAAACGGGCTCTGACCAGGCAGTTTCCGGCCCCGATTAACCCGGCTCACTCGGTAACTTTCTGCAGGTCACGCCCAGATTAGCCCCCGCCCAGCCGCCGGGTTAGGGACCTAACCCGATCACCGCCAGCTAACCAACCCCGCATCAACCCCAAACCGACCCGACCGGACGGCCGCCGATAGGCGACCGCCCTAGCCGACCACACCCACCATCAACTACAGAAAGTGACGAACGTGACCGATCCAGTCCAGGCAGTACTGCTCGGCAGCTCCGGGCTCGTGCTCGCAGGAGCGGCCACGGCGACCGACGCGGCCGACGCCCTGAGCCGCCCCGAACAGGTCGCCGTCCTGGTCATCGCCGCACTCATCCTGACCGGGCTCTACCTGCTCGCCTGCGCGATCTGGCCCTACGCCAACTGCGCCCGCTGCAACGGCGCGGGAAAGTCCCGCTCCCCGTCCGGCAAGAAGTTCCGCAACTGCCCCCGCTGCAAAGGCACCGGACGCCGCAAACGGATCGGCCGACGCCTCCTCGATCACCGAGCAACCGACGCCAACCGCAAGCACTGAAGGAGAAGACCCGTGTACTCCCCGAACCATCACCAGCCCGTGCCCCGCCAACGACCCGCTGACCTCCTGTGGCGCAACCCCGCCTGCATGATGTGCGGCGACGAGGTCTCGCACGCCGGCGACGGCTGGTCATGCGAGAACTGCCACGCTTACTGGCCGACCGACAACCCCGAGCACGGCGAGTGGACCAACGACGTCGCCGACCAGTGCACCGCCACCACGCAGCCGTTCGCCGATAACCCTCACGCCATCGGCAAGCCCTACCAGTACGAAACCGTGCGC
Source organism: Kribbella sp. NPDC054772 (assembly GCF_053611945.1). Classification (NCBI taxonomy): domain Bacteria; kingdom Bacillati; phylum Actinomycetota; class Actinomycetes; order Propionibacteriales; family Kribbellaceae; genus Kribbella; species Kribbella sp. NPDC054772. The sequence continues at coordinate 7,090 of NZ_JBSHBJ010000024.1, read as the reverse complement.
TGCCTGCTCGACGCCACGCACACGGGCACCCACAAGGCCGGCGTCCTGCGCAGATGGGACGACCACCCCGCTCAGGACCCGTGGGCCGCCCGATGACAGCGGGCCACGGGTTCGACCCGTTCCGGCCGCCGCGGATCGGCGCGCGGATCTGGGAGGAAACCATGATCGCCGCCGAGTGGTGCTGCGAGTGCACCGGCCAGTGCGGCCGACCCCACACCAAGACCCACGGCCGCTGCGGAACCGTCCACGGCACAGCACACCGGCTCGCCGTCGTCGCCGCCGACCCGCTCGCCTCCCTGACCGCTGCCGTCACCGCCACCGAACGGCTCGCGCTGTGCGCGACCTGCGAAACCGGCATCCGCCGCGCCGCCGGCGCCGCGCAGACCAGCACCAATCCCGACCAGCCTGACCTGTTCGACACCACCGGAATCGAGGCCGCATGACCAGCCACATCACCATCCCGCTCACCATGCTCACCCACGACGACCCCGAGACCGACGCGGCGATCGCGGCAGAGTGGGACGCCCAGATTGAGCGCGAACGCCGCGACCTGGAGACCGCTCTCGGCTACTCCGTCTCCTGCGTCGACGACAGCCTGCGCGCACTGCTCGGCCTGATCGAGTTGCAGGACCCGCAGTTCCACCGCACCTACGCCGGACGCGACGCCGAACAGCATCTCCGCGCCGCGTCGTCCTCGCTGCGCGACGCCGTTCGGTGCGTCACCGCGGCCGCCGTCTACAGCGACTGACCACCCCCGGACAAAACGGACAGAACGGACAAAACCCCGGTCAACAGGGCCACTGACCCCGGGACAAAACGGACAAAACCGCCAAAACCCCTAGTTCTGTCCGTTTTGTCCGTTTTGTCCGGCCCTCCCGACACCACACGGCCCGCCCCCACGGATCGACCCGGAACGAAGCTGAGGAAGGAACCGAGCTGATGAAGGTCCCCCGCTGGACACCCGCCGACCCCGCCGCCACCACCGCACGCAGGGCTTGGGCGACAGCGATGGTTGCCCACATCACCGACCGGACCACCAACCCGGCCTACGGCTCCCCGCGCTGGGCAGCGCTGGCCGACGACGACCCGCACAAGCTGGCCGCCGCCGTCATCGCCGCCGAGTGCTGGGCAACCGACACCGACGACATCCCCAACCGCGTACGCCGCGAACTCGACGCCCTCCACCAGGCCGAGGAACGCCACCGGGCGCAACAGTTCGAGCAAGCCACCGCGATCGCACGCGCCGCCGCCACCCGGGCCGCCTTCACCCTCCGCGCCCACTACGCCAAAACCCAAGCCGAGCGCATCACCGAAGCCCGTCGGCCACGTCCCGGCGACTACCCCGGCCAACGCCCCAACCAGCCCATGGACGCCGCCGTACAGGACGGAGAAGCAGCCGCATGAACGCCGCTGAACTACCCGACTGGCTACCACCGCTGCCGCCGCTCACCGAGCCACCCGACGACGACCCATGGGCCACAGAACCCGCCGTAGCCGCAGCACCGATCCAGCTCCACACACCAGCCGAAAGTCAGTACACACCATTGCATCACGACCAATCGGCACCCCCGGCCGCCAACACCGGACTGGTCGCGCAGCAGTGGGACGGCGAACCAGTGCCGCTGAAGACCGATCGGCTCGTCCGGCCGTTCCCCGTACAGGTGTTCCCTGCCTGGCTCTCGGATCAGGTGACCGCGGTGGCCGAGGCGACCCAGACGCCGATCGACCTGGCCGCATCAGTTGCACTGGCCAGCCTGTCCACGGCGGGCGGCGGCAAGGTCTTCGTGCGGGTCGATCGTTCCTGGGTCGAACCGGTCAACCTCTACACCGTCACCGCACTACCGCCCGGCTCCCGCAAATCACCGGTGTTCCGGGCCATGACCTCACCGCTCACCTACGCCGAGGACGCCCTGCGGGACCAGGCCGCCGCCCGGCGGGTGGAAGCCGAGATGGCGTCACGAGTCGCCTGGGCAAAGGCCGAACAGCTCGCCAAGAAAGCCGAGACCGCACAGGCCGAACCTCAAACTGCGCTGGCTGACGCCACTGCCGCCGCCAAGGAAGCCGCGGCGATCGTCGTACCCGAGCTGGCCAGGCTGATGACCGACGACGTCACCCCGGAGTCGTGCGTCTCCCTGCTCGCCACCCACGGCGGCCGGATCGCAGTCCTGTCGGCCGAAGGCGACGTGTTCGCCACCCTCACCGGCACCCGCTACTCAGCTGCCCCCAACCTCGGCGTGTTCCTGAAGGGCCACGCCGGGGACAAGCTCCAGGTCGACCGCAAGGGCCGCGCCTCCGAAACCGTCGAACGCCCCGCACTCACGCTCGGCGTCACGACCCAGCCCGGCACCCTCGCCGGACTGGCCGCACAGCCCGGCTTCCGCGATCGCGGCGTGCTCGCCCGCATCCTCTACAGCCTGCCCGTCAACACCGTCGGACAACGCAACAACGAGCCCCGCCCGGTCCCGGACGACACCGAAATGACCTACACGAACGAACTCACGAGCCTCGTCCTCCTCCTGGCCGACAACGAGGTCCCGACCCAACTCACGCTCACCACCGAGGCACGCCAAGTCCTCCTCGAGTTCCAGGACTGGATCGAACCCCGACTCCACCCCCGCACCGGACAACTGGCACCCATCACCGACTGGGCATCCAAGCTCGCCGGCGCCGTCGTACGCATCGCCGGACTCCTCCACCTCGCCCACACCTTCACCACCGGCTACGCCACCCCCATCACCGCCGACACCATCCGCGCCGCCGAACAGATCGGCCGCTACTACCTCGATCACGCCCTCGCGGTCTACGACCTCATGGGCCGATCCGATCCCGACCTGGACGACGCCCGTGCCGTCCTCGACTGGATCCGCAAGCAAGGTCTCGACACCTTCAGCCGACGCGACGCCCTCCGAGGAAACCGAGGCCGATTCGCCTCCGTGAAGGACATCAAACCCGCCCTCGAACTCCTCACCGACCACGGCCACATCCGCCCCCAACCCGCACCCATCAGCAGCAAGGGGGGCCGCCCCAGCGACACCTACGAAGTCCACCCCGTAGCACACCAAGACCGCTGACCCTCCACAGGTTTTGTCCGTTTTGTCCGTTCTGTCCAGGCAACTCCGTCACTCCAGGGAGACGCAGTACCGATGATCGACACCACCGCACTTCCCGCTCTGATCTCCGTTCCCAAGGCGGCCGAGCTAGTCGGATTGAGCCGAGCTACCGCGTACCGGTTTGCCGCATCTGGCGAGCTGCCGACTCGGCGTCTCGGCGGTCGCGTGTACGTCGTAACCGACCGGCTTCAGGCGTTTGTTGACGGCGACGCGTCGGAATCCATCAACAGCGAAGAGTTGGAGCGTGCCGCGTGAGCAAGCGACCAAGCATCCCCGGCATCACGGTTGACCAGAGGGGCAAGAAGTGGGGATTCCGGATCGAGCTGGAACCCGACCCACTGACCGGCAATCGGCGGCGGCCATTCACGGGTGGCTTTGAGACCGAAGATGCGGCATGGGAAGCCGCAATCGAGGCCAAGAAGCGCGTCGCGATCGGCCGCACCGCGGTCGCGAAGAAGATCCGCTTCGGAGACTTCCTCGATGAATGGTTGGCCACGAACGAGGACCAGTTCAAGAACACGACGAAGCAGAACTACCGCGACAACATTGACGCCTACATCAAGCCCGTAATCGGCTCACGGTGGCTCGGGGACCTGACGGTTCCGACGCTGAACGCCTTCTACAAACACCTTCGGGAGAACGGGCGAACGAAGGGCGACGGCAACCGCCGAATGTACGAGTACTGGCTTGCCCACCGCAGGGAGCGCGATGGCGCTGGACCGCTGCCTCGTGAGATTGCCGCCGCCTGTGGCACCAAGCTCGATGCCGCACGGGAGGCGGTGCGCCGATACAAGCGAGGACGTATCCCGGCCGAGTACTCGCCTGGTCTCAGCGCCAAGTCCGTTCGAAACGTGCACGTCGTTGTCCAACTCGCGCTGAAGGACGCCGTGAGGTGGGACTACTTGCACACCAATCCAGCAGTCCACGCCGTCCTGCCACGGGAACGGGGCAGGCGTACAGGAAAGAAGCAGCACATGATCTGGACCCCGCTCCAACTCGGCGCGTTTCTACGCGTCGCCTTCCGAGACCGCTACAACGGAATGTGGGTGCTAGCAGCAACTACGGGAATGCGCCGATCCGAGCTGGCCGGCGTCGAGCGGAAGATGATCGACCTGGACAACGGCACGCTGACGATCGAGGACACACGGGTCGTAGTTCGCGGACGGGCCGAGGCGTCGGACGGCAAGTCCGAATCGAGTCAGCGCGAGATCTCGATAGACAGCTTCACGGTTCGTCATCTGCGGAGCTACATCGACCAGATGAACGGGGAACGGGAGGCGTTTGGCGCGAGCTATCCGAATCACGACTACCTGATGGTTGGGCCCGAAGGCCGGCCGCTGCATCCCGACACCATCACCGCGCGGTTCAACCGGCTTGTGGATCAGGCTGGAGTGCCGCGCATTCGCCTGCACGACGTACGCCACACCTACGCCACCATGGCTCAGGACGCGGGACACAACATCAAGACGCTCAGCGAGCGGATCGGCCATGCGGACGTGACCGTGACGGGAAAGATCTACACCCACAAGTCGCGGGGTACAGACCGCGCCATGGCCGACGCGATGGGTGAGCTGATCGAGCGCGCAGCGGCCGTTTACGAGGCTCAATCGGAGGGCCTGGGTACGGATCTGGGTACAGATCACGCGATCGAGCCCGGTCGAGGGCCCGACGACGAGCCGCCGGGCCTGACAGCGGTCGCGTCGTAGGAAGGTCGCCGACCGAGGAAAACCGCAGGTCAGACCCCATATTGCAAAACGAATGGGGCGGCGCGCGGGGGGCGGGCGCGGGGGCGGGGGGCCGGGCGGCCCCCGGGTGGCGGCCCCCCCCCGCCCCAACCCCCCCCCCCCACGCCCGGAGGGCGCGGAAGCAGTCGTCTGGGTCCGTGGTCGGGACGGTCTCGCG
>NZ_JBSHBJ010000024.1:0-2068 GCF_053611945.1 Kribbella sp. NPDC054772 | reverse complement strand
GTGCGCCCCTGGGGGGGTGGTTTCGCCGGTCCCCCACCCGCTCACCCCCCCCGCCCCCCCCCATTTCACCCACCCCCCGCCCGGCCGGGTGTGGCCGGGCCCCTCTTCCGTAGCGGGGGCAGGATTTGAACCTGCGACCTCTGGGTTATGAGCCCAGCGAGCTACCGAGCTGCTCCACCCCGCGTCGTTGTGTCTTTAGTTTAGAGGATCTCGGCCGTGCAACCAAATCGGCTCCCGGTGCGGTCAAAACCCGTGTTCGCCGGGCGCTCCGCGGCGTACCGTCCGGGTATGTCCCGACACGTCATCCGGCCGTTCGAGGAGGCGGATCTGCCGGCCGCGGCCGGTCTGCTCGCCGAGCGGCATCAGGAACATCGCAAGCGGCATCCCCTGCTTCCTGCGGACTACGAGGACGCTCGACTCGCGCTCGTCGAAGTGACAGCCGCCTGGGAGAGCGAGGGCGCGTCCGGCGCGGTGCTCGTCGAGGGTGACGAGATCACCGGCTACATCCTGGCCGCTCCCAAACCGTCCTCGATCTGGGGCCCGAACATCTGGGTCGAGTCCGCCGGTCACGCCGTACGTGAGCCGGAACACATCCGCGACCTGTACGGCGCCGCCGCGGCCAGGTGGGTCGACGACGGCCGGACCGCGCACTACGTGCTGGTGCCCGACGATCCCGAACTGATCGACGCCTGGTTCCGCCTCGGGCTCGGCTCGCAGCACGCGCACGCGGTCCGTCCAGTGCCCGACGCGCCGATCCCGCCGTCCCGCGATCTCGTCGTACGCCGTGCCGCGCGCGGGGACATCCCGGTACTCGCGGAGCTCGACCTCGCACTGCCTCGGCATCAAGCACTCTCGCCGGTGTTCTCGGCCGGTGAACTGCCCACCCTCGAGGAAGCGCTGGCGGACTGGGAGGAGTCGATCGACGACCCCGACTTCGCGACGTTCGTTGCCGATTACAACGGTCAGGTGATCGGGTCGTCAGTCGGATGTTCGCTGGACAAGTCGAGTTCGCACAGCGGGCTCGCCAAGCCGGACAACGCCGGTTTCCTCGGGTTCGCTGCCGTACTGCCGCCGGCTCGTGGGCTGGGCGCCGGACGCGCGCTCGGCGAGGCTGTGCTGCAGTGGTCGGCCGAGACCGGCTACACGTCGGTCGTGACGGACTGGCGGGTGACGAACCTGCTGTCGTCGCGGGCCTGGCCGCGGCTCGGGTTCCGGCAGACGTTCCACCGGTTGCACCGGCTGATCGGGTACTGACGGGCCGGTTGTCCACAGTTTCGAAATCACCCGTCCGGACGAGGGGTGATCACTGCACCTTCTTGGGCACGAAAGGCGTCTCGCAGCGGGCGAGACGCCGCCGTACCCAGGAGGAGCCATGTCGCGTTCAACGCTTCGTTCCCGAGTCGTGCCGTCCACCCGTCGTATCGTGATCGGGAGCGCAGTCGTCCTGGCCGCACTAGGGCTCTCGACGACCGTCCCTGCCTCAGCAACCGAGTTCGCACCGTCGGCGACGTACTCCGCCGCACCTCCATCGACCGAGCAGAGGGCTGACACCTTGGACGGCTTCGTGATCGAGAACCTTCCCGACGGCATCGGCACACCGAGCGACTTCGAGTACGAATGGGAGGACGTGTCCTTCAAGAGCCGGGTCTGGGAGACCGGGCCCGACGACGAGGGCGCGTTCAAGGTCGACCTGACGCTGAAGACGCTGCGCGGCGAGAAACTCACCGACCTCGAAGCCGTGAAGGACTTCCTCGTCGAGTACGAGGAGAAGGAGCCGGGCTCCTGGCAGCTCACCCCGGTGAAGGTCGGTGGGTACGACGGTCTGTTCGCCGGCGACGAGGTGTTCTACTTCATCGAGCCGGGCGTCGCGGCCGAGGTGACGATCGACCACGACCGCTTCACCGACGAGGACGTGCTCGACACCGCGGCCGGGTTCCATCCGGAGAGCAACACCTGATGCCGTAGGCAACCAGGAGCTGGCGGCCGCAACCGAACGGGGGGGGGGGGGGGCGCGGGGGGGGGGGGGGGGGGGCCCGGGGGGGGGCCGCGCGGCGCGGGGGGGGGCGCC
>NZ_JBSHBJ010000023.1:34745-123691 GCF_053611945.1 Kribbella sp. NPDC054772 | reverse complement strand
CCGCGCCGCGCCGTGTGGGTGTGTTGTGTTGGGGCCGGCCGGTCCGTAATACCTCGACGGTGACCGACTTCGCCAGGTTGCGCGGCTTGTCGACGTCGTGGCCGAGGGCGACCGCCGCGTAGTACGCGATGATCTGCAGCGGGATGGTCAGCAGGATCGGGTCCAGCTCGGCCTCGTTCTTCGGTACGACGATCTTCGCCGCGACCCCGTCCGGTACGTCGACGCCCGGGTGCGTGACGACGTACAGCGGGCCGGAGCGGGCGCCGATCTCGTGCAGCGCGCCGATGTTCCGGTCGAGCAGCTCGTCGTCGGGGACGATCGCGACGCTCGGGACGTCCGGCGAGATCAGCGCGAGCGGACCGTGCTTGAGCTCGGAGGTCTGGTACGCCTCGGCGTGCCGGTAGGAGATCTCCTTCAGCTTCTGCGCACCCTCGCGCGCTACCGGGTAGCCGCGGGTCCGGCCGACGAAGAACAGGCTCTCGTGCTGCGCGAGGCGGCCGGCGATCTTGGCCAGCTCCTCCTCCTGCGCGACGATCGCGGCGATGTCCTCGGGCAGCTTCTTCAGGCCGTCGATCAGCCGGCGGCCGTCGGCGGGGGAGACGTCGCGGATCCGGCCGAGGTGGATGCCGAGCATCGCGAACCCGACCGCCATGTTGGTCAGCGCCTTCGTCGACGCGACCGAGACCTCCGGGCCGGCGTGCAGGTACACACCGCCGTCGACCTCACGGGCGATGCTCGAGCCGACCGCGTTCACCAGGCCGATCACGCGACCGCCCTTGCGCTTCAGCTCCTGCACCGCGACCAGGGTGTCCAGAGTTTCACCGGACTGCGAGACCGCGACGTACAGCGTGTCCCGCTCGACGACCGGGTTGCGGTAGCGGAACTCCGACGCCGGCTCGGCGTCGGCGGGGATCCGGGCGACCTCCTCGATGAACTGCGCGCCCATCTGACCGGCGTAGTACGCCGAGCCGCAGCCGAGGATCTTGACCCGCTTGATTTCCCGGGCCTCGCGGGCGTCCATGTTCAGGCCGCCGAGGTGCACGGTGTGGAAGCGCTCGTCCAGACGGCCGCGGATCACCCGGCCGACGGCGTCCGGCTGCTCGTGGATCTCCTTCATCATGAAGTGCTCGTGCAGGCCGCGCTCGAACTCCTCGGCCTCCCACTCGACCGTCTTCGCGGTCTTGTTGGTCGGCGAGGCGTCCTGGGTGAAGGTGCGGTAGCCGTCGGCGCGGACGGTGGCGAGCTCGCCGTCGTCCAAGTAGACGACCTGGCGGGTGTAGCGGATCAGCGCGGCCGCGTCGGAGGCGACGTGCATCTCGCCGTCGCCGATGCCGAGGATCAGCGGGCTGCCGTTGCGGGCGACGACGATCCGGTCCGGGAAGTCCAGGTCGACGACCGCGATGCCGTACGTGCCCTCGATCCGGCGCAGGGCGGCCAGCACCTTCTCCTCGAGGGTGTCGCCGTCGGCCTGCTCGATCAGGTGCGCGAGCACCTCGGTGTCGGTCTCGGAGCGCAGCTTGACGCCGGTGTCCTCGAGCTGGGTGCGGATCGCTCCGGCGTTGTCGAAGATGCCGTTGTGTACGACGGCGATCCGCTCGTTGCCGCTGGCGTGCGGGTGGGCGTTGTCCTTGCTCGGACCGCCGTGGGTGGCCCATCGGGTGTGGCCGATGCCGAGCTTGCCGCCGAACCGCTTGGGCAGCGACGCCTCCAGCTCGCGGACCCGGCCGGCGTCCTTGTGCACCTTCAGCTCACTCGAGCCGAGGACGGCGACCCCGGCGGAGTCGTAGCCGCGGTACTCGAGCCGAGCCAGTCCGTCCACCAGGATGGGCGCGGCCGGCTTGGTGCCGACGTACCCGACGATTCCGCACATGGAGTGGTTGCCCCTTCGTAGGTTTTGCGGGAGGAGGCCCGTCAGCCGTAGACGATCCGTCGCAGCTGCCGGGCGGAGAGTTCGGGTGAGCGGACCGGCCAGTGCCGGAGCTCGGTGCCGAGGCGCGCGAAGATCTCGTCGTTGCGGGCGCCGTAGGTCTGCAGCTCACGGTGCCGGCGCCGGACGTACTCCTCGGTCGTCTCGGTGAAATAGGCCAGTACGTCGGCGACCACGCGCCGCGCGACATCCGCCGACAGTCCGGTCGTCCGGCTGACCTGATCGGCCAGCTCGTCGACCGGCTCCACGGCCGCCGCCTCACTGATCACGCGTCAACCATGCAGCGTTTCCCGGTCCATGGCAAAGGATCTGCCCGAAATCGGGCAAATTCCTTGCTTTGTCAGGATCTAGAACAGGCGCAGTGGTTAGAACAGGCGCAGCACGTCGGACTCCATGCCGCGGAGGACGTCGTAGTCGACCGTCAGGCACTCCAGGCCGCGGTCGGTGGCCAGGAACTGGGCCTGGGGCTTGATCAGCTGCGCGGCGAAGATCCCGCGGACCGGGGCGAGCAGCGGGTCGCGGTTGAGCAGCTCGACGTACCGGGTCAGCTGCTCGACGCCGTCGATCTCGCCGCGACGCTTGATCTCGACCGCGACGTGCTTGCCGTCGGCGTCCCGGAGCAGCAGGTCGACCGGGCCGATCGCGGTCGGGTACTCCCGGCGTACCAGCGTCCAGCCCTCGCCGAAGGTGGTGACGTGCTCGGCGAGCAGTTCCTGCAAGTGCGCCTCGACGCCGTCCTTGATCAGCCCGGGGTCGGTCCCGAGCTCGTACGAGGTGTCGCTGTGCACCTCCTCGAGCGTGATCCGGAGCTCCTCACCCGCCTTGTTGGTGACGCTCCAGACCCCCTCTTCCTCCGTCAGCTTGCACGGCGGCGACATCCAGTTCAGCGGCTTGTACGACCCGCCGTCGGCGTGGATCAGCACCGACCCGTCCGCCTTCACCATCAGCAGCCGCGGCGCCATCGGCAAATGAGCCGTCAGCCGCCCCGAGTAGTCGACAGAACACGTAGCAATCACCAAGCGCACGAGAAAGCACCGTAGTGCACGGACCGGGGGGAGTGGGAGGGTGGTGAGCATGATGCCGAAGGTGAGCGAGCGGGCGATCGCCGAGTACGACGCGGTCGCGGCGGGGCTGGAGTCGGCCGGCGTGGTGCGGGGAAGCATGTTCGGCATGCCCTGTCTCAAGGTCGGCAAGAAGGTGCTCGCCGGGATGTTCGGCGACGCGATGACGTTCAAACTCCCGCCCGCGGCGCGCGAACAGGCGCTCGCGCTGCCGGGTGTCGAGCAGTTCGATCCCGGCATGGGCCGGCCGATGAAGGAGTGGGTGAAGATCCCGCTCGCCCAGTCGGCGGTCTGGCCCGACTACGCCGCCGACGCGCTGGAGTACGTCGCGAAATGAACCTCATGTGCCCGGCCCGGATCCTGCTGCTGCCCGGAGACGTTCAGGACGCGGCCGTCGCGGAACGGATCGCCCAGGTGTACGCCGGACCGTTCGAGGCGGCCGCCGGTTCGCGCCTGGCGGAGAGCCTCGGCGTACGGTTGACCGTCGTTCCCGAGCTCACCCAGCGCCCGGACGCGGAGCTGCAGTCGATCGCGGACCTGCACCGCGGCGAGACGGTCGTCGTCCTCGGCCTGAACCTCGGCTTCAAACTCCCGGCGATCGTCGAGCACACCGGCGACGGCTGGACCCGGGTCCCTTCGGACAACGAGGTCACGCTCGCGGCGTACGAGCGGGCCGCGGACAAGTTCCGCGCCACGATCGCGGAGGATCCCAACAACGACCTGATCGACCTGCTCGCCGCCCGGATCGCCCCGGGAGCGCGCGTACTGGAGCTCGGCAGCGGGACGGGCCGCGACGCCGCGGAACTGGAGCGCCGCGGGTACGTCGTCCGCCGGACCGACGCGGCACAGGCGTTCGTCGACATGATGCGCGCGGACGGGTACGCCGCCGATCGGTTGGACGCGATCACCGACAACTACGGCGGCCCGTACGACGCGGTGTACTCCAGCGCGGTGTTCCTGCACTTCGACCGGGCGCAACTTACCGACGTACTGCGGAGGTCCGCGCGGGCGACGAAGGTGCTCGCCTTCGCCACCCGCGAGGGCAAGGGGGAGGAGTGGTCGAACCGGCACCTCGATCTGCCCCGGCACTTCGTCCTGTGGCAGGAGGAACCCTTGCGTGAGCTGCTGACCGCGACCGGCTGGACGGTCGAGCGCCTGGAGCGCAGCGACTCCCGGATCGGCACCTGGTTCCAGGTCCTGGCGGTGCGCTCGTGATCCGGGCCGGCGTGGTGCTGCTGTCCGCGGCCGGGATCGCGGCGATCGAGCGGGTGCGCGAGGGCCGGACGTACCACGTGCTGCCCGGCGGCCAGGTCGAGGACGGGGAGAGCCCGGCCGAGGCCGCGCGGCGCGAGACACACGAGGAGCTCGGGCTGCTGGTGAAGATCCGCGGCGAGGTCGCGGTCGTGCACTTCGGTGACAGCACGCAGCACTACTTCCTCGCCGAGCACATCGGCGGCGAGTTCGGCGCTGGCGAAGGCCCCGAGATGGGCAGCCCGGCCGACTCCGAGCGAGGCAGCTACCGCGCGGTGTGGTTGCCGCTGACCGGGCTCGCCGAGCGGGACCTCAAACCCGGCCCGATCGCGGCCGCGCTGGAGGCCGCGCCGGATCCGCTCTGGCTCCTGGAGGGCTGGATGGAGACGCCGGTCGTGTACGACGAGACGGTGTGAGCTTGACCTCCCGGTGACCCAACTCATGGGCGGACCAGTACCGGGACTGGCATAGTGCACAGCATGGCTCGGGAATTGACGACTGTGGGTGTGGTGGGTCTCGGCACGATGGGCGCCGGGATCGCCGAGGTGTTCGCGCGCAACGGGCTGACCGTGGTCGGCGTCGAGCGTGACGAGGAAGCCGCGAGCCGCGGCCGGGGTCACATCCAGCACTCCACCGACCGGGCCGTGAAGCGCGGCAAGCTGTCCGTCGAGGACCAGCAGGCGCTGTTCGACCGGGTCACGTTCGCCACCTCGATGGAGGCGCTCGCGGACTGCGACCTGGTGATCGAGGCGGTCGTCGAGCGGCTCGAGCTGAAGCGCGAGATCTTCGGCGCGCTGGACAAGATCGTCCGCGAGGACGCGATCCTCGCCACCAACACCTCGTCGTTGTCGGTCACCGAGATCTCGGTCGCGACCCAGCGCCCGCGGCGCGTCGTCGGCATGCACTTCTTCAACCCGGCGCCGGTGCAGGAGTTCGTCGAGGTGATCAAGACCGTCGTCACCGAGCCGGACGTGGTCGAGGACGTGCAGGCGCTGGCCCGCCGTCTCGACAAGGTCCCGGTGGTCGCGGCCGACCGGGCGGGCTTCATCGCGAACGCCCTGCTCTTCGGGTACCTGAACCACGCGGTGTCCATGGTCGAGTCGAAGTACGCGACCCGGGAGGACGTCGACGCGGCGATGCGGCTCGGCTGCGGGTACCCGATGGGACCGCTGGCGCTGCTCGACCTGATCGGTCTGGACACGGCGTACGAGATCCTCGACACGATGTACAAGCAGGGTCGCAACCGGCTGCACGCGCCGGCGCCGATCCTGAAGCAGATGGTCACCGCCGGTCTACTCGGCCGGAAGACCGGACGCGGTTTCTACACCTACGAGTCGCCCGACTCGCCGGTCGTCGTGGACGACGAGCACACCCCGTTGGTCTCGGCTGACGGCCCGGCGACCCGCCCGATCCAGCAGGTCGGCGTGGTCGGCTCCGGCACGATGGCGGTCGGCATCGTCGAGGTCCTCGCCAAGGCGGGGTACGACGTCCTGTCCGTCGCCCGCGGCACCGAGAAGGTCGACAAGGTCCGCGCCGTCTTGGAGCGCTCGCTGGAGAAGGGCGTGCAGCGCGGCAAGCTCTCGTCGGAGGAGCGCGACGCGGCGTTGCGCCGGGTGACCGGTACGGCGAAGCTCGACGACCTCGCGAGTGTCGACCTGGTGATCGAGGCCGTGGTCGAGGAGCTCAGCGTCAAGCAGGCGCTGTTCGAGACGTTCGACGAGATCTGCAAGCCGGGCGCGATCCTCGCGACCACCACGTCCTCGCTGCCGGTGATCGATCTGGCGATGGCGACCAAGCGGCCGGCCGACGTGGTCGGGCTGCACTTCTTCAACCCGGCGCCGGTGATGCAGTTGGTCGAGGTGGTCAGCACCGTCAGCACCGCGCCCGAGGTCGCCGACACGGTGGCCGGCGTGGCTGTTGCCGCTGGCAAGCACCCGGTGCGCTGCGGCGACCGAGCCGGCTTCATCGTGAACGCGCTGTTGTTCCCTTACCTGAACGACGCGGTCCGGATGCTGGAGGCGCACTACGCCGGCGTCGACGACATCGACGCCGCGATGAAGCTCGGCTGCCGCCTGCCGATGGGTCCGTTCGCCCTGCTCGACGTGGTCGGCCTGGACGTCTCGCTCGCCATCCAGCGCACGCTGTACCTCGAGTTCCGCGAGCCCGGCTTCGCCCCGGCACCGCTGCTCGAACACCTCGTCACCGCCGGCTACCTCGGTCGCAAAACCGGCCGCGGTTTCCGCGACTACTCGAACTGAGCCGTTAGGCTGGCTCCGCCGAAAGGAGCCAGCGTGCCGGACGACCCGCAGCAGCACATCACCGAGGCCCTCGGCGGTGCGCCGCTCGCGCCCCTCACCGCGGTCGAACGGATCGAGCAGGAGCGCGTCCGCACTCTGATCCAGACGGTTGCCTCGTGCTACAACTCGCTCGTCGCCCGGGAGTCCGACGAGGCTCGTCGTACCGAGCTCGTCGAGCATCGCGACCGCGCGGACGACGCCTACCATCGCGTCTCCTCGATGTCGGCCGAGGAACGTGCTGAGGTCCTGGCCACCTACCCGGAGCTGCTGACCCGCTTGCGCGGCGACCTCGACGCATGATCGGTTTGACGGTGACCCCGGCCGAGGCCGAGGCGATCATCGAGCATCGTCAGCGGCAGCTCCGTCCGGCACGCCCTCCACGACGACCACCAGGCCAACGACCACGGGCGGTGGTGATCGGCGGTCAGGCCGGCGCCGCCAAGTCCACCATCCAGCAACTCCTCCAAGCCGCTCTCGGCAAGGACACTACGGCGTCGTACGACTTCGACGACAACGCTCTGGCCCACCCGCGGTACGACCAGCTGATGCGGTCCGGGAAGCTCGACAGACACCGCGACGTGCTCGAGTCGCTCCCGCCGCACCTCGGGCGGCTCTGCCTGGAGGCCTTGACCACCCGCGATCCGCAGTACGACGTGGTCGCGAGCACGTCGCTCGCCTGGGAAGCGGACGCCAAGAACTGGGCGGACGGCTTCGCGCGGCAGAACTACCGCGTCTCGGTCGTGTACGTCGCCACCAACGACGCGAACAGTCTGCTCAGCGTGGCGGAGCGGTACCAACGGGCGAAGGACGACACCGGTATCGGCCGGTGGGTGGCGCAGCGGCTGCACGACGCCGCCTATCACGGCGTACCCGAGACCGCGCACAAGCTCGAGTCGGAGGCGTACGTCGACGACATCTATGTCGTCGACCGGGACGGCAACGTGCTGTTCGAGAACCACCGGCAGGCCGACGGGACGATGGAGAAACCGCCGGGTGCCCGGCAGGCGATCAACGACGAGCGGAACCGGCCGCCGACACCGGCCGAGATGGCGCAGTTCCTCCAGACTCTCGAGTTCCTGCAGGGGCACGAGCCGGCGCTGGAGGAGCCGGTCGCGGCGATGGCCAGCGAGGCGCTGACCCGCGCGGCGGCGCGGCCGCGCCCCGAACAGCTGCAGCGCGACGCCGTGCCGATCGACGCCCGTCTGGCCGCGGTGCAGCATGTAGCGGGATCCGGGGTCGCCGCGGTCTCCGGGATCACGGCGCCATCGGGCGCGGACGGATCCCGCGGGCAGGACCGTGGCCGGCCAGACCCACGCCACACACTGGGACGCTGAGTGCGGACGACCTCCCTGGTGCTGACGCGCGCCGAAGCCCACGACCCCAGAATCCCCAGGACCGCCCACCACGAACTAGCTAGATTGACTCGGTGCCCACACTTACGGTCGAGGTTGGCGGCTCGTCGATCCAGACGCTCCTGGTCAGCGACGGTGCGCCGTCGCGCGAGGTTCGGCTGGAGGAGCACCGGGAGCTGCCGTGGCTGGTCGCCGCGCCGGGGTTGGTGGAGGGTGATCGGGTTGCTCGACGCGTTGCGCGGTCAGGAGATCGCGATCGACCGAGTGGTCCTGGGCGGCGGTCTGTTCCGCGCGTACCCCGAGATCGTCAGCGCCGTCCAGGCCGCCGCCGATCTCGAGGTGCTCGGTTCCCGGTGCGCACCGGAGTACAAGTCCGCCGCCTACCTCGGCCTGCAGCGGACACGCCTCTGACCGATGAGTGCTTGCTACGGCTCCATCTCGGCGTAGTCGCCGCAGGGGCCGCCGCCGATGGCTTCGGGGAGGACGGTCTCGCGGCGGTCGGGGCGGATCAGGGGGTTGTAGAAGGACGCGATCTCGACGCTGTCCTCGGGGATGTAGTGGAAGATCAGCGCGCGCCGGAAGCGGTCCGGCGTACTGTTCGGCTTCGAGCCGTGCACGACGCTGCCGTGGAAGAACAGCGCGTCGCCGGCGGCCATCTGGGTCTGGACGCGCTGCATGCCGTCCGGGATCGCGACCTCGAGGCCGGTGAACGATTCGCTCAGGTCGGCGGGCTCGGGGCAGAGCAACTCGGACTTGTGCGAGCCGGGTACGACGGCCAGGCCGCCGTTCGACGAGTCGACGTCGTCGATCGCGATCCAGGCGGCCAGGCAGGTCTCCGGATCGGCCCGGAGCGACATGTTGTCCTGGTGCAGGGCCTGCCCGCGGGCGCCCGGCGGCTTGAAGTAGAACATCGACTGGGCGCCGAGCGCCGGGCCGATCAGGGCCTGGACGACATCGAGGATCCGGTCGTCGAGCATCAGCTCGAGCGAGATCCGGCCGGCCTCGGTGTCGAGCCGCCGGTGCGGGTGCACGAAGCGCGGGTACTTCGCCAGCGGGTCGCCCTCCGGCACGTCGTCGATGGCGAGCGAGAGGTCGACGGCGACCTGGTCCATGAAGGCTTTCTTGACCTGCTCGACCTCGGCGGGCGTGAGCAGCTGCGGCACCTGGACGATCCCGTCCTGCCGGTACACATCTACGACTGTCATGTCTCCAGGATCTGTTGGCACGTGCGGTCCGGCGATAGCCTATTGAGCTGTGAACCTTCGATATCCTGCTGAGTCGCCGCATCCGGTGGTGCGCCGCCTGGATACCGGTGAGTTCGACGAAGGCCCTGAGTACGCCACGTTTCGGCGGCGCGGTACGACGGATTGGCTGCTGGTGCAGACGCTCGACGGCCGGGGACGATTCGGTCATGTCGCAGCCGAGCCCGGGACCGTCACACTGGTCCGGCCGGGGACCTTGCACGACTACGCCACGGTCGGCGACCGATGGCGGTTCCTGTATGCGCACCTGAACCCGAAACCGGACTGGCTGCCGCTGCTCGACTGGCCAGAAGTTGCCCCCGGCATCGTTCAGCTGCGGCCCGCCACCGCGACCTTCGACCGGATCGCCGAGCACCTGCGCGACGCCGTACGGCATCAGCACAGCGTGCTGCCGCAGGCCGAGCAGCTCAGCGCCAACTCGCTCGAGGCGGCGCTGCTCTGGTGCGACACCCAGAACCCGAAGGCCGTCCAGATCGACGACCGGCTGCTGCGCGCGATCGAGCTCGTCGACCAGGACCTGACCGCGAACCTCGACGTACCCCGGCTGGCGCGCGCCGTGAACCTGTCGGTGTCGCGGTTCGCGCACCTGTTCCGCGATCAGCTCGGCGTTAGCCCGCAACAGTTCGTCGAACGCCGCCGCCTGGACGCCGCCGCCCGCCTCCTCGAACTCACCAGCCGCTCGGTCGCCTCCGTCGCCGCCCAGGTCGGCTACGCGGACCCGCTCTACTTCGCCACCCGCTTCCGTCTACACACTGGATTAAGTCCCACGACGTACCGCCGAAGGTCTTAGTCTTCTCCGCATGAGAACGCGTGCTGTGGTGGGGCTGGCGGTACTGGCCGTCGTGGGGCTGGGGGCGTGTGCGCCGGAGGACGGCTCGTCCGCGGCGTCGACGCCGTCGGGGGCCGATGCCTGTGGCAAGGACAAACTGGCGGTCACGACCGCTGGGAAACTGACGGTCGGGACCGACAAACCGGCGTACGAACCGTGGTTCAGTGACAACGACCCGAGCAACGGCAAGGGGTACGAGTCGGCCGTCACCTACGCGGTGGCGAAGCAGCTCGGGTTCGAGCAGGCGGACGTGAAGTGGCAGACGGTGCAGTTCAACACCGCGTTCGCGCCCGGACCGAAGGCCTTCGACCTGGATGTGAACCAGGTCTCGATCTCCGAGGAGCGGCGCAAGGCCGTCGACTTCTCCTCCGGGTACTACGACGTCCGGCAGACCGTGATCACCACCGCGGGCAGCAAGATCGCGAACGCCAAGTCCGTCGGCGAGCTCGCCGGCGCCAAGCTTGGCGCCCAGGTCGGTACGACGAGTTACACGGCCCTGCGTGACCAGGTGAAACCGCAGCAGACGCCGGCCGTCTTCGACACCAACGATTTGGCGGTCCAGGCGCTGAAGAACAAGCAGATCGACGGCATCGTGGTGGATCTGCCGACCGCGTTCTACATGACCGGGGCGCAGCTCGACGACGGCAAGATCGTCGGTCAGCTGCCGTCGAGCGGGAAGGCCGAACAGTTCGGGTTCGTGCTCGCGAAGGGTTCGAAGCTGACCGGCTGCGTGACCGAGGCGGTCGACGCGCTCAAGGCCGACGGCACGCTGGCGAACCTGCAGAAGCAGTACCTCACCGAGTCGGGCGCACCCGAGCTCTCGTGAGCGAGCGAACTCTCCGGCCCGACAGCGGGCGCGGCGGCGGGTCCGGCAGCGGGCTCGGTAGCGATTGGCAGCCGTCCGCGCTGCAGTTGGAGCGGATCGCGTACCGCCGCGGGCAGGCCCGGCGATCGACCCTGATCGCCGTGGTGAGCTCGGTGGTGCTGCTCGCGCTGGTTGTCGTCGGCATCGGTTCGACGCCCGGCTGGCCGCGGGTCCGGGCGACGTTCTTCGACGTCCACCGCGGCTGGGAGGCGCTCCCGGTCGTTGCCCAGGGCCTCTGGCTGAACATCCGTGTGATGCTGGTCTGCGCGGTCCTGATCGTCGTCTTCGGCTTGACGCTGGCAGTCATGCGGACGTTGCGCGGGCCGATCTTCTTCCCGCTGCGGGTGTTCGCGGCGGCGTACACGGACGTGTTCCGCGGGCTGCCGTTGCTGCTGGTGATCTTCCTGCTCGGCTTCGGCGTACCGGCTCTGCAGTTGCGCGGCCTGCCGAACCAGGCGGTGATCTGGGGTGGCGCCGCGCTGGTGCTGACCTATTCGTCGTACGTCGCCGAGGTGTTCCGGGCCGGCATCGAGTCGGTGCATCCGTCGCAACGGGCAGCCGCGCGCTCGCTCGGGCTGTCCCATCGCCAGACGCTGCGCTTCGTCGTACTTCCGCAAGCGGTCCGGCGCGTGCTGCCGCCGCTGCTGAACGACTTCGTGAGTCTGCAGAAGGACTCGGGCCTGATCGCAGTGCTCGGCGTGATCGACGCGATCCGCGCCGCCCAGTTGGAGACGGCCGAGGACTTCAACTTCACGCCGTACGTCGTGGCCGGGCTGCTGTTCGTCGCGCTGACGATCCCGCTGACCCGGCTGACCGATTACGTCGCGCGCCGCCAAGGTTGGTACGGCGGGGGAGGTGGACCGGTGTGACCCTGCTCAGTCTCCGTGGAGTGCGCAAGTCGTACGGCGAGAACGTCGTACTGGACGGGTTCGACCTGGACGTCGAGGCGGGCGAGTGCGTCGTACTGATCGGCGCCTCGGGATCCGGGAAGTCGACGCTGCTGCGCTGTGTGAACCTACTTGAGACCGTGGACGACGGCGTCGTCGAGCTGGCCGGCGTGGACATCACGGATCCGCGGGCCGATGCGGACAAGGTACGGTCCGGGATCGGGATCGTGTTCCAGTCGTACAACCTGTTCCCGCACCTGACCGTGCTGGACAACATCACGCTCGCGCCGATCCGGGTGCATCGGGTACCGCGGGATGTCGCACGGGCCCGCGCGCTCCAGATGCTTGCGCGCGTCGGGCTCGCCGACAAGGCCGGCGCGAAACCCGACGAGCTCTCGGGCGGGCAGCAGCAACGCGCCGCGATCGCCCGGGCGATGGTCAACTCGCCGCAGCTGATGCTGCTCGACGAGGTCACGTCGGCGCTCGACCCGGAACTCGTCGGCGAGGTCCTCGACCTACTGCGCGAACTGAAGTCCGAGGGTATGACGATGCTGATCTGCACCCACGAGATGGCCTTCGCCCGCGAGGTCGCCGACCGGGTCTGCTTCCTGCACCACGGCCGCCCGCTGGAGATCGGCCCGCCCGCGCAGGTGCTGGAGACCCCGCGCGAGCCCCGCACCCGCGAGTTCCTCAGCCGCATCCGTCCCTGAGGACGGGCCCAGGTCAGCGGGACGACAAGTACGTGAGGACGGCCATCACCCGGCGGTTGTCGTCCTCGGACGGCGGCAGGTCGAGCTTGGCGAAGATGTTGTTGGTGTGCTTGCTGACCGCCTTCTCGGTGACGAACAGCGCACCGGCGATCGCGGCGTTCGAGCGTCCTTCGGCCATCAGCCCGAGGACCTCGGACTCCCGCGGGGTCAGCCGGCTGATCGGCGAGTCCCTGGTACTGCGCGCCAGGAGCTGACCGATCACGTCCGGGTCCATCGCCGTACCGCCGCCGGCCACCCGGCGAACGCCGTCCAGGAACTCGGCGACATTCGAGACGCGGTCCTTCAGCAGGTACCCGACGCCACCGCCACCCCCGGTGAGGAGCTCGCGCGCATAGAGCTGCTCGACGTACTGCGAAAGCACCAGGATCGGGAGGCCCGGGATCTGGCTGCGGGCCTCGATCGCGGCCCGCAGGCCCTCGTCGGTGAACGTCGGTGGCATCCGTACGTCGACCACCGCAACGTCCGGCCGGTGCTCCACCAGTGCGGGCACCAGCCGGGGCCCGTTGTCGACCGCCTCGACGACCTCGAAGTCGTGCGCCTCCAGCAGGCGGATCAGGCCGTCCCTGAGGAGGGCGTTGTCTTCAGCGATGAGGACTCGCAAGGCAGCTCCATGATCACGGTGGTCGGCCCGGCGCTCGGGCTCACCACGGTCAACGTACCGTCGAAGGCGGCCAGCCGCCGCTCGATACCGTACAGACCGCCACCGGGCTTCACGAGCGCACCTCCCACCCCGTCGTCGCCGACGATCATGTGCAGCTTCTCGTCCTCGTGGGTGATCTGGATCCAGGCGTTCGTGGCGGCCGAGTACTTGACCGCGTTGGCGAGACACTCGGCGACCGCGAAGTACGCCGCGGACTCCACCGGCGCCGCCGGCCGGCCCGGTACGTCGAAGGTGACGTCGACCTTGAACGGGCAGGTCAGCGCGAGCGCCTTGACCGCCCCCTCCAGCCCGCGGTCGGCGAGCACCGGCGGGTGGATCCCGCGGACCAGGTCACGCAGCTCGGACAGAGCCGTACTTGCGGACTCCCGGGCCTCGGTGAGCAGCGCCGCGGCCTGGGCCGGGTCGCGGGCCACCATCTCCTCGGCCATGCCGAGGTTCATGCTCAGGGCGGCCAGGCGGGCCTGGGCGCCGTCGTGCAGGTCGCGCTCGATCCGGCGCAGTTCGGCCGCCTGGGTGTCGACGGTCTCGGCGCGGGACTCGGCCAGCTCGCGGACCCGCATCGCCAGCTTGGCGCTCTCGGTCGGGCCGAGCAGCGAGCGGGCCAGGAAAGCGTTCGCCTTGAGCAGCCGCTCGCCGGCCGCCGTCCAGATCAGGAACGCGATCAGCGCAACCGGCATCAGCAGGAAGCTGGTCCAGAAGTTCACCGTGAACAGGCCGCCGAACGGCTCGGTGAACACCCCCTCGGGGGTGACGCCGACGAGCAGCGGGTAGACCAGGTAGAACGCCATCGCGAAGAACAGCACCGCGCTCAGCAGGCAGAGCGTGAACCCGAAGACCGCGTTCACCAGCAGCCAGACGATGTCCCGCCAGGTCTGCGGGTCGGTCATGATCGTCCGGATCCGCATCAGCGTGCCGGGCAGCGGGGGCTTCTTGTACGGCCGCGGGATGCGCTCGCCGAGGAAGCCGGCCAGCATCGTGCGGTGGCAGTTCGCGAACCAGCGGGTCGCCGGGACGAACACCAGCAGCATCGGGATCCCGACCCAGACCACGATCAGCGGCACGGCCACCACGGACAGCACGAAGAAGGCGATCCCGATCTCGGCCAGGATCGCGAGGAACAGCGCGACCCACGGCTGGGCGAGCTTCGGGTACCGCATCGGTGGCGGTGCCTCGGTGACGGCGACGGTGGTCATGCGTCCATCATGACCGAGCGTGAGGCCCGGGGCAGTGGAGTTATCCCCCCTTTGTCCCGGGCGCTGACCCCCGGTGGATCCGGGTGGTAGCACTCGTGTGTCGCGCCGTTATGCGATCGAGACTTGATGCTGTACGTTGGCCGCGGCTGTACGCCCAGGCCTCCCACCGCACCCGAGACGAGGACCCTGATGGCTCAGCCGATCGCGTCACCTGTTGCTACCCGCCGCTCCGATTTCTCCCCGCTGTTGCGCGAGATCAAGGCTGCCGGACTACTGGAGCGCCGGACCGCGGCCTACGCGATGGCGATCGGTATCAACGTGACTCTGATGGCGATCACCTGGGCCGCGATCGCCGCGATCGGGGCCTCCTGGTGGGTGGTCCTGCTCGCCCTGCCGCTCGGGATCCTGACCACCCGGGCGGCGTTCTTCGGGCACGACGCCGGTCACCAGCAGATCGCCAGTTCGCGCCGGCTGCACGACTGGGTCGGCATGCTGCACGGCAACCTCCTGCTCGGTATGAGCTACGCCTGGTGGAACGACAAGCACAACCGCCACCACGCGAACCCGAACCACACCGACAAGGACCCGGACGTCGGCGAGGGCGTACTGGTCTGGACCCTCGAGCAGGCATCCGGCCGCAAGGGTCTCGAAGGCTGGCTGACCCGCAACCAGGCGCGGATCTTCTTCCCGCTGCTCACGCTGGAAGGCTTCAACCTCAAGGTCTCGAGCATCCGGTTCCTGCTCGCCCGGCGCCGCGAGCAGCGCGTCGAGCTCGGCCTGATGGCCGCCCACCTGGTGCTGTACTTCACCGCGCTGTTCCTGATCCTGTCGCCGGGCCAGGCGCTGGTGTTCGCGGTCGTGCACCACATGATCTTCGGGCTGCACCTCGGCAGTGTGTTCGCGCCGAACCACAAGGGCATGGAGATGCCCGAGGCCGACAGCAACTGGGGGCACCTGGAGAAGCAGGTGCTGACCTCCCGCAACGTGAACGGCGGTCTGGTGACCGACTGGATGATGGGCGGGCTCAACTACCAGATCGAGCACCACCTCTTCCCGAGCATGCCGCGCGCCAACCTTCGCTTCGCCCAGCCGATCGTCCGGGCGTACTGCGAGAAGATCGGAATGCCCTACGTTTCAACGGGTTTGATCGATTCGTACCGAATGGGGTTGCGCCATATGCACGCGGTCGGTGAGGAACTTCGAAGCAATGCCTGACAACCCCTAGGCGACTCAGTCGCACCTCGGTTACGGTCTCCCCTCTCGGGGCCGCCCACCTTCGTGAGGAGACCTTCCATGACAGCACTGATGCCGCGCCTCCGGCGCGGCGGGTCACGCGGCTGTGACTCCCGGCCTTCCCTCGTCGCTCCAGTCGCTTCGCTCCCTGCGCTCCTCAGTCCAGGCCGGGAGGCCCCATGACCGTGTGGACGGCGCTCGCGTCGCCGCGGTACCTGATTTCGTCGTGGCCGTGGCGGAGCTACGCGTATCTCTTCACGTCGGTGCCGATGGGTGCGGCGTCGATCGCGGTGCTGGTGGGACTGGCTGCGTTGAGCGCGGTGCTGAGCCCGATCCTGATCGGGATCCTGATGCTGACCGCGTTCCCGCTGATCGGCGCCGCCATCGGGTGGGCGGAGCGACGGCGCGCCGGGATGATGCTGGTGGACGGCATCAGCAGCCCGCACGCGGCACTGCCGATCGGGCTGCCGCTCCGGCAACGCCTCACGTTCCGCCGCCGCGAGCAGGCGTCGATGCGGGCGCTCGGGTACGGCTTCGTGCTCGGGGTGTTTGTCTGGCCGCTGAGCGCCTTGTTCGCGGGAATCAGCGCGACCGTCCTGCTGACGACGCTCGCGGCGCCGGTGATCGCCGACGGCGACGAGATGGGGATGGGGCCGTGGACGCTGAACACGGCGCGGGAGGGACTTGTCTTCCTGGTGTTGTTCGGGCCGGTGTTCTACGCGGTCAGTTCGTACCTGCTCGGCGTCCTCGCGGGCGCCGAGGCCTCACTCGCGAAGGCGATGCTCGGACCGCGTCAGGAAGAGCTGCAGCGCAACTTGGCCGAGCTGCGACGTTCCCGGCTCGATCTGGTCGACGCGTTCGAGACGGAGCGCGCGCGGATCGAGCGGCACCTGCACGACGGCGTACAGCAGCGGCTTGTCGGGCTCACGATGACGCTCGGGCTGGCGGAGCTGGATCTGCCGGAGGGCGAGGGACGGCGCATGGTGGTGAAGGCGCACGCCGAGGCCGAGGCGGCACTGGCCGATCTGCGCGCTGCCGTGCGGGGCATCCATCCACGGGTGCTGATCGATCACGGGCTGGAGGCCGCCGTCCGGGAGGTCGCTGACCGGATGCCGCTTCCGGTGACGGTGCAGCTGACCGTTCCGGCGCGACTGCCTGCGCCGATCGAGGCCGCGGCGTACTTCGTCGTGAGTGAGGCGCTCGCGAACGTCGCCAAGCACGCGCAGGCGTCGCAGTGCGAGGTCTCGGGGTGGGTCGATCGGGAGCGGCTCGTCATCACCGTGCAGGACGACGGCATCGGCGGCGCGACACTGGGTGCGGGAACCGGTCTGACCGGGCTGGTGACGCGATTGGACGCGTTGGGAGGCACACTCGACGTCGACAGCCCACCCGGTGGGCCGACCCGACTGAGGATGGAGTGCCCGTGCCGACTCGGCGACTGAGTATCGTGCTCGCGGAAGACTCGCTGCTGCTGCGCGAGGGACTGGCGAGCATCCTGGATCGCGCCGGGCACGACGTACGGGACTCCGTCGGGGACGCGGACACGCTGCTCGCGGTGGTCCGCAAGGAGCCGCCGGACGTGGTGATCACCGATGTCCGGATGCCGCCCGGGCACAGTGACGAAGGGCTCCGGGCCGCGGCCGCGATCCGCGCCGAGCAGCCGGCGATCGGGATCCTGGTGCTGTCCCAGTACGTCGCCGACGCGTACCTCTCGTCGTTGCTGGAGACAACGACCGGCGGGATCGGGTACCTGCTGAAGGACCGGGTCGGGCACGTGACCGAGTTCCTCGAGTCGCTGGACCGGGTCGCCGACGGCGGCACGGTGGTGGACCCCGAGGTGGTGCGCCAGCTGCTCGCGCGGCGCCGTAACGACGGTCCACTCGCGGCGCTCACGCCCCGCGAACTCGAGGTGCTCGCGTTGATGGCGGAGGGTCGGGTGAACGGGTCGATCGCGGAACAATTGGTGGTGAGCGAGGCGGCCGTTCGCAAGCACGTCGGCAACATCTTCGCGAAGCTGCGGCTGGACGACGGGCGGGACCGGCGCGTGTCCGCCGTACTGACTTATCTGAGAGGTTGATCATGGACGAGGCGATCCGGAAGATCCTGGCCGAGTGCGAGACGTGGGCCGTGGTCGGGTTGTCGAACAACACCGACCGGGCCGCGTACGGCGTGGCGCGGTTCCTGCAGGGTCACGGGAAGCGGATCGTGCCGGTGCACCCGTCCGCTGAGACGGTGCACGGCGAGAAGGGGTACGCCGCCCTCGCGGACATCCCGTTCGCGGTCGACTGTGTGGACGTGTTCGTCCGCTCCGACCTGGCCGGCGACATCGCGGACCAGGCGGTGGGCATCAACGCGAAGGCGGTGTGGTTCCAGCTCGATGTCGTGGATCAGGACGCCTACACGCGAACGACGGCCGCAGGTCTGACGATGGTGATGGACCACTGCCCAGCGATCGAGTGGGGCCGTCTCGGACCGACCGGGTAAGCACCCCGAACGGCCACCACCAGTGCACGGTCTAGTTCAGGTATCCCTCGACCGTGTCGGCCGACCGGGACTGCGCGTCGTCGGGGTTCTCGCCGAACTCCCGCTTGGCGCGGCGCTGCCGGAGCAGGTCCCAGCACTGGTCCAGCTCGACCTCGAGGGCCTTGAGCCGGTCCTTCTCGTCGGCGTTGTCGACCTGCCCGCCCGCGTGCTTGGTCCGGAGCTCATGCTCCTCGGCGACCAGGTCGTCGATCCGGCTGAAGATGCTCTTGTCGTCGCTCATGGGGACACGCTACGCCCGTCCGGAAGCTTCGACCGTGACAGCAACTCGGTGAGGACCAGGATGGCGATGGCTTCCGCGGCGACCAGTCCGATCAGTACGACGAGTTGCAGCGCGGCCGCCTGGGTCGGGGAGGCGCCGCCGAGCACCATGCCGACGAACGCGCCGGGTAGCGTGACCAGCCCGACGGTCCGGGTCTGATCGAGCGCCGGCAGCAGCGCGTCACCTGCGACCGGTCCGGCGACGAGTTTGAACGCGTCAGGCTGCAGCAGCCCGATCGACAGTCCGGCCTCGAACTCGCCGTACCGGGTCTGGTACTCGCTCAGCACGCGGCGGCCGGCGAGGGTGGTGGCGGTCATCGCGCCGCCGACGATGATCCCGCCCATCGGCAGGATGCTCGCCGGGTTCCGCGGCACGACCCCGGGCACGATCAGCAGCAGCAGGACCGTGAACGCTCCGGTCCCGATCGCGGCCGCGCAGTACGCCCACTGGCCCGGGATGGCGGCGGTCTGGTGGAGCCGCCGCGTGCTCGTCACGGTCGCGACCACGAACATGAGCAGGACGAACGCGATCGCGCCGGCGGTGTACCGCAACGCCACCCCGACGACGGCACCGACAGCCGCCAGCTGCACGACCGCACGCAACGCCGCGGTGACGATCCCCTTGTCGTGCCGGAGCCCCGCGTAGTGCGACGCTCCGACCCCGATCGCGATCAGCAACGGCAGGACGACGACAGCGGCCCAGCCGAGCCCGGTGTGGAACGACATCGGTGCTTACTTGAAGTCCGCCTCGTCGTACGTCAGCCCGCCGCCCGATCCGCTCTCCACCTTGGCCGCCTCGTCGGCGCGCAGCTCGACCCGGCGGATCTTCCCGGAGATCGTCTTCGGCAGCTCCGCGAACTCGATCCGCCGGATCCGCTTGTACGGCGCCAGGTGCTCGCGGCAGAACGCCAGGATCTCCCCGGCTAGTTCCCGCGACGGTTCGTGACCGGCCGCGAGGACGACGTACGCCTTGGGTACGGCGAGCCGCACCGGGTCCGGCGACGGGACGACGGCTGCCTCGGCGACCGCCGGGTGCTCGATCAGGACCGACTCGAGTTCGAACGGGGAGATCCGGTAGTCACTCGCCTTGAACACGTCGTCCGAGCGCCCGACGTACGTGATGTAGCCGTCCTCGTCGCGGCTCGCGACGTCACCGGTGTGGTAGTACCCGTTCCGCATCACCTCGTCGGTGAGCTCCTGCGCGTCGCGGTAGCCGCGCATCAGCGGGACCGGCGCCGGGGCGAGCTCGATGCAGATCTCGCCGTCGTCACCGATCTCGTCGGTCGACGGGTCGATCAGCGCGATGCTGTACCCCGGCAGCGGGCGGCCCATCGAACCGAGCTTCACCGGCTGCCCCGGCGGGTTGCCGATCTGGGCCGTCGTCTCGGTCTGGCCGTACCCGTCGCGGATGGTGATGTTCCACGCGGTTCGGACCTGCTCGATCACCTCGGGGTTCAGCGGTTCACCGGCCGAGATGCACTCCCGGATCCGGACCTCGACCGCGGACAGGTCGGCCTGGATCAGCATCCGCCAGACCGTCGGCGGAGCGCAGAACGTGGTCACGCCGTACTGCTGGAGGACCTTCAGCATCTTGTCGGCGTTGAAGCGGGTGTAGTTGTACAGGAAGACGGTCGCGCCCGCGTTCCACGGGGCGAACACGTTGCTCCAGGAGTGCTTCGCCCAGCCGGGTGACGACACGTTCAGGTGGACGTCGCCGGGCTGCAGGCCGATCCAGTACATCGTCGAGAGGTGCCCCAGCGGGTAGCTGACCTGCGTGTGCTCGACGAGCTTCGGCTGACTCGTCGTCCCCGAGGTGAAGTAGAGCAGCAGCGAGTCGTCGGCTGCCGTGTCGACCTCTGGTACGTCGCCGTCATACGACTCGGCGTCGGCGTAGTGCAGCCAGCCTTCGGCCGGTTCACCGACCGCGACACGGATGCAGTGGTCCGCGATCCCGGCGTACCGGGGTGCGTCGGCCCCGCTGGTGACGACCGCGCGGACGTTGCCGCGGGAGATGCGGTCGGCGAGGTCGGCGTCGGTCAGCAGGGTGGTCGCCGGGATCATCACGGCGCCGGCCCGGATACAGCCGAGCATGGTCTCCCACAGCTCGACCTGGTTGCCCAGCACGATCAGCACGCGGTCGCCCGGTTTCAGACCCGCCGTCGTGAGCCAGCCGGCCACCTTGCGGGACCGCTGGGCCATCTCGGCGTACGTCCGGGAGTTCACCTCGCCGTCCTCCTCGACGATGGTCAGCGCGGACACCTCGGGCTGCTCGACCGCGAGCGCGTCGAACCAGTCCCGTGCCCAGTTGAACCGCTCGAACGCCGGCCAACTGAAGTCCCGGTACGCCGTCTCGTAGTCGTCCCGGTGCGCGACCAGGAAGTCACGCGCCGCCCGGAACTCCCGCGTCACGTCCGAGGTGCTCTGCTCCGTGCTGTCCGATGAGCTCATGCCCGCATCTTTGCCCAGCCACTACCGATCGGTAAACCGGCCACTCCGGCCCGCAGCGTCACAGTCAGCGTCACAGTGCGAGGACGGCGCCCGTGACGACCAGCGGGGTGAGGATCAGGCCCCGCCAGAGGAACGACCACCAGGTGATGTCCACGCGGGCGGCGTCGCAGCGGGCTCGCCAGAGGAGGGTCGCGAGGGAGCCCCAGAGCGTGAGGAGGCAGCCGCAGTTGACGCCGATGAGCAGCGCGAGCATGCGGTGTGGTGAGTTCTGGGCGACCGGCTCCATGGCGAGGTACGCCGGGAGGTTGTCGAACAGATTGGCGCCGACCGCCGCGGTGAAGCTGAGGCGCAGGTCGGACGTCGTACCGGCGATCCGGCGCAGCAGATCCTCCAGACCGTGGGCACTGAGGAAGCCGACCACGGTGAACAGCACGATCACGGTGATGACCAGCTTGTACGGGATCAGTGACCACCGCAGCGCGCTGCGCCGCCGGATCGCGAACAGGACGACCAGGACGATCGCACCGATACTCGCCGGAATCGCGACCTCGACACCCGACACGAAGGCAGGCCCCAGCAGTACGCAGACACCCGCCGATCCCCAGAACAGCACCTTGTCCTCGACCGCCGGTGTCGGCGGCATCCGGTAGGTGCGATTCAGGTCGCGAGCGAAGAGCGCCGCGAGGACGGCGACGGTGATGACGATCGCGGCGATCGCCGGGCGCCAGCTGACCGAGATGTAGCTGACGTCGAACTGGCGGAACGGGTGCTGGGCGAGCAGGTTCGTCAGGTTCGAGACCGGTAGCAGGAGTGACGCCGTACCGGCCAGCCAGACCGTCGTGAAAGCGAACAGCTTCGGCGGGATGTCCAGCTGCCGGGCCATCGACAGGACGACGGGGGTGAGCAGCACCGCACAGGTGTCGAGGGACAGCACGATCGTCAGACCGGTGGCGAGCGCGACGACCAGGAGCCACAGCCGCCAGACCCGGCCGCGGGCGAGATGGGCGGCCTCTCGCGCCGCGACGTCGAACACCTTGGCCTGGTCGGCCAGCTCGGCGATCACGGTCACGGCGATCAGGAACACCAGCACCGGGGCGATCCGCTCGAACAATTCACGACCTCCCGGGTGCCGGTTTGAGTACGCTTGCCAGGTGCCGGACCAGTATGACCACGAACTGCCGGAGAGCTACCCGGCGGAGTACGAGGCGGACGTCGTCCTGCGGGACGGCGCGACCGCGCACCTGCGCCCGATCACACCGGCCGACGCCGGGCTGCTGGTCGCGTTCTACGCCCGGGTGTCCGAACAGTCGAAGTACTACCGCTTCTTCGCCCCGTACCCGCAACTGTCCGAGCGTGATGTGGCGCGGTTCACGCAGGTCGACTACAGCGACCGCTCCGCGCTGATCGTCACGGTCGGCGACGAGATGATCGGCGTCGGCCGGTACGAGCGCACCGGCCGCGGGACGGCGGAGGTCGCGTTCCTGATCGAGGACGCGCACCAGGGGCGCGGTCTGGGCCAGTTGCTGCTCGAGCACCTGGCGCAGGCGGCCCGGGAGCACGGCATCCACCGGTTCGTCGCCGAGGTGCTGCCGGACAACCGGAAGATGATCACGGTCTTCACCGAGGCCGGGTACAAGGTCGCCCGGGAGTTCGAGGACGGCGTGATCATGGTCGAGTTCGACATCGCGCCCACCGACACCTCGTTCGGCGTGATGCAGGCCCGCGAGCAGCGCTCCGAGGCGCTCTCGATCGCGCGGCTGCTGTCGCCGGCGTCGGTCGCGGTGATCGGCGCCAGCCGGCGCGAGGGCACGATCGGCAACGCGCTGCTGCGCAACCTCCGCGACGGTGGCTTCCCGGGCCGGTTGTACGCCGTGAACACCGACACCAAAGCTGACGAGATCGAGGGCGTTCCGGCGTACCCGACGATCCGGGAGGTCGACGACACGGTCGACCTGGCCGTGGTTGCGGTGAAGGCGGAGATGGTCGCGGACGTGGTCCTGGACTGCGCCGCGAAGGGTGTCCGGGGGCTGGTCGTGGTGTCCAGCGGGTTCGCCGAGATCGGCGACGAGGGCCGGAAACGGCAGCGGTACCTCGTGGGTCTGGCGCGCTCGTACGGGATGCGGGTGATCGGGCCGAACGCGCTCGGGCTGATCAACACCGCCACCGGGGTGTCGCTGAACGCCACGCTCTCGCCGCTGATGCCGAGCAAGGGGCGGGTCGCGTTCTTCTGCCAGTCCGGCGCGCTCGGCGTACCGATCCTGGCGGACATGGTCGGTCGTGGCCTGGGGCTGTCGAGTTTCGTCTCGGCCGGCAACCGGGCGGACGTGTCCGGCAACGACCTGATGCAGTTCTGGTACTCCGACGAGGCGACCGAGGTCGTCCTGCTCTACCTGGAGTCGCTCGGCAACCCGCGGAAGTTCAGTCGGGTGTCGCGGCGGCTGGCCGGGCGGAAGCCGGTGATCGCGCTGAAGTCCGGACGGGCCACGCAGGGCGTCCCGGTCGGGCAGTTGGTCCGGCGCAGCCAGTTGCCGCCCGCAACCATCGAGTCGATGTTCCGGCAGAGCGGCCTGATCGGGGTGGACACCACCGGCGAGCTGTTCGACGTCGCACAGTTGCTCGCGCACCAGCCGCTGCCGAAGGGCCGCCGGGTGGCGATCGTCTCGAACTCGGACGCGCTGACGCTGCTCGCCCTCGACACGATGGCGGGCTGCGGCCTCGACGTGGCCGGCGAGCCGCGGAACCTGAGCGCGGACGCGACCGCGTCGGACTTCGGCCTCGCGCTGTCCGAGGTGTTCGCTGACGAGAAGGTGCACTCGGTCGTCGTGATCTACACGCCGCCGGTGCAGTCCAGCGGGGGTGAGATCGCCCAGGTGCTGGCCGCGGCGGCCGCCGGTTCGGACAAGCCGGTGGTGTCGACGTTCCTCGCCTCGCGCAGCGTGCCCGAGGAACTGCAGGTCCCGGACGAGGACGGCGGCGCGGCCCGTGGCTCGATCCCGTCCTTCCTCAACCCGCAGTACGCCGTCGGCGCCCTCGCGAAGGCCACGCAGTACGCCGAGTGGCGGCGCCGCTCGGACAGCCGGATCCCGGACCTGCCGAACGTGGACACCGCCGGGGGAGAGGACTTCGTCGCGGAGTTCCTGCAGCGGCACCCGTCCGGCGCGGACCTGGACGACGCCGACAAGCAGCGGCTGCTCGGCTTCTACGACATCTCGGTGCTGCCGGCGTTCCCGGTGCTCAGCGCCGACGAGGCGGTCGACCGGGCCGCGGATCTCGGGTTCGAGGTCATCCTGAAGGCGACCGCGGAGCAGTGGCGGATGCGCCCGGATCTCGCCGACATCTGGCGGCACATCCACGACGAGGACGACATGCGGGCCGCGTGGGCGGAGATGACGCGGACGTTCGGTGTCGCGTCGGACCCGGGGCGCGCGCAGTTCGTCGTACAGAAGATGGCGCCGCCGGGGGTGCCGGTGGTGATCTCGACGATCGAGGACGTGTCGTTCGGGCCGGTGGTGACGTTCGGTCTCTCCGGGGTCGCGACGGACCTGCTGGGCGATCGGTCGTACCGGATGCCGCCGTTGACCACGCGGGACGCCGCGGAGATGGTGCGCGAGGTGAAGGCGGCGCCGCTGCTGTACGGCTACCGCGGGTCGGACCCGGTCGACATCTCCGCGATCGAGGACCTGCTGCACCGGGTGTCCCGGCTGACGCTCGACTTGGAGGAAGTCGTGCGACTGGACCTCCGCTCGGTTCTGGTCGCGGCCGAGGGCGCCACCGTCCTCGACACGCGGATCCGGATCGCGCCCAACGAGAAGCCCCGCCAGGACATGCCGGCCCGCCGCCTCACCTGACCCGCGTGTAGACGCTGTTCTCGCGCTGCAGCAGCCGCGCGTCGACGAGTTCGCGACGGAGCGCGGCGTGGTCGGGATGCCAGCGGTTCAGGATCTCGTTGACCTCGGGCTCCGGATAGTCGCGGCCCACCTCGAAGCCCTGCACGACGTACTCGAGCACGATCCGCAGCTTCTCCGGGAACGTCGGGAAGTGCGTCAGCCGCCCGTCCCGGATGAATCCCTTGAGTACGGCGTCGCGCGCCGGATCCGGATCGAGCGGCACCCACTCCGGCCGGCTCTCGCGGACGGCGTCCTTGAACGCGCCCTCGTCCGCGCTGAACCCGTCCCGGCTCGCCTCGATCAGCCCGCCCTTGGTCAGCCGCTGCAACGCCTTCACCACGACCGGCGCCGGCAGCCCGGTGCTCCCGGCAACCTGCTCGGGAGTGGTGGCGCCGAGGACGATCGCGGAGTACGTCCGCAACCTCGACGGTTCGGCCAGCAGACCACAGAGCTGATCGGCGTTCATGCGTTTCACGCTAACGCTCGCCGCAACCGGATTTCGGCGTGAAAGGATCATCGGTATGGAGCCTGGTCCGCACAACGCGATTACCGATGTCCCTGGAATCCTGGTCGGTCAGGTCGAGCGCGTCGACCCGCCGTACCTGACCGGAACCACGGTGATCCACGTGCCGGCGACCGCTGTCGCCGCGGTCGATGTCCGCGGCGGCGCGCCCGGAACGCGGGAGACCGATCTACTGTCGCCGGTGAACTCGAACGGCGGCGCGAACGCGATTGTCCTGACCGGCGGGAGCGCGTTCGGCCTCGACACCGCGGGCAGCGTGATGCGCTGGCTGGAGGAGCGCGGCGAGGGCGTCCGGGTCGGGCCGGGCGAGTACGACGTGGTGCCGATCGTGCCGACCGCGGTGATCTTCGACCTAGCGCGTGGCGGCGACTTCAAGGCCCGCCCGGAGCCGTCCTGGGGAGCGGACGCGATCGCCGTCGCTGCCGACGGTCCGGTTGCCCTGGGCAACCACGGTGCCGGTGCCGGCGCACGGGCCGGCTCGCTGAAAGGTGGTGTCGGCTCGGCCAGCGTCCGGCTCGACGACGGTACGACGGTCGGCGCGCTGGTGATCGTGAACGCGGCCGGCTCCACGGTCGACGCCGGCGGCAACCTGTACGGCGCCCGCCTCGGGCTGGGCGACGAGTTCGCGCACCTCCGGACTCCGACCGAGCCGCCGCCGGCAGCACCTGGCCGCAACCTCGTCCCGGGGCCGTCGATGAACACCGTGATTGCCGTCCTCGCCACCGACGTACCGCTGGACAAGGCGGCGACGAAGCGGATGGCGATGATCGCGCACGACGGGCTTGCGCGGGCGATCGATCCGATCCACACCCTCGTCGACGGCGACAGCCTGTTCGCGCTGTCGACCCGGGCGCCCGACGACGACCGGCCCCGGCTGAGCGTCACTGACCCGACCGCACTCGCGCGGCTGGAGACGGTTTACGCCGCCGGCGCCCGGACGCTGACCCGCGCGATCGTGCACGCGATGCTGAACGCCGAGTCGGTCGAGACCCCGACCGGCACGATCCCGAGCTACCGCGACGCCTATCCGTCGGCTTTCCGGACCGACTGACGTACGACTCAAGTCGTACGCCGGATCGCCGAAGGGCGCCGGAAGACGATCTGAAGACCGGTCCACGGGCCGACGATCGCGGGCGCCGTCCGCGAAAGGCTCTGCGGTATGAACTTCCAGAGTCCCCAGTCGCAGGTCGTGTTGAGTGGTCACGGCCTGGTCAAGTACTACGGCAATGTCGTCGGTCTCGCCGGGGTCGACGTCGCGGTGCGGTCCGGTGAGGCGCTCGCGGTGATGGGCCCGAGCGGCAACGGCAAGACGACGCTGCTGCACGTGCTGGCCGGCATCCTCACGCCCGATCAGGGCGAGGTGTGGCTGGGTGGCGAGCGCGTCGACCAGCTGAACGACGCCGCCCGGACGGTACTGCGCCGGCGCCGGCTCGGCTTCGTCTTCCAGGACAACCAGTTGCTCGCGGAACTGCCCGCGGACGAGAACGTCGCGCTGCCGCTGATGGTCGACGGCCTCAGCCGCCGCGACGCGATCGGCCGTGCGCGGACGACGCTCGCGCAGGTCGGGCTCGCGGCGGAAGCCGGTCGTCGTCCCGGCGAGCTCTCGGGTGGGCAGGCGCAGCGGGTCGCGATCGCGCGGGCGCTGGTCGGCGAGCCCCAGGTGGTGTTCGCCGACGAGCCTACGGGTGCGCTCGACGCGGCCACCGGGTCCCAGGTGATCGACCTGCTGATCGGCGCGGCGACGTACCGCGGTGCTGCGGTGGTTGTTGTCACGCACGACAACGCGGTCGCCGCTCGCTGCCACCGCACGTTGCACATCGTCGACGGTCGGGTCAGCGAGGGCGTGGGGGTTGCGCGATGAATCCGATGACGGATCTCGGACTGCGGTTCGTGCGGCGGCCGGGTCCTGGTGGGCGCGCGGCCAACCTCGCCGCGCTGGGGGCGACCGCGGTGGTCGCGTTGCTGGTGACCTTTCTGATCGCCGGCTCGCTGGGGCTGTCGCACCGCTCCGACCGGATCGGCTGGCGGAGCGCGGACAAGGCCGACCCGGCGACCGCGATCGGTGCACTGAACCTGGACGACGACCAACACGTCGACGGCCATCGGCTCGCCGTCCTCGACCTCGCAACGCTGCGCCCGAACGAACTCGCGCCGCCGCCCGGGCTCGACCACACGCCAAAGGCCGGTGAGGTCTTCGTGTCACCCGAGGTCGCCAAGCACTGGTCCAGCCTCAGCAAGCAGTACGGCGTGGCTGAGCCGACCGGCGTGATCAGTAGCAAGGGTCTGTCCTCGCCGGAAGAGTTCATCATCATCCGGGGTGTTCAGACGATCCCGGCCGACGAACACCCGCAGTACGTGAGCAGCTGGCACGAGAAGGTGTGGGACAGCCGCATGGTCGGGCTGCTGATCGCAGTGGCCTTCGGCATCACTCTGGTGCTGTTCCCGATCCTGAGCCTTGTTGGCCAGGCCGCCGGCGTCGCAGCGAAACGCCGTGAGCACAGACTGGCCGCTTTGCGACTCGCTGGTGCTACGCGGACGCAGGTGCTGTGGCTGAGTGCTGTTGAGCAGGCGGTGCTCGGAGTGGTCGGCGCGGTAGTTGGTCTGGTCGGCTACACCGTTCTGAGTCCACTGATCGCGCAGATCCCGCTCGGCGGAGGACGCTGGTACGTCGGTGACATCACCGTCCAGTGGTGGACAGTCCTTCTTGTACTGGTCGCCGTACCTGTCTTGTCTGTCGTCAGCGCATTGATCGGGCTCGGACGCGTCAGCATCACGCCGCTGGGCGTCGTACGCGGTCAGACGCGCAAGAAGGTCAGCGTGCTGCGACTGGGTCTCTTGGTGATCGGTCCGATCGTTCTGGCGTACTACGGGATGCAGGCTGCCGTTGTGCCGTTGGTCATCGGGATCGGGTTCGCCGCGCTCGCCGTACGGATCATCGGGCCGTGGGCGGTGCAGCTGGTCGGCAAGACGATGGCGAACCTGGCGAACGGACCTGTGGCGTTGCTGGCCGGTCGACGGCTCGTGGACGATCCGAAGGGCGCGTTCCGTCCCGTTGCCGCGCTGGTGCTGTCCGGCTTCGTTACTGGGTTCATCTCGGTGTTCATGCCGCCGGGCGACGACGACCCGAGCTTCAACGACATGCGGATCGGCGTGGCTCTGCTGCTGTCGCTGGTGTTCCTGACGGTCGCCGCGTCCACAGCTGCTGGGGCTGTCGGCACTGCATTGGACCAAGCGGCGCCGGCGAAGGCGTTGCGGCGGTCCGGCGTACCCCTGCGGGTGATCGAGCGGGCTGCTCGGCTTGCAGCCGTCGTACCGGTGATCGGGGTCGGCCTGCCGGTTGTGGGGTTCGGCGCGCTGTGTGGGTTGGCGCTGAGTGGTGGAAAGGTGCTCACACAGGGGAGTTCCGGCGTACTGCTGCTCGTCGGGCAGGTCGTCGCCGGCCTGGTCCTGGTCGCGGTCGCCGGAGCGGCGGGAGCGCCGGTACTGCGGAAGGCCAGTGCGAACTGAGCGCGGTTGTCCACAAGGGTGAACCGCGCGAGGTCGCGGTCGTGCAAGGATGAGGGCATGCGTGACCTGAATGCACCGGAGCTCGCGGACGCGTCGGCGGACCTGCGCGCGGCGATCGATCGGTGCGGCTACTACCCCGACGTGGTGACGGATTCGCTCGCGGTGGCGGTCGCCGGCGAGCCGATCCGGGCCTACGTGCTGCAGCACGAGCCGACGTTCGACCGCGACGAGGTCCGGCGGCACATCACGATACTGGCGCTCACCCCGAGCCGGCTGATCGTCGGCCACACCGACGAGCACGCGGCCGACGAGGTCATCCGGACGCCGTACGCGTCGACGTCCACCGAGGCGATCCCGCTGCACCGGGTGAACGCCGTCGTCGTGAACCGCGTCGTCCCGAACCCGGCCGGCTACGCCTCGGGCAAGTCCGACCCTGCGGTCGCGGGCGGTGGTGAGGTGGTGCTGACGATCGGCTGGGGCATGGTCAACCGCATCGATCTCGAGCCGGCCGTCTGCGCCGACCCGAACTGCGAGGCCGACCATGGGTACACCGGGTCGGTCGCGGCCGACGACATCTCGTTGCGGATCAGTGCCGCGGCCGACGGTCCGGCGGGGATCCAGCAGGTGCTCGAGTTCGCCAAGGCGCTCTCGTTCGCCACCAGCAGGTAGTGCCGTGATCGTCCCAGTGCCCCCGCAGTACGGCGGCGGAGCGCTCGCCGACGTCCTGCCCTCGGTCGCCGGCGCGCTGTCGGTGCCGGGGGAGACCAACCTCCTCGGCCTCCCGCCGTCACCGCGGTACGCCGTCCTGCTCCTCGACGGCCTGGGATGGAACCTGCTCCAGCGGTACGCCGACGCGGCGCCGTACCTGTCCTCGTTGATCGCGCACAGCCGCCATCTGACAGCGGGAGTGCCGTCCACGACAGCGGTGAGCCTGACCAGCCTCGGTACCGGGCTGCCGCCGGGAGCGCACGGGATCGTCGGCTACACGTCGATCGTGCCGGAGAGCGGTGCCCTGCTGAACGCGCTGGCCTGGGACGCACCGGTTGATCCGCGGAAGTGGCAGCCGCACGCGACGGTCTTCGACCGGATGGCCGCGGCCGGCGTAGCCACTCGCAACGTGAGCAAGGCACGGTTCGACTCGTCCGGTCTGACCGCGGCAGCGTTCCGGGGCAGCAAGCACCGCGGCGCGGACACCGTCGAGGACCGCCTGGACGCGACCCGGTTCGCGAGCCGCGAAGGCAAGTCGTCGATGGTCTACGTGTACGACTCACAACTCGACTACATCGGCCACCAGCAGGGTGCGGACTCGGCGCAGTGGCGCAAGGAGCTGTCCGCCGCCGACTCGTTCGCCCAACGGGTCCGGTCCGCCTTGCCGCGGGACGCCGTACTGCTCGTTGTCGCCGACCACGGCATGGTCGACATCGCGCCCGAGCAGCGCGTGGACGTGGACGCCGAGCCCGCGCTGACCGACGGAGTCCGCGTCGTCGGCGGCGAGGCCCGCTTCCGTCACCTGTACTGCGTTCCGGGCGCGGAAGCCGACGTGATGGACGTCTACCGCGAACGCCTGGGGGACAAGGCCCTGGTGCTGTCGCGGTCCGACGCGATCGCGCGCGGTTGGTTCGGCGCCGTCGTCGAGGACCGGGTGTCGCCACGAATGGGCGACGTCATCGTCGCGTCACTCGGCCCGGTGGCCTTGATGGCTAGCCGCCGGCATCCCCAAGAGGCGACGCTGATCGGGCTGCACGGCTCGTTGACCGCCGACGAGATGGAGATCCCACTGCTCGTCGACACCGGGAACTAGACACCGGGAACTAGAAGCTCCACACGTCCCAGTAGAAGGTCGTCGTCGCAGTCTTCGCCTCACCGTCGCGCGCCGTGACGGTCACCTTGTAGCGACCCGATCCGGGTGTCAGGACGCCGGTGATCCAGCCGCGCTCGGGGTCGATCGTCAGACCCGGCGGCAGGCCGGCGGCCGAGTAGCTGATGTCGCCCGTGCCGCCGCTTCCCTTGAGCAGCAGCGGGACTGCCGGAATACCTCCGACCCCGATCTGCTCCGAGGGTTGGGTGACCGAGATCGCGCCCTGCGGCTGGGCAGACGCCGCGCCGACCGCCTCGGCCGCGTCGACCAGACCCTCGCCGTAGAACGAGTTGTTGGTCGCGGACCCGATGCACTCACCGGAGGAGCCCGCGGGACAGGCGAGATCGTTGGCCTGCTGCGCGAGCTTCCCCCGGACCTGGGCGGCCGTCAGTTTGGGGTTGGCACTCCGGAGCAGGGCCGCGACACCCGCGACGTGCGGCGACGCCATCGACGTACCCTCGAGGACCTTGTAGCCGCCGCCGGGGACGGTCGAGAAGACGCCCTCACCGGGAGCGGCCAGGTTGATCTTGTTCTCGCCGAAGTTGGAGAACTGCGACTTCGTGCTCGACGGGTCGACGGAGCCGACGACGACCACGTTCGGCAGCTCGGTCGGCAGGCTGATGCAGTCGTTGGTCACGGCGCGCTCGCTCGCGGTCGAGTCGTCCGGGCTCGAGTTGTCCGAGGTCTTGTTCGCCAGGTCGTAATCCTCGTTACCGGCCGCGGCGACGTTCACGACACCCTTGCCGTCCGAGTACGCGACGGCCCGGCGTACCGCCTCGGCGATCGCGTCCTGGTCCTTGTCGCTCGGGCACAGGAACAGCCACGGGTCGACGTAGTAGCTGTTGTTGGTCACCGAGACGCCCTTGTCGGCGGCGAACATGAACGCGCACACCGTGTTCTCGGGGAAGAACAGCTGGTTGCCGGGCTCGGCGACCCGGATCGACGACACCTTCACCCCGGGTGCCACGCCGATCATCCCGATCCCGTTCTTCGCGGCGGCGATCGTGCCGGCGACGTGCGTGCCGTGCTCACCGACCGGCCGCCACGCGCCCGGACGGGTGTCGACCTTGCCGTACGCGCAGGACGCCGACCGGGTCGCGTCGAAGTTCGCCTTCAGGTCCGGGTGCTGGTCGTCGACACCGGTGTCCAGGACGCCGACGGTGATGTTCTTCGCGCCCGTGTTCTTCTGCCAGGCGCGGTCAGCGCCGATCTGGGTCATGTCCGCGCGGTCCGTCTCCGCCACCGACGTCGCGGTCTCCGGCACCGCGGCCGGGATCGCCGGATTCGCGACATCCGCGGGCAGGTCGGTCGTCCGCGTCGCGCCGGCCTTCTGTACGCCGTCGACACCGCGCATCTTGGTGACGAAGTCGGCGGCCGCCGAGTGCGCGACGATCACCCCGATCGCGTCGTACGTCGCGTACACCGTGCCGCCGTTGCTCGTGATCGCGCCGGTGACCTTTCCGGTCTGGTTCGGTGCGGTGATCACGAAGTACGCACGCTGCCCGGCCTCGGACCGGACCGGCGCGGCACTCGCCGCGAGACCGGCCGGAAGGGTGGCGGTGAGGACCGTCAGACAGGCCGCGAGGGCGAGAAGAAGAGCTTTGCGCACGATCCATTCAAACCGGAGGAAGGCTCAGAACCCAAGCGACCCCCCGCGACACACCCCGGCGTGCGGTGCGGACCTCTGACTTGGCAGGATGTTCGCCCGTGGCTGAGCTCCTCTATTTCACCGGGACCATGGACTGCGGCAAGTCGACGCTGGCCCTGCAGATGGATCACAACCACAAGGCGCGTGGCCGCCTGGGGAGGATCTTCACCAGTCACGACCGCGCCGGCGAGTCGGTGCTCTCGTCCCGGCTCGGGCTGTCCGCGGAGGCGGTCGAGGTGCGGGCCGAGTTCGATTTCTGGGACTACGTCGTGGGTGAGCTCACGCACGGCGGACGGATCGACTACGTGGTGTGCGACGAGGCGCAGTTCTACAGCGCGCTGCAGATCGAGCAGCTCGCCCGGCTCGTCGACGAGCTGCAGATCGACGTGTTCTGTTTCGGGATCCTGACCGACTTCCGGGCCACGTTGTTCCCCGGATCGGCGCGGCTGGTGGAGCTCGCGGACCGGATGGAACTGCTCCAGGTCGAGGCGTTGTGCTGG
Organism: Kribbella sp. NPDC054772; assembly: GCF_053611945.1. Taxonomy (NCBI): domain Bacteria; kingdom Bacillati; phylum Actinomycetota; class Actinomycetes; order Propionibacteriales; family Kribbellaceae; genus Kribbella; species Kribbella sp. NPDC054772. Next base: position 90,930 of record NZ_JBSHBJ010000023.1, on the reverse strand, counting down.
TGCGGTGAACGGGCCACGCACAACGCCCGTACGATCGGTGGGGAGATGGTGACCGAGGGCGAGCAGCTGGTGGTGGGGGACATGGAGACACGGGACCACGAACCCGCGTACGAGGTGCTCTGCCGACGTCACCACCGCCGTCGCCTCACCCAGGCGCGCGCCCGCGCCACGCTGTCACCCGAGGTACTGCCGTTCGGAGGAGCCGCTTCATGAACGAGCGCAGCGAGTTCATCAAACGACACAGCGCGATTCGTACCTCATCCGCGCCCGGAGCGAAGCGAGGACGTGGATGAGTGCGCTGATCACCGTCGCCGACCTGCGCGCGCTGTCCGCCGTACCGGTGCTGGCCGACGTCACCTGGAACCTCGCGGGACCGCCCGGCAAGGACGCGTACGACGCCGGCCATCTGCCCGGCGCGCACTTCGTCGACCTCGAGACCGAACTCGCCGGCCCACCCGGCCCCGGCCGCCACCCGTTGCCCGACGCAACCACCGTCACCGCGACGTTCGCCCGCCTCGGCATCACCACCGCCGACACCCCGGTCGTCGTCTACGACGCCGCCAACTCGATGGCCGCCGCCCGCGCCTGGTGGATCTTCCGCTACTTCGGCCTAACCAATGTCCACGTCCTCAACGGCGGCCAAGCCGCCTGGACCACATCCGGCGGCCCCCTCACCGCAGACGCCCCCGCCGCCAACGCGTCCGGTGGGTTTGTGGCGACGCCTGGCCATCTGCCGGTGTTGGATGCTGAGGGTGCTGCCGCAGTGGCAGCGAAGGGTGTACTGCTCGACGCCCGCGCACCGGAGCGGTTCGCGGGTGAGGTCGAACCGATGGACCCGGTCGCCGGCCACATCCCCGGCGCCGTCAACGCCCCCACCACCGCAAACGTCGACGACACCGGCCACTTCCTCAAGCCCGCCGACCTCCGCACCCGCTTCACCAACCTCGGCGCCACCCCCGACACCGAGGTAGCGGTCTACTGCGGCTCCGGCGTCACCGCCGCCCACGAAGCCCTCGCGCTCGAGTCAGCCGGCGTACCAGCCACCGTCTACATCGGCTCCTGGTCCGAGTGGATCACCAACCCAACCCGCCCAGTAGCCACCGGCTCAGACTGATCCGGCACAAGTACGACGCGCTCGCAGGCAGCCGCTCGCCGAGTCGTGAAGATCGGCTGTGGTTTCGCGACCTGGACTCACGACTCGAGGCTGAGCGCGGCAGCCAATCGCCACGACTCGGCGGGTTTGGCCTGGTTGAGGTGGTACGTCGCCGTGCTTGCGCGCGAGGGGTTGCGGGCGGGGGAGTGCAGTTGGACCACCCTTGACTTTGTTGGCGTTGGTGCGGGAGTCTGTGGGAGAAATCGATTTCCCATCAGTCCGCCCCTTGATGCCGGGAGTCACAAGATGATGAAGCGATCCACGTTTTTGCGTGCTGCTGTTGGTGCCGGTGTGGTGGCTGCGGCGCCGAGCTCTCTGGCCGGTCGTGCGTTCGCGAGTAGCCAGGCTGTGTTGACCAACAAGGTGGCCGATCTGACCGGGCCGGGTTTGACCGACCGGTTCCGGATGGCCGCGACAGATCTCGGGATTCCTGCGCGTACGCCGGACGGCCGGCTGCTCTTCATGTTCGGCGACACCTTCGAGCAGCCGACCGTCGGTGGCGGCTGGTGGCGGTCGCCGGTCGCGTTGTGGTCGACGACCACCGACCTCAACAGCGGCGTGAAGTGGTCCGGAGCCGTCGGCGGCGATGCGGCCCAGCAGCTCTGGGACTACCCGCACGACAACCCGACGTTCTCCACCGTGCTGCCCTCGGACGTGATCACGATCGGCGGGTCGATGTACCTGCACGCGATGGTCAACAAGGGCCTCGGAAACGTCGTCTGGACAGAGATCTGGCGCTCCGACAACTCCGGCGCGAGCTGGTACCACACCGGCGCGAAGTTCGACCCGAACATCGACGGCGGCCTGTTCCAGCTCCTCACGTGGGGCCAGGGAAACGACGGCTACGTGTACGTCTACTCGACCGGCTTCCAGCGCAACAAACCGATCATCCTGAAGCGGGTCCGCCAGGAGCAGATCGCCAACCCGGGCGCGTACGAACCCTGGGGTTACCGCGACGGCGTGTGGGCGTGGGGCAACCCCGCGACCCCGATCCTCACGGGGAGCTTCGGCGAAATGAGCCTGCGTCCGCTCGGCGGCAAATGGGTGCTGACCTGGTTCAACGCCGGTGACTACCGCATCGACGGCATCATCATGGACACGCCGACGTCCAACCTCTACACGGCGTACCGCCAGACCCTCATCTACGGCGGCGCGTGGGGATCCGAGGACGGCAATCACGTCGCCCAGCTGTACGGCGGTTACGTCATCCCCGGCTCGACCTTGTCCGACATGCACCTGTCCGTCAGTCAATGGAACACCGACAACGGCTGGCCGTACCGCGTCATGCAGTTCCGCGTCCGCGGCTTCGGCTAGACCTCACGCACCATCGTGTCGGACGTCCCAACAACACCAACCTTCGTGAACCCCAGTGATTCGTAGAGCTTCCGAGCCGGGTTGTCCGGATCCACGCTGAGCGAGATCCGCGCGTACGGCGTCCGCTCGAGCAGCTCGCTCAGCACGGCGCGCGCCACTCCGCGCCGGCGAAACGCGGGGGAGACCCCGAGCGTCAACTCCGGTACGTCGTCCGCGATGTACCCGTACCCGGCGCGATCGGCCGTCAGGAGACGCGCCCAGGTCGCGCCGGCGGGGGAGCCGTCGAGTTCCGCGATCACGCCGTAGTCGGTGTCGCGCTGCCATCCGTCGAGGTAGCGCCACGCGTGGTCGTCGGCGCGGGCCTTCGCCTCGTCGTACCAGTGGGTGCCGTCCCAGTTGCAGGCCTCGAGCAGCATCGCGGTGAGGAACGGCAGGTCGGCGGCAACGGCCGGTCGGAGCAGCATGCGCCCATCCTTCCACGCCGCGAGACCCGTTGCGAAAGCGTTACCGCACAGGATCCCGACAAGGTCTTGAGTTAGTAACACGCTTGGTTTAACTTACTCGGGACCTGGCCGGTGTGTGGCTCAGAGCACATCGGCGGCATCCGGAAACCTGAGGAGTTCCGATGACGAGAGTGAGCAGGTGGGGCCGGTTCGGCACCGCCCTGGGTGTTGCCGGGCTGATGGTCGCGGCCGGCTGTGCGAAGGCGACCGACCCGGCGTCGTCGGCCGGTGGCGCCGGTGGCGACATCGACGAGAAGGCGCCGGTCACGATCACGATCGGCGACCGCCCGACGCCGGACAAGCCGGCTGACATCAAGGCCTTCGACCAGAAGATCAAGGACTTCATGGCGAAGAACCCGAACATCACGGTGAAGTCGACCGAGACCAACTGGCAGGCGCAGACCTTCCAGGCGCAGATCGCCGGCGGCACGCTGCCGACCGTGATGAGCATCAGCTTCACCGAGCCGGCCAACATGATCCCGAACAAGCAGCTGCCGGACATCACCGACGAGCTGAAGCGGGTCGACCTGACCAAGGACCTGAACCCGGACGTGCTGAAGATCGTCCAGGACGCGAACGGCCGGATCTACGGCGTACCGATCGACGTGTTCTCGGTCGGGCTGGCCTACAACCGGGCGCTGTTCAAGCAGGCCGGTCTGGACCCGGACAAGCCGCCGACGAGCTGGGACGAGGTCCGTCAGTACGCCAAGCAGATCGCGGAGAAGACCGGCAAGGCCGGCTACGCGCAGCTCACCACCAACAACACCGGTGGCTGGATGCTGACCACGATGACGTACAGCATGGGCGGCACCATCGAGAGCCAGGACGGCAAGAAGAGCACCTTCAACGACGCGCCGACCAAGAAGGCGCTGCAGCTGCTGAAGGACATGCGCTGGACCGACAACTCGATGGGCAGCAAGTTCCTCTACAACCAGGAGGAGATCCGGCAGGACTTCGCGGCCGGCAAGATCGGCATGGTCATGCAGGCGCCGGACGCCTACGACATGAGCGTGAAGAACTTCGGCATGAAGCCCGCCGACTTCGGTGAGGGCGCCCTGCCGCAGGACGGTGGCCCGCACGGCACGCTGACCGGTGGCGCGCTGAAGATGATCAGCCCGAAGGCGACCAAGAACGAGGTCGTCGCGGCGCTGAAGTGGATCAAGTTCGAGCAGTTCGACAAGTACACCACCGAGGCCTCCGCGGTGGCGGACGCGAAGACCACGATCGCGGACAAGGGCTTCGTCGGCCGGCCGGGGATCAGCCCGCTCAGCGAGCAGACCTACGACCAGTACAACAAGTGGCGTGAGCCGTACGTGAACGTCCCGGTCAAGCAGTTCCAGAGCTACATCGACTCCACCAAGACCCTGAAGCTGCTGCCGGAGCCGTCGAACAAGGGCCAGGAGGTCTACTCGCTGCTCGACCCGGTGGTCCAGCAGGTGCTGACCAAGAAGGACGCGGACGTCGACAAGCTGGTCAGCGACGCCGCCTCGAAGGTCGACGCGCGTCTGGGCCGGTAGCCGATGTTCCAGCTACGTACGTCGAGAACGTCGAGGCAGAGCCGGAGCAGTGCCAGGTCCGTCGTGACCTGGTACCGCTCCGGCGGGCTCAGCAGCGTGATCTTCGCCCTGCCGCTGCTGCTGACGTTCCTGTACTTCTCGTGGGGCCCGATCGTCCGCGGCCTGGTGCTGAGCTTCCAGAAGACGAACCTGGTGCAGGCGCCCGAGTGGGTCGGCTGGTCGAACTTCAGCTACGTGCTGACCGACTCGCAGCTCCCGCAGGCGACCCTCAACACCTTGTACTTCGCGTTCCTGGCACTGATCTTCGGATTCCCGGTACCGCTGTTCCTGGCCGTGTTCGTCAGCGAACTGCGGCGTACCGGCTGGCTGTACAACGTGCTGTCGTACCTGCCGGCCGTCGTACCGCCGGTGGCCGCGATCCTGTTGTGGAAGTTCTTCTACGACCCGGGCGGCTCGGGCGTATTCAACGCGATCCTCGGCTGGTTCGGGATCGGGCCGTTCGCCTGGCTGAACTCGCAGAGTCTTGCGATGCCGGCCATCGTCCTGGAGGCGACCTGGGCGGGTGCCGGTGCCACGTCGATCATCTACCTGGCGGCGCTGACCGGCGTACGCACGGAGTTGTACGAGGCGGCCGAGCTCGACGGGGCGGGGATCTGGAGCCGGGTCTGGCACGTCACGCTGCCGCAGATCCGCGGAATCATCCTGATCATGATGCTGCTGCAGCTGATCGGCACGTTCCAGGTGTTCACCGAGCCGTTCTTGTTCACCGGCGGCGGCCCGAACGACGCCACCCTGTCGATCCTGCTGCTGATCTACCGGTACGCGTTCATCAACGGCGACTTCGGCGCCGCGACCGCATTGAGCGTGCTGCTCGCCGGAGTCCTGTGCGCACTGTCCGTCCTCTACCACTTCGTCACCCGGCGCTGGAGTAACTGATGAGCTACGAGCGCGGAATCATCTCGACCGCCGACCGCCAACGCGGCGTCGTCCGCATCGGCCTGCCGTTGATCCAGGTGCTGATCTTCATCGCCGTCGTGATCGCCGGAGTCGGTCCACTGCTCTGGCTGCTGAAGTCCGGTGTCTCGACGAGCCAGGACATCCTCAGCGGCCCGATGCAGCTGTGGCCGTCGGGCATTCAGCTGAAGAACATCCCGGACGCCTGGAACCGCGTGCAGATCGGCGCGTACCTGGGCAACACCGCGTTCATCGCGATCGGCTCGATGGTCTCGACGCTGTTCGTGTGTACGACGGGTGCGTTCGTGCTGAGCATCCTGCGCCCGAAGTGGGGCCCGATCGTCACCGGCGCCGTCCTGGCGACGCTGTTCCTGCCTGGTGTCATCTCATTGGTCCCGCTGTACATGACGATCCTGAAGATGCCGTTGCTCGGGATCAGTCTGCAGAACACCTTCTGGGCGGTCTGGCTGCCGCAGGCCGCGGGCGCCTTCAACATCCTGGTGATGAAGCGGTACTTCGACTCGATCCCGCGCGAGCTGATCGAGGCGGCCCGGATCGACGGCGCGAGCAACCTGCGGATGTTCACCTCGCTGATCCTGCCGCTGTCGAAGCCGATCGTCGGTGTCGTCGCGCTGCTCACCGTGATCGGTTCCTGGAAGGACTACCTCTGGCCGCTGCTGGTGCTGCCGGATCCGCGGTTGCAGCCGATCTCGGTGGCCCTGCCCCGGGTGGCGAAGACCACAGAGATCTCGCTGCAGATGAGCGCCCTGTTCCTCGCGGTTCTGATACCTGTGGTGCTGTTCTTGTTGTTCCAGAAGCAGTTCCTGCGTGGCGTCGGAATGTCCGGAGGCATCAAAGAGTGAGTGAATTGAACGGCCGGCGGGTGCTGGTGACGGGGGCGGCCGGACGGATCGGACTGGTCACCGTCGAGCACCTGAACGCCCTGGGTGCCAAGGTTACCGCCCTGTCGAACGTCGAGCACCCGGATCTGAAGGCGGACCGGGTACTGATCGGCGACGCCCGGTCCGAGACGGACGTGGCCCGGGCGCTGGAGGGAGCGGAGTACGTCGTGCACCTGGCGGCGCTCGCGCACCCGTCGGCCGGTACGCCGTACGACGTCTACACGATCAACGTGGTGTCGACGTTCAACGTGCTCGCGCAGGCCGGTGCCCTCGGCATCGATCGGGCGGTGATCGCGAGCAGCATCAACGCGACCGGTGTCCCGTTCAACCCGCACGAGATCCGGCCGGCGTACTTCCCGTGGGACGAGAAGGCGCCGAGCGACGTCGGCGACTGGTACTCGCTGTCGAAGCAGAACGACGAGAACACCGCCCGGATGGCCTGGCGCCGGTGGGGGATCGACGTGGCCGCGTTCCGGTTCCCGCATGTGAACTCGCCTGACGTGCTGGAGCAGATGGCGGAGAATGTCCGGGTGCAGCCCGACAGCGGTATGCGGGAGGCGTGGAGCTACCTGGACACCCGCGACTCGGCGTACGCCGTGGAGCTCGGGCTGACCGCTCCGATGTCCGGGGCGCAGACGTTCTTCGTTGCCGCGGGCAGCACGATCGCGCCGTACCGAACCGAGGATCTGCTGGACGCGTACATGCCGGAGGTGCCGCGGCTGCGGAAGTTCGTCGGCCGTGAGGTGCCGCTGGACCTGACCGCGGTCCGGACCGTGCTGGGCTTCCAGGCCCGGCACGAACTCGACCTACCCACCCTCTCCCTGGAGCACTGAATGCCCTCGAACTTCGACCAGCCGTGGCCCGCGCGGGACGACATCCGGATCCGCGAGGTGAAGGCGATCGTCACGGCACCGCAAGGCATCCCGTTGGTGGTCGTGAAGATCGACACCACCGAACCCGGTTTGTACGGGCTCGGGTGCGCAACGTTCACCCAGCGCTGGAAGTCGGTGCAGACGTTCGTCGACGAGCACGTGTCCCGGCTGCTCGTCGGCCGGTACCCGGGTGACATCGGCGACCTGACCCGGCTGTCCTCGTTCTCCGGTTACTGGCGTGGCGGACCGGTCACGAACAACGCGATCTCGGGCGTCGACCAGGCGCTCTGGGACATCGCCGGCAAGCGCGCCGGGATGCCGGTGTACGAGCTGCTCGGCGGCAAGGTCCGCGCCGCGGCCGACACCTACATCCACGCGAGCGGCGAGACGATCGACGACACGATCGAGCACGCGAAGAAGCTGATCGACCAGGGCTGGCGGCACATCCGCCTGCAGATGTCGACCCCGGGCGGCGGCGGGTACGGCGCTCCGCAGGTGCCGACGCTCTACCCGGACGCGCCGTACCGGAACGGCTGGTCGGCCCGCGACTACCTGCGGACCACTCCGGAGCTGTTCGCCGAGGCCCGGCACGCGCTGCCGGACAACATCGAGCTGCTGCACGACGTGCACTCGCGGCTGACGCCGAAGGAAGCCGTGATCCTGGCGCGGGCGCTCGAGCCGTACCGGCTGTTCTTCCTCGAGGACGTGCTGCCGCCGGAGCACTGGGACCGGCTGCCCGAGGTCCGGGCCGCTTCGCCGGTGCCGCTGGCTGTTGGCGAGCTGACCACGTCGATGACCGACGCGGTCCGGCTGATCCGCGAGCACGGCGTGGACTTCATCCGCTCGCACGTGTCGGACATCGGCGGTCTGACGGCCGGCCGAAAGCTGGCCGATCTGGCCGAGCTCTGCGGCGTACGGACGGCCTGGCACGGTCCGGGTGACACGTCGCCGATCGGTGCCGCGGCGAACGTCGCGCTGGACGTGACTTCGGTTGCCTTCGGCATCCAAGAGGGGCACATCTACAACGACGCGACGCACGAGGTGTTCCCGGGCACGCTGCGGATCGAGGACGGCTGGCTGCGGCCGAACGACGCGCCGGGCTGGGGGATCGACATCGATCTCGAGGCGGCGGCCGGTTATCCCGCGCAACTGTCCGGCCACGACGAGTGGGCAGCCGGCGTCCGGCGCCCCGACGGTGCGCTCGAGGCGCCGTGATCCGCAGTCACGCGCAGTACTATCGCGGCTAATCGGGACGGGGAGGTGGAGAGATGAGCGATTCGGTCGACGGCCTGAGCGGGTTCGCGGGGTTGCCGCGTGCGGGGGCCAACCAGTACGACCTGGGCTCGTTCAACGAGGCTGTGATCATCGAGACGATCCGGCTGGCCGGCATCATCAGCCGGACCGAGATCTCCCGCCGGACCGGTCTCACCCAGCAGTCGGTGTCGCGGATCCTGCGCATCCTGCTCCAGCAAGGTCTGCTGGTGGAGGAGGCGCAGGAGCGCGCCGAACGGCTGGGTAAGCCGCGGACGCCCGTACGGCTGCGGTCGAAGGCCGCGCACGCGGTCGGAATCCACATCGATCCCGAACTGCTGACCGTCGCCGTCGTCGACCTGGACGGCGCGATCGTGCGGCGCGAGACGGTGAACCTCGCCGAGGATCTCGAGGCGGGCAAGCTCGTCGACCTGACCGCGGCGACGGTTTCGGCGGCGCTGAGTATCAGCCAGGTCGACCCCGCGTCGATGCTCGGCGTCGGCGTCGCCGTACCGGGGCCGATCGACGCGCACGGGACGTTGCTGGCGTTGCCGTTGCAGCCGGCCTGGCGCGGTCTGAAGATCCGGCAGTTGCTGCAGCAGAAGCTGAACCACCCGGTGCTCGTGGAGAAGGACGGTACGGCGGCCGCGATCGGCGAACGCTGGATCGGTCGGTCGGCGCGGGCCCGCGACTTCGCCTATCTCTACCTCGGTACGGGCGTCGGCAGCGGCCTGATCCTGAACGGGTCGATCTATCGCGGCGGCTCGGCGAACGCGGGCGAGTTCGGCCAGATCGCGGCGCTGCGGATGGGGGAGTGGGACCCGGAGAACGGGCCTCGGCTGGTCCCGGAGTGCAACCCGACGGCGTCGCTGCCGGTGATCGCGGCCGAGTACGGGTACGTCGAGAAGGACCCGAACGCCACGGACGAGGCCCGGCGCTACAAGGCGGTGTGCAAGGCGGTGGCCGCGGGTGACGAGGCGGCGGTGCAAGCCGTCCGGCAGATCGCGCGCGTGATCGGTCAGGGCGCGGTCGGGCTCGTGGACCTGCTCGACATCGACCTGCTGGTGCTCGGCGGGCCGGCGTTCTCGAAGGAGATCTCGGAGATCTTCCTGGCCGAGATCGGGCGTGCGGTGAACGCGCATCCGCTGGCGCGCGAGACCCGCCCGGTGGCGGTCGAGGAGTCGATCCTGCAGACCGACGCGGCCGCGGTCGGAGCAGCGTCGACGATCTTCCACGACGCGTTCACGCCGCGGGTCTCGGGCTCGAGTCAGGCGCGTAGGCTGCCGAAGTGATCGAACCCCGCCCGCTGACGCCGGAAATTCAGCTCCGTATCGCCACCCTCGACGACGCCGCGGCGCTTGCCGACGCGCAGGTCCGCAGCCGCGAGCACCTTCGGCCGTGGGAGCCGGTCCGTGACGAGAAATGGTTCACCACGGCCGGCCAGACCGAGCGGATGACCTACCAACTCGAGCGCTACAAGAACGGCCTGGTCGTGCCGTGGGTGCTGGTCGAGGGCGATCGGATCGTCGGCGCCATCACCTTGAGCGATCTGGTCCCCGGTCCGTTCCGGAGCGCCGCCCTCGGATACTGGCTGGCCGTCGACGTGGTCGGCCGCGGCCTCGCGACACGTGCCGTCGAGACCGTGGCCGAGATCGCCGACACCGACCTGAAGCTGCACCGCATCGAGGCCAGCACGCTCACCGGGAACACTGCGTCTCAGCGGGTCCTCGAGCGCACCGGGTTCAGCCAGATCGGCTTCGCGCCGACGTACCTGCACATCGACGGCTACTGGCAGGACTGCAACCTCTACCAGCGCATCCTCAACGATCGGGAGCCTGGCGCCTAGCTGGGCGGCAGCCCGACACCACGCGACACGTCCACGTCGTCGTACCTGCCCTCCAGTACGTCGATGAACTTCACCGGGCGCTGCAGCGTGGAGGCGATGTAGATCGCCCGGATCGTCGCGAGCGCGTCGATGGCGTCGTGAACGGTGACCGCCGGCGGAGTCCCGTTGGCGATCGCGGTCAGGATGTCGTCGTACTGCGCTCTGTGCCGGCCCGGCTCGCCGGCGTCGACAGGGGCCTCCGTCTTCTCGCCGTCGACGTGCAGCCGGCGGAGGCGGTCGTTCTCGACCTCGGCACCACCCTCGGTGCCGTGGACCGAGACCCGGGTGCGCCCGCCCGGGAACGCCGCGGTGGTCGCGTGCAGCGTGCCGACCGCGCCGTTCTCGAACGTGAGGGTGGCGACGACCGTGTCCTCGACCTCGATCGCGTGGTGGGCCGCGCGGAGCGCCTGTGCCTGGATGTACACCGGGCGGCCCATGAACCACAGCATCAGGTCGACGGTGTGCACGCCCTGGTTCATCAGCGCGCCACCGCCGTCCTGTGCCCAGGTACCACGCCAGCCCGCGGAGGCGTAGTACTCGTCGCTCCGCCACCAGGCGACCGTCGCGACGGACGACGTCAGCTGACCGAACCGGCCGGCGTCGATCGCCTTCTTGACGGTCGCGCTGCCGGCATCGAAGCGGTGCTGGCTGATCACCGACGACAACACACCGTGGTTCGCGGCCCGGGTGGCCGCCGCGCCGAGGCGGCGGGCCCGGACCAGGTCGACATCGAGTGGTTTCTCGATGACGACGTGCCGTTTGTCGCCGAGGGCCTCCTCGGCGAGCGCGGCGTGCGAACCACTGGGCGTGCAGATCGCGACCAGGGATACGTCCCCGCGCAGCGCCGCGGTGAGGTCGTCGTACACCTTCGGCTCCGGCTGGCCGAGCTCGACGAGCTCGGACTTGAGGGCGTCTCGGGCGGCGGCGTCACTGTCGACGAGCGCGGTGACCGTGGCGTCCGGCCGTTCCGCGACGGTCCTGGCGTGGGTGCGGCCGATGATGCCGCACCCGATGATCGCGACCTGCTGGTGTGTGTCAGCCATCTGGCACCTACTTCGGGGTGAAGTTAGCGATCAGAACCTGATCCGCGCTCACCGTGAAGGTGTACGACGGCGCTGTCGACACCACGGTCCCGTTCACGGTCCAGTTCTGGAAAACGCTATCCGACATCGGCGTCGCCGTCGCGGTGACCTGCGCGCCGACCTCGTACTTCCCCGGTTCGGACTCGTTGCCTGCGAGCTGCACGGTGCCGCTGCCGCTCGCCTGCGCGCTGATGCCGCGCTGCACGACGTTGATGACCATCACGTTGTGCAAGGTGGCCGGTCCGCTGAGCGTCGCGCCGTTGTAGCGCGCGAGGTTGGTCGCCTCGACGTCGCCGTTCACGACCTGCACAGTGTGCCCGTCGGTGCCGAGATTGTCGGTGCCGAGGTTGAAGGCGTCGACCTGTCCGGAGTTCACCACCAGACCGTCGTGGAAGCCGTACGCGAACACGTTCAGCAGCGTGAGCCCGCGAGCACCGTCGACCGTGACGATCTTCCCGGTCTTACGCATGTACTTGTCGATGACGAGCTCGAAGATGTTGCCCTCGTTCATCCAGTACGGCTGCTGGTACCCGACCCGGGTGACGGCGTTCCCGTTCGACAACACGCCCTCGACCCGCCCGTTGCGGCCCGCGCCGATGGAGATCGCGTGATCGAAGAACGCTCCGGCGACCTTACGCACCACCACGTCGTCACCGCTGAGGTCGATCCCGTTCCACGCGTTCGGGAAGCCGGCGTTGATCACGTAGTTCCCGCCGGCGGTCCCGCGGATCGCGTACGGGTAGGGCACGACACCGTTGGCGGGGTTGTTCTCCGGGTAGAAGACCCGCAACCCACGTACGCCGGCGTTCTTGCCCAGGGTGATCAGCGCCGTGTCGGTGTTCCGCTCGAACGCCTGCAGCACGGTCCCGCCACTCGCCCCACCCTGATCCCGGTTCGGTACGGCGGACGCACCCCGCAACTCGACCTTCGCCGGCACGCTGAGATGCGTGCCGATCCGGTACCAGCCCGCGGGCAGGTAGACGATCCCGCCACCCTCACGCCCGGCGCGATCCAGCACCTTCTGTACGTCGCGCGTCGCGTCGGCCGCCGGCAGGTACCCGACACCGTGCGGCGCGTCCACGACGTACAACTTCTGCACCGGCTTGGGCAGCGGCTTCTGCTCGTACGTCGGCGCGGTGCCGGACATGTGGTGGATGATCCCGGACTGCGTCCCGCTGACCTCCGTGCCGGTGATCTTCACGTAGCCGCGCGAGTTGTTGACGATGCCGCCGTCGACGTGACCGCCGGCCAGCGTCATGCCCCACCGGTCGTCCATCACGTCGACGAGTACGCCGGTCCCGGTCCGGCGTACGTCGGGCTCGAGGAAGCTGCCGGTGAACTGGGCCCGCTGACCCGCGACGACTCGAATGCCCACGAGGTAGTCCGCGAGCGAGATTCGGTAGAACTGATCCCATTCGAGGTCGCCGAGGACGAGACCGGTGCCGTGCGCGCGGGTCCAGGTGTCGAGGGTCGCGCGGGCCGGCGGGTGGAAGGCGGCCGGGGCGGTCGACCAGTACGCGTTGCTGAAGTCGACGTTCTCCCACGTCCCGACGTCGGCACCGTTGTAGGCACGGGCACCTTCGAACAGCGCCGTACCCCGGATGTTGCGGATCGTCGTCGACTCGTGCACCTGGCCGGAGCTCGGGGCGTTGCCTTGGTCGTTCGGCATCGTGCTGACGCCGATACCGCGGTACGAGTTCAGCATGGTGACGTCGGAGACGGTCGCCATCATGTAGTTCTCGTTGCCGATCCAGGCGCCGCCGGGGATCTCGAACGTGTAGTTGTACGGCACCGGCTTGGTCGCGCTCTGGTTCGGGTAGTACGTCGTGACGCCGAGGACACCCGCACTGCCGCCGATCCGGAACAGGCTCGGCCCGTCGTCGCCGGAGGCGAGGTCGGCGATGATCACGGTGCCGGTGCCGAGCTTCTGGCCGTGGTCGCCGCGGATCGTGCAGAACGCGCGGACCTCGATCGTGTCGGTGACCTTGTACTGACCGGCCGGCAGCCAGATCGTGCCGCCGCCCGCGTCCTGGCAGGCGTAGATCGCCTGCTGGATCGCCTTCGTGGAATCACGTTTGCCGGTCCGGTCGGCGCCGTACTGCGTCGCGTCGAAGTCGGCGACGACGCCGTCCTCGGTCGGGTTGCTCGTCTGCACGAGCTGCGGCTTCGGCGTTACCACCGGCACAGTGCGGAGCTGCAGTTCCTTCACGATGAACGAGTCCGCACCGGTCATGACGACGCGCACGTAGCGCGCGGTGGTGGTCGCGAACCGGGTCCGGCTGATCTGGTTGCCGCCGGGCGATCCGGTCCGGCCGACAATGGTGAACTTGGTGCCGTCGTTCGAGGTCTGGACGGAGTAGTCGGGGGAGTAGTTCTGCGCCCACTCGACCCGTACGTCGTTGACCGGCCGCGGCTTGCCGAGGTCGATCTGCAGCCAGGAGTCCTTGCCACCGGTCCAGGACGTGTCGTGGTTGTTGTCGTTGACGTTCGCGGCACCGGTCCCGCTGCTCGCGGACGCCGTACCGTCGTCGGCGAAGTTCGTGTCGACGACCGATGCTTTGAACGCGTCCAGCTTGGTCTGGAGTGTGGTGAGAGCCTCCTTCACCTGTACGTCGGTGGCGCCAGGGGTGGACGCGATCGCCTGAGCGTTGTCGATCGCGTCCTGCAGAGCGGCCCGGCTCCCGACCGGGTACTGCCCGTCCCGCGTCCCCTCGCGCGCGGCCTTCTCGACGCGGGTCGCCTGACCGATGAGGTCGACGAGCCCTTCGGTGACGTCGAGTGTGCTCGCGACCTTGGCGACCCGGACCGCGGCGACCTTGAGGTCGACGGCGCCGTCGCCGTTGTGGATCCGGAAGTCGCCACCGTTCGAGCGGTTCGTCAGTACGGCGTCCGGTAGCGCGAACGTGTAGGTCTTCCAGGTCTTGGTGTCGCCGTACCGGATCACCTCGGAGTTCTTGAACTTGTCCGGGATGGTCTCGCCCGGCGAGTCGTACTGCAGGCCGAACTGACCGTTGCCCTCGTCGAAGTAGTCGATGCTGACCAGGACCAGGCCGCGGTTGTCGTACAGGTAGGTGTCCGCGACGTTCATGTAGAAGAAGTTCGTGCCGGGAGCGGGCGCGGTGCGATCGGTCTGCCAGTACGGGCGTCCGTCCTGCACTCCCGTGACGAGATGGGAGGCGTCGTCACCGGCGCGCGGGCTGATAGCGCTCTGGATCGGCGTCGCACCGAGCTGGACCGAGGCTCCCGCCGTACTGATGCGCAGGGCTGCGATCGTGATGTCGGTGCTTTGACCGAAGACGCGGACATCGGCGTCGCCGAGGCGGTTGGTGAACGCGATGCCGCTGAGCGCGAAGACGCCGGTCTTCCACTGGCCCGTGTTGGTGAGCTGGACCGCGGGTGCGTCCTGCTGCGGGTCGGCCTTGGCGTCGTACTGCAGGTCGAGGGTGCCGGAGCCGCTGTCGAGATAGGTCACCGTCACCAGGACGTCGTCGGTGCCGATCTCGTCCACGTAGTCATGGTCGACGTCGAACTCGAGGTAGCCGGTACCGGCTGCTCGGTTCGTCTGCCAGTAGGTGCGGCCCTGCTCGGTGCCGGTGCGCAGACCGGCGGGGTCGTCGCCCGCGGCCGGCTGCACGCCGAGGGTGGTTGGTGCCGGGCCGAGATCGGCGCCGACGCCACTGGGATACATGGTCGCGGCGTGCGCCGGTACGGCGATCACGCTCGCGAGGAGCGCTGTCGTGAGGAACGTGGGGAGGACGCGCGAGAGCAGGCGTCTGGACATGCTGAAACCTCCAGGTGGCGGACCGGAAGTACACGCGACTGCAACTGCGCGGATAAGTTAAACCAAGCGTGTTACTTATTCAAGAGCCTGATCCTCGGGAGGAACAGCGCCGGTACGGCGGCGATCACGGTGAACCCGACGGCCCAGCCGAAACTGTGCGCGTACGCCGTCGCCGCGGTGCCGCCGGCGAGTTGGCTCTGCAGGACGACCGCGAGCGTCGCGGCCCCGAACGCGCCGCCGAGCTGCTGCATGATTCGCGTGGCAGCCGATTGGCCACCGCCCAGAAGTCTGCTGCGGTATGCGGCCCCGCTGTTGCAGTGGCCGCCGGCGGGAAACTTACCCCAGGGCTCTGGCCGAGCAGACCGCTTGTCGGTTTGAGACTGCGGGAGCTGGCTCCATGACGGCATCTGGCAGGAACCTGCCAGATGCCGTCAATCAGTAACGGTCTAGGCCAGCTCCCCGATATCGGAGGTGATGGCCGCCCCCATCAGAGGAGCAGGAATGAGATCGCCCAGATCCAGCGCTGCGTCGGCGATGAGTATGCCGCTCGTCAGCACGGCGCTGGCTGCTGGATCGGCAGGTCCAGATGTAGCTGGCGAGGCGGGAGTCGCTGATCCAACGGCTCCGGCCGGTTCGCCGAGCCTGTCTTCGCCGACCTCGCACCGATCGGCTTCCGCCTGGCCAGCACGGGGAAGGTCGCCTCCCTGCGCCTTCCCGGGCCTGCGGCGACGTCCGTTTCTGAATAGACGACACGTCACAACCACCCGGGCCGCCAGCAGTTCTTCGAAGAACATCGAAGAGACCTGTTAGCCGCTCGGATCTATTCGGGGAACCTACTGTGGGAAGATTGACGAGCAACGAGACGCTACTTCCACCACCCAACGTAGTCTCCGCCGCAGTTGTCGAGCTGGCCGCCGCAGACCAGCCAAGGTCGCCGGACCAAGGGCTCGACGTTCTGAAGTCGGTCGGAATCAGCGGAACATTAGGGCCGACCACGGCTCAGTCCTCCATGGTGGTCACGGACACCGCCGGACCTTGGCGAGCCACCACGTCGAGCCTGACGTTCGGACCCAACGCCGCCGTATCAGGCTTTGTGTCAAGCATGTGGTACGACGGCGCCCCCGAGGACGTCACGCTCGGCATCCGTACGGTCCTCGGGACCGTTAACAGGGCCGTAGGTGCCCCTGATCACGATGAACGGCGGAGCGACGGATCCCGCGCCACATGGTGGATCCGTGATCGCTTCGACATCGAGGTCTACTTTTTCGCTCAGACACCCAGTTCGCGTGCCGGGGCCCAGATCGCCGTCCACTGGAAAGCCGTAGATAGCGGCGACAGCCCCGCAGTAGTGCCTCGACTGTAAACATCCAGGTACTTAAATGTCATTTAAGCAACGGCAGTCTGCATTAGCGGTGATTGCTGGCGTCGTGTTGACTGCGGGCGCATTCGTCGTCCAGGCGCCGTCTGCGGTCGCAGAACCAGCCCCCTCCGCCACCAACTCCGCGACGCCCAGAACCTCCGCCACGCCCAGAACCGTGCTGGGCCACTGGTACACCTACTACCCCGACTACTTCTACTACGAATACACCTGCATCGCCCGCGGCGAAGTCATGATCGGCCCCAAGGACCAAGGCGGGGTTCCAGGGATTGTCGATTACGCGTGCTAGAAGCTAGGTGGAGACCTGAACTGGAGCATGGACGTCTACGACACTAACGCGTAGCGCGAGCTGCCGTCCGTCACCGGGCACGTAGTCGCGCGACGTACCAACACCAGAATGCGGCTCGCGGCGACAAGCCGCGAGCCAGCGTCGAGCTCACGACCCAGCTGCGACCCTCCCACCTCCGGGCCGCTCGACCCCTCCGTCTGCTCGACTTGCCTCAGACGCCGCCAAGCCCGCTCGCGCTGACGTCAAACTTCGCGGAGATCGGGCGCCTCAGCGTCCCAAGGTGCCGTCAGCTTTCACGAGCAAACGACCTCAGGATTCGCAGTCAAGCCACACATACTCCAAGGGAATTCGGTCGCAACCCGGATCCGCAGCGCCGATAGGTGTGCGGGACGCATCATCAGTCCATCGGTGCCAGATCGAGCCTGCCTGCGACAGTTGGTGGTGGCGGGGTGAGGTCGAGTTTCCAGTCCCCGAATCGGCGGATCTTGCTGGTGATGTAGGGGGTGATGGTGGCCAGGTCGTCAGGGTCGATCTCGCGGCCGGCGGCGATGAGGTCGTTGGCGGCGGCGGTGATGTCCAGCGTGGTGGAATAGATCGCGCAGTTCGCGAGGAGTTCGTTGAACTTGACGATCTTCTCGTGGTGGTCCGGGTCGTTACCGGCCAGGATGCCGTCGTGGCCGAACGACAGCCATTTGGCGAACCCGTGGAATGCCTCGACCCGGTTGGTGATCGCGGTGATCCCTTCCCGCAGTTCCCGCTCGGACAGGTAGCGCAGCAACACGACTGACCGTACGGCGCGGCCGACTTCGCGTAGAGCCCGGTAGATGCGGTTCTTGCGGGACTCGTTGCCCAGCCTGCGCAGCAGTGTCGCCGAGGAGATCTTTCCCGCCCGGATCGACAGCGCGACCCGCATCAGGTCGTCGAAGTGGGTTTCGATCAGCCGCCAGTCGACCGCGTCGGTCCCGAACAGTGAATCGATGTGCAGGTAGTGGGTGTCGCGGCTCGGCCGGTAGAGGACGAGGTCTTGCCAGTTGCGGATCCGTGGCAGCAGCTCGAAGCCCAGCAGGTGCGCGAGCCCGAAAACCGGCAGCGACTGGCCTTGGGTATCGGCATGGATCTCGGTGGGTTGCACATCGCTCTTGTTGTCCAGCAGCCCCTGCAGGATGTAGACAGCCTCCCAGACTCCACACGGGATGAAGTGGGAGAACAGGGCGATGTAGTTGTCGGCGATGTGCCGGTAGGCGATCCCTCCGTATCCGCCGTACCGGATGTGGGACTCGGCCAGCAGGTTGTCCGACCATGTGTCCATCTGGGTGCCGTCAGCACCCACCCGCGACCCGTCACCCCACAGCAAAGTCAGGTCGAGCTGGGCGTGGGCGTTGATGACATCGGCCTACGCCGCGTTGATCTTCTTGCTGTCGGCGTGCTTGCTCGCGATGGCCAGCTCGTGCACCGACACCCGGCCGTGCATGTGCCGGGCCACCTGGGCTGGGCCCAGGTTCGCGCCGTAGGTGAAGGTGAGCAGAACGTACCGGCCCAGCGCGTTCTTGATCTTCGGGTCCGATCCCGACGCCGGCCCGAAATGCCGTGCCCAGCCGGTCCGGTAGGCGGTGTGAGTCAGCACGTCCAGGATGCCGCGCTCGGGCATCCGTTCCAGCACCGCCTTTTCCAGCTCCAGGGCCGACGGCCGCCGCTCCTTGCCCTTGCGGCGCTTCAGGACCGGGCGGCCATCGGAGATCACCAGGTCGGCGTTCCCCGGATAGCCGGCATCGACTCGCTGTGCGGCCTGTTCCAGCCGGACCCGTAGTTCGGCCACCGCGCTGGCGGCATCGGCGGGCAGTCCCGCCTCGGCGCAGTACGCCGCAACCAGCGGCTCGCACTCCTGCACCGACAACAACTGGTCGCCGAGGTTGGCATACGACTCCGAAACTGGTCGCCGAGGTTGGCATACGACTCCGACCCCGCCATGTCACCACTGCGCAGCTCAGACGCCAGATACGAGAACACGCACGCCTCGAAGTGTCGGCGCACCATCCGGCCCGGCCGCCGGGCATCAAAGATGATCCGGCGCCATTTGTCCGACGCGAACGACAGATCCACCTCGCTGTCGCCGACCCGGGTCGGTAGATGCTCACCGGTCCGGCCCCGGTGAGCACGCAGGAACGCCACCGCGGCCGCCACGGTCGTGTCGGCGCTGGTCGGCTGGAAGTCCAGCACCTCCAGCACCTGGAACAGTGCCGAGCGGCTGCCCCGGTAGAACTTCTCCACAAACGGCAGATAGTTGTTGCCGTGGTGAGCGGTAACCTCCTCGTGCGCCGTTGACAGCGCACCCACCCCGCCGGCCTGCTCCAGGGCATTCAGCACCAGACGGCCCGCCCGTGCGCACACCGCGTCAGCCATCTCAGCCACCGTGCCGGGCTGCTCGTCACCAGACACGGGTACGTCCAAGGCTTCACGGACCACGGCGAGGACCTCGCCGAAAGTCTCCAGCAGCCGCTCGGACTCGGCCCGGTTCGCCGCCTGCAGCACCTCGAGACGCTCCCGGGCGTTCTTGTGGATCGCCGCGAGCCGCTTGCAGAACATGGTGGCGATGTCGTCGCGGGTCCGCACCCTCGCGGTGTGGACCAGGCACGCGATCAACGCCTGGCGCCTGGCCATCCCGTACTTGGCCAGGTCGGCGGCATCGGTCACCCGCGCCTCACCCGCGAAATGGGCCGCCTTCGCCGGCGGAACATCGGCCAGCCACACCTCGGTCGGTCCGATCTCGTCCAGCCACCTCAGATGCTCGACATGGTCCTTGAGCTTGCCGACGGTCGCCGAGCCCGCCACCGTCTTCACCCGGTCGAAATCGCTGCGCCGCCGCACGGGATCCACCACCAGCATCGCGTCCAGCCTTGATGCGTCCGGGCCACTCATCCGCGCAGCGATCGACGCGAACACCACAGCGTTGATCTCCGCCCGGATCTCCGCGGTCATCTCATCCAACGTCGAGTAGCCGGGCAGTTCCAGCCGGGCCCGGATCAGCTCTTCCAGCGCGACGTTGATCAGGTCAGCCGGGTTGTCCTTCGTTGCCGTCGCTGCCCGGATCGCTGCTTCGGCCACCGACCGGGCCCGTTCAGGCTCAGCCACGATTCCCAGCCGGACTCGGATCAGGCCCTTGTGATGGCGCAGCGTCCGATCGGAATCATGGCCCGGTTCCACCTCAGGCTTGAGCTCCAGTACCTCGCGGACGTGCTCGACCACCGCGATCGGGACCTCGAACAGATCCGGGAAATACCCCAACCGGCCGAACGCCTTCAACAGCACCACCAGCGCGAGGAAGTGCTGATCAGACAGGGTCATGTCCCGCGCCCACCCGACATCATCGAGCGTCGGAGTGAAGGTCTCACGCAACTCGCGGGCCGACACAGCCCGCTTGAACTGCGGATACGCAGTCCGCTCGATCGACGTCACCAGCACCCCACCCGACCAACCAAAACCGACAGCCCCGTGCCAAGGCGCGACTCTAGCGAAATCCCACGCCCTCTACAGAAACGAGCGGGACCTCAGGAGCAGGAAGCGCCTATTGCCGGTTCCCCGCGTACTCCGGTCGGCCCCCTGCGATACCCGCCAGCACGATCGGCCGCGGGCCGTGGCGGTCGGTGAGGCCGCCGGCGGTGCGCGCGGGCAGGCTGCCGATTCCTTGCGGGACCAGGAGCAGGCCCGCTGCGGTGACCGTCTCGCCGCGTGCCTGTTGGTAGAAGAGTGGGAGGAGCAGCATCGCGCCGTACAGGCCGAAGCCGGTGAGGAACAGGAGTGCGGTCGACGCTGCGAACGACCTGGTGCGGAAGAGGGTCAGGTCGATCAGGGGGTTGGCTGTGCGTCGCAGTACGAAGGCTGTTAGGAGGATGACGCCGGCGGCGAGCGGGATGAGGACGGCTGCGTGGGCGAAGCCGTGGTCGCCGGCTTGGCTGAGTCCGTAGATGATCGCGGCCAGGGCGGGGGAGATGAGGAGGAGGCCCGTGAGGTCGAGGGCGGCCGCGGTCGGTTTGGGGTCCGGCTGGAGCGTCCGGACCGCGAGGACGATCGCGGCGAGGCAGATCGGGACGTTGACGTAGAAGATCCAGCGCCAGTCGAGATGGCCGACGAGGACGCCGCCGATCACTGGTCCGAGGATCGGGCCGATCAGTGCCGGCAACGTGACGACGGCCATCAGTCGGCCGATCCGTTCGCGACCGGCGGCGCAGAGCAGCAGCGTTTGCAGGATCGGCAGCATCAGTCCGCCGCCGATGCCCTGGAGTACCCGGAAGGCGATCAGCGAGCCGATGTTCCAGGCCACGCCGCACAGCATCGAGCCGGCGAGGAACAGTGCGAGCGCGACGATCCACATCCGCTTGGCGCCGAACCGCTTCGCCGACCAGCCGGTGATCGGCACCGCCATCGCGAGCGCGAGCAGGTACGCCGTACTGACCCATTGGACCGTGGCGACCGGGGCGTGCAGTTCGGCGCCGAGGGTGTGGATCGCGACGGTGACGATCGTGCTGTCGAGCACTGGGGCGAGAGCGCCGAGCACGAGGACGCCGGCGAGCTTGAGGACCGACCTGTCGAGTCGGTCGGTGGGCGATGTGGTGGTCATCCGGGCTCCTTAGAGACGTTGCGTCTCTTGCGGCTCCCAGGGTAGGCTCGGACCGTTAAGAGACGCAAGGTCTCTTTTGTTCGGCAATGGAGTAGGAGGGGCGATGGAGCAGGCGCAGCGTCGGCGGGGTGCCGAGCTCGAGGCGGTGCTGCTCGACGCGGCCTGGGACGAGTTGATGGCGTCCGGGTACGCGCGGCTGACGATGGAGGCGGTCGCGGCGCGGGCGCACACCGGGAAGCAGGTGCTGTACCGGCGCTGGCGGAACCGGGCGGAGCTGGTGATCGCCGCGATGCGGCACCGGGCCGGCTCGATCGTTGCCGATGTTCCGGATACGGGGAGCGTGCGGGACGACGTACTCGCGCTGTTGCAGCGGATGGCGGACCGGTTCGCGACCGTCGGGCCGGACGTCGTCCACGGACTACTCGCCGAGGCACCCGACCTGGATCCGGGGGTCTACACCCGGATGACCGGCGTGATGGCGACGATTGTGAAGCACGCCGCCGAGCGCGGTGAGATCCCGACCGCGGACATCCCCGATCGGGTCCTCACCGCACCCACCAACCTGCTGCGTCACGAGATGCTGCTCACCCGCGAGCCGGTGGCGACGTCGACGCTGATCTCGCTGGTCGACGACGTGTTCCTGCCGTTGGTCACTGGAAAGCCTGGACGTTCCGGCTGACCCAGTCGGCGAACGTACGGGCCGGTCGGCCGAGTACGTCGGCGATGTCGTCGCGGACCCGCTGCTCCTCGGCGGTGGGTGTACCGAGAACGCCGAGGGTGGCGTCGACGACCGGCTCGGGCATGAAGTTGAGCATCCCGGCCTTCGCCTCGTCGTGGCTGAGCTCCACCAGGCGCACCGGCTCGCCGATGGCCTTCTCGATGGTCTGCGCCTGGTCGCGAGGTGAGATCGGAGTCGGTCCGGTCAGGGTGTAGATGGCGGCTGTGTGGCTCGGGTTTCGGAGTACCGCCGCCGCGACGTCCGCGATGTCTTGTGGGTCGACGGCGGGGAGCGCGACATCGACGAACGGTGCGGCCATCGTCCGCTCGGTACGGATCGAGTCGGCCCATTGGTACGCGTTGCTGGCGAAGTTGCCCGGCCGGAGGATCGTCCAATCCAATCCGGACTCCGTCACCGCGTCCTCGAGATTCTTCGGATGCCGGCCGGTGCCGACCCCTTGCGACGACAACAGCACGACACGCGGTACGCCGGCGGCGCGGACGACATCGATCACGTCGCCGAGGTTGCCGCTCGCAAGGAAGTCGGCGGCAGTCAGGAGAAAGACGGCCTTAGCGCCGTCGAGCGCGGGCTTGAGAGATTCAGGTTGGCTGAGGTCCGCCGGGAAGGTATCGCTGTTCCGCGAGACAGCCCGAACTTCCTCGCCAGCGGCAGTCAGGTTCTGGACAAGCGGTCGGCCTACGTTGCCGGTTGCACCGGTAATAACGATCATGCCGAGGACGCTACTTGCCATGAGATAGTAGGTACCTAGAGGAAAGTACTGCCAGGAGGCCCCTCCCGTGACCCACACCACAAACCCCGCCGACACCACAGACGCTGTCGATGCCACGGTTCCTGTCGGTACGACGGACCCTGCCGGTACGACGGACCCTGTCGGTACGACGGACCCTGTCGGTACGACGGACCCTGCCGGTACGACGGACCCTGCCGGAACCACAGACCCTGCCGACGCGACGGACGCTGTCGAGGCCACAGATCCCGTGCAGGCTTGCCCGATCGCACCCGTGGTCGATCTCGTCTTCAGCCGCTGGACCACACCGATCCTCTGGACCCTGAACGAGTACGGCCGTCAGCGCTTCATCGAACTCCAGCGCACGATCGGAGTCATCACCCCAAAGGTCCTCACCCAACGCCTACGCCAACTGGAACGCGACGGCCTGGTCCACCGCACCTACCACGCCGAAGTCCCACCCCGCGTCGAATACGAAATCACCCCCCTCGGCCGCAGCCTCGCCCCCCTCTTCCACTCCCTGGCCGAATGGTCCCCCAACCTCACCAAGGTAGAAGCCGCCCGCCACCACTTCGACACCACCCAACCCGCCCACCGCCGCCCCTAACCCCGCCACCCGCCAGCAGGACCCCGCAACCCGCATCAACCCGCGACCCGCGTACCGCAGCAACCGGCGACCTCCCGCAACCCGCACCACCGCAGCAACTCGCGATCCCCCCGCGATCCCCGGTACCCCCCCCCGGCGACCCTCTGCCCGCAGGGAACCGCACTACCCCGGCGACCTGCCAGTACCCCGGCAATCCGCGGTCGCCCCGCGATCCGCAGCAACCCGCGGTCGCCCGCGATCCGCAGCACCCCGGGACCCGCGGTACCGCCGACCCAACTCCCGCCCCGATGGCACCACCCAGCCCCGCGGCATACCGCGGTACCCCGCGCGATCCGCAGCAGCACCCCGGGACCCGAAGTACCGCCAACCGAGCTCCCGCCCAATGGCACCACCCCAGCCCCGCGGCAAACCGCGGTACCCCGGCGCGTGCCGCGGCACCTCGCGATCCGCAGTACCGCCAACCCGCTTCCCGCCATCGGCACCACCCGAGCTCCCCGACACCTCCTGCCGAACCACGGGCTCTCACCCATCCAGCCCAGGCGCGACGCACAACGGCCGCCCTGTACCGCCGGCGACACGATGCACCGCGGCTAGGCGATGCAGCGCGGCCACTCCACGGCCGCGCCTACGCGGTGCACCGCGCCACGGGCGTACGGGCGCCGCGGGGACGGGCGCGGCGGGGACTGGAGCCGGGAGTGGGAACAGGAACTGGTGGCCATGGACAAGTAATACCTAGTGCTCAGTCCCCAGTGCCTGAACCAACCCACCGTGCACGCTCCGCCGAGCCCATCGGGATGGCGTACCGGTCGCGCATCCGAGCCACGCGGTTGTGCACCGAGCCGCTCGGTGAGGCTCGAACGGCACGGCGGGGTACCGAACTGCACGCCACCGATGCACCGACCGCACCGCGGGCCACCTAATGGCACGGCGGGTCCGAACCGCATGCCACGCAGGCGGGGATAACCGTTGGCGTTGGGGGTTGTCTGCTGGTGTGAGAGGGAAGAACCCCCACTTCGAGGGGTTATCCCTTCTTCTGCCTGATGTGGTTGCGTGAGGGTCTGCGTGATGTGGTTGCGTGAGTGAACGTGAGCGCTTAACCGGCTGACGCGCCCCGGGTCGGCTGCTCGGCGAGCTGAGTCAGCGCCTCGAGTCAGCGCCTCGAGTTGGCGCCTCGAGTTGGCGCCTCGAGTCGGCGGGGCGAGTCGGCGGGGCGAGTCGGCGGGGCGACAGGTAGTGCACCGCGATACGGCGTACGCCGAGGACCGGTTCACGCTCAACTGCACTACCCCAGGGCCCGACACCTCCTGTCGAGATGCAGATCCGCGACGGTCTCATGCACCCAGTCCGTCGCCGCGGCCGCTCCACGCGCTGCGCCACGGGCGCACGGCCCGGGCGGGGGCGGAGCCGGGAGTGGGAACAGGAACTGGTGGCCATGGACAGGTAATACCTAGTGCTCAGTCCCCAGAACCTGAGCCAACCCACCAGACACGCTCCGCCGAGCCTCATAGGGATGGCGTGCCCAGCGCATCCGAGCCGCGTGGCCCGCGGGCGTGGCTCGCCGGGCCGGCGAGGGCGGCGCGGGTGGGTCAGGCTACGCCGGCTAGGGCTCGGGTTTGGTGGGGTTGGAGGGTGTTGAGGAGGGTGAAGAAGTGGGGGGTGGCTTCGGGGAGGGGGAGGAGGCCGGCCTCGTGGTGGTGCCAGCCGTAGTGGAGTTCGCCGTCGATGGTGTGTTCTTCGAGGGGTACGGCGTACCTGCTGAGGGTCACGCGGGACGGGCCGGTTTGGGGGTGGTGGTCGCCGCAGCCACACTCGGCGGGGATGGTGATGGTGGTGAGCGCGTCGGGGGCGTAGCTGCGCAGGCGCAGGGTCGTACCGCGGGCGGTGAACTGGACGATCGTTGCGTCAGGCAACTGGACTAGCAGTTCGACCGGGACGGCGTGCGAGCCGGGGAGCAGGCGGAGACCACGAGATGCGAGCAGGTCGGCGAGAGCCGGGAGATTCATGCGATGTTCCTGTGAGTGCTGTGTCGGCGGGCGGGCCACGGAAAGGGGCAGGGCCTCGTGCGCCGGACTCGGCGCGCGTCAGCGACAACAGCAACAACACAGCATCTGCATGCCGATGATGATGGCAGCACCCGGGGGCCACCGCCAAACACGGTCCGCGATGTGGGACGACTGTCCATGGTGCGTCAGTGAGTATCGGACCCTCAGCCTGTACTGGACCCTCCGCCTGCAGGAGGGTCCAAGATGCTGACGTGCATCATTGCGAGACGACAGCGCTGGGCGTGCTGCTACGGCACCAGGGGATCGACCTGTCGGAGCCGATGATCTTCGGCCTCGGCTCCGGGCTCTCCTTCATCTACTGGGACAGCAAGCACTTCGACTTCCCGTTCCTCGGCGGACGGGTGAAGCCCTTCGAACTGACGAGGAACCTGGCCCGCACCCTCGACTTGGAACTCCTGGTCCGCGAGACCGCCTCACCGAAGAAGGCCTGGCAGAACGTGACGACCACGCTCGATGCCGGCCACCCGATCGGCCTGCAACTCGACAGCTACTACCTGGAGTACTTCACCGCGAAGGTCCACTTCGGCGGCCACGTCGTCGCCCTGACCGGGTACGACGACCTCAACGCGCACCTGATCGACACCGATCAGCAGGGCGGAGCGGTCACCACCAGCCTCACCAGTCTCGCCGAGGCCAGAGCGGCGCGTGGCCCGATGACCGCCAAGCAGCGTTCCTTCACCCTGACCGCTCCCCGGAAACAGCCGCCGCTCGAGGACCGCATCATTCCCGCCATCACCACCTGCGCGGACGCGTTCCTCAAACCGCCCATCGCCAACCTCGGTCACCGCGGCATCGAAAAGACCGCCAAGCTGGTACGCACGTGGCTCCAGCGGACCGACCATCCGCAAAGGGACCTGCCACAAGCCGCACTCCTGATGGAGAAGGCAGGCACCGGCGGAGCCTTGTTCCGCAACCTGTATCGCGACTTCCTCGGCGAATGCACCCACTTGCTCGACAGCGACCATCTGCGCACCGGCCACAAGCTGTACGCCGAAGCCGCCACTCTGTGGACCGAAGTCGCAGCCCTGATCGCCGCCGCCGGAGAGTCAGGCGATCCGCAGTACCTGGAGCAAGCGAGCACCAACCTGACCGACCTCGCCCGGATCGAGCGCGACGCGATGCAAGCGCTCAGCCGCCTGAGGGCCTAAGTCTGAGGGCCTAAGCCAGCAGCTCGGCCATCCGTTGTTCGGCTTCGTCCACCAGTATCGGAAGCTCGGTGTGGTCCAGGGTGTACTGGTACCAGTGGAGCGCGGCCTGCCTGTCGCCCACCCAGTACGCGAGCTCGCCGAGATGCGCGGCGGCCATCGCGGCACGGTCGTAGCTGGCCTCGACGTACCGTCCGAACCAGCGCTTCCCCTCCGGAAGATCCCGCAGCTCCTTGGCCAGCAGACCGAGGTTGTAGATCGTCTGTTCCTGCTCGACGCTCTCCCGATCGGCGATCGTCAGATAGCGCTCGCGGGCTGCCGCGAAGTCGCCGGCCTTCTGATGGGTCTGCGCGAGCGCGAAGATCGCCTCGGGCCGGTCGCTGCGCGCGGCGTCGGTCAGGGTCGCCAGCGAGTCCTCGATCGCGCCGGCTTCACGCTGCAGGACTCCGAGGAGGATCTTCGCCTGCGTCGGTACGTCGGTCAGCGGGCCATCCTCGGCGCCCAGGAGCACGGCGTACCCCTGTTGTCCCGCAGTGGAAGACGCAATCGCCTGTCGACAGGCCTCGGCCGCTGCGGCTTGTCGTGGGACTCGACCAAGAGCCCGGCCATCGCCAGCCAGGCAGCACCCACGAAGTCCGGATGGCCGATCGCGATGACCTGCCGCAAGGCGCGCTGCGCATCCTCGAGACGTTCAGACAAGTAGTGCAGCAGGTAGAGCCCGAGTGCGACGCGCGATCGGTCCGCGGCGTCGAAGGTTGTCAGGAAGGGCGTCAGCACAGGGGCGCCCGAGCGGACCTCGGGGTCGTCCGGCCAGATCAGGTCGTCGGTGAGTTGGGTGCCGAGGTCGCGGGTGAAGTCGACCTCGTCGAGGACGGCGGCCACTTCCGTATCGGCCTTGCTCCATGCGGCGATGGCGTTGATGTGCGGACCGAAGCGGTACGAGATCAAGCCGGCGAGCAGCGCGGCGCGGCCAGTCGCGACAGGCTCGGTGGCGTACGCCGTCGAGGCGCGGAAGGGTTCCCAGGCCTCGGCGAAGTCACCCAGTGCCAGGTGCGCCCAACCGAAGAGCAGGGTGGATCGTTGACCGTTCTCCTGCGTCTCGCGGAACTGGTCGTAGCAGGCGCGCACCGCATCACGGGCGCGAGGTTCACGGCGTACGGCGAGGATGGTGGCGGCGAGGACGTCCTGGTCGAGACCCACGGTCCCGGGAACTTACCCGAGCGGCAGCTCAGTCGGCTTTCTTGCCGAACATGATCTCGTCCCAGCTCGGAACGCTCGCCCGCTTGCCACGGCGCGCCGGCTTCTTCTTCGGCTCGGCCGGGGTCTCGTCGGCGGCCGGCTGCTCGACCGCTGCGGGCTCTTCGACCGGCGCCTGCTCGCGGGTGGGCTCTGCGCGGCGCGCGTCGGCCGTGCGTTCCGAACTCGTGTCCGGCGAAGCCGCGCGCTCCTCGGCGGGCTGAGTCTCGGTGCGGTGCGGCTGCGTCGGATGGGGTTGTGTCGGACGCGGCT
Organism: Kribbella sp. NPDC054772; assembly: GCF_053611945.1. Lineage (NCBI taxonomy): Bacteria > Bacillati > Actinomycetota > Actinomycetes > Propionibacteriales > Kribbellaceae > Kribbella > Kribbella sp. NPDC054772. The sequence continues at coordinate 62,644 of NZ_JBSHBJ010000023.1, read as the reverse complement.
GGGCGGTCCGCGGAGATTGGGTCGACGGCGCCGACTGGGTTCGGGCCGCCGGCTGCTGGCGCGCCTCGGGGGCGAGCTCCTCGGTGTCGGCGGGGGAGGCGAAGGCCGGGGGATCGGCCGGACGCTCGACCGCGCGAACGGCAGGGCGTGGCGCCGGCGGCTGGTCGACAGGTACGTCGATCAGCGTCGGCTCCTCGTCCGGGTTCGGCACCGAGTGCACGCGCCGCGGACCACGCTCGGCATCCCGCGAACGAGCAACCTCCCGCGGGAACTCCCGAGCCTCCCGAGCACCTTCCCGCGGCAACTCGCGGGACTCACGCGCGCCGTCACGAGAGAACTCCCGGCCCGCACCTTCACGCGGGAACTCGCGAGCCTCCCGCGCACCATCGTCGCGCGCACTCTCCCGACCACCCTCGCGGGAGTCCAGCCCGTACTCGCGCCCGTCCCGGGAAACCGGGTGGTTTCGCCGGCGCAGACCAACCGTGTCCTCGAAACCGGCCTCGTAGCTGTCCGACCCATGGTCCGGGGCGATCAGCGGATCGATGTCCACGACCGCGGCCAGCCGCCGCTCACCAGGCTGCGGCTGGGCCGGCGCCGCCACGACCTGCGCCTGCTCGCCGACGAGCCACCGCGCCTCGTCGTCGTCCGGTACCGCGTAGCGCCCGGGAGCGTCGTACGCGAACATGGCGATCTTCTCGTCCTTCTGCTCCGCCTCGTCCTCGGACTCGACGAAGTACGACACCCGGACCGCCCAGCGGCCGTCCTCGCGCCGCCACGCGTCCCAGTCGGCCGAGGCCGGGTCGACCTGACGCAGCCGCAGCCGGTCGGTGACCCAGGCGCCGAGGTTCCGGGTCGGGGCGTCGCCGCTGCCACGACGACGAACGGACGCACGCTGCGCGAGGTTGGCGATGTGGTCCCGCTCGGCGAGGACCGGGCCGGCGAACGCCATCACGCGTTCCATCGGCATCTGGGCGACGGCTGCGACCGCCTCGGGACTTTCGCCGGCGCGAATACGAGCCTGGATGTCTCGTGGGCGCAGCGCGCTCTCCATTTGAATCTCCAGCTGGCCGAGTCGGGCACGGTCGCCGCGGAGGGCCGCACGCAACCGGTCGTCGACCGGAACGGCGAACTCCTCACCCGTCTCTGCCATCGCCAGGATGAGTTGCGTCCCATCCTGACTCAGACCGACGAGCCTCGCCTCGCGCATTGACCTTGTTCTCCTGTGCGGTTCTCGACAGTCTCTCCCGGGACGTGCTGCCTGACCAAGACCGGCGCGCCGTGCCGCGCGGTCATTGTGGAGGTTACGTCACGAAAACACATTTTGCCTGGTCACCAGGGTCCTCCTGGTCACACCAGCCACATTAGTCACAACACGGTGTGACTGCTACCAGTTCGTCAGTCTGCGTAGCCGGAACGCACCGCGAGTGCCCGTTTCAGGTCGTCGGCGAGGTCTCCGATCGACCTGCGGATACCGGCCGCGACCGACTCGTCGGCGACCAGGTCGGCGGACCGGTCGGCGACGCGCTGCTCGACGGCGTACCGCGGGTAGGCGAGCTTGGCGCTGGTCGCGACGACCCACCCCGAGCGGAACTTGTCGGTGCCCGCGATCTCGGCGAAGTACCGGTCGACGTACGGCGCCGTGAGCTCCACCTGACCCGGATGCCAGAAGCCCACGCAGGCGGCGTACAGCTCGTAGTTCGCGATGTCGGCGTCGGTCATGATCCGCGCCCACGCCCGCTCCTTGGCCTCGGGCGTTGCCATCGCCGCACGGCAGCGGGTCGCGTGCACGATGCCTTCCGAGGACGCGTCCCGCTCGAGCTCGGCGTCGATCTCCGGGTCGCCGATCGCGCCGATCCACGCGAGCTGCAGCAGCACCGTCCAGCGCAGGTCGGCGTCCATCAGCAGTCCCTCGGGTACGCCGTCGCCCGCCAGCCAGCCCCGAAGTACGTCGGCGTCCTGGCTGAACCGCGCGTACGAGCGGGCCACCGCGAGCTGGAAGCTGGTCCCCGCCGGCGCCGACCGCAGCCGCTCCTCGAGGACGTCGGCCAGCCGGCCCCGGTACGGCTCGTACGGGAGATAGACACCGAGCAGGCTCAGGGTCGCCCACCCCGACATCGAGGAGACCGCGATGTCGCTCGTCTCGGTCGCCAGCAGCGCGAGCAGCAGCTCGAACCCGAGCTTCGGGTCCATCTCGACGTCGGCGACGGCGTCCCGGATGCTGTTCAGTACGGCGGCCCGCGTCACCCCGTCGGTGATCTTCGGCAGTACGGCAGCGAGGTTCTTGAGACTCTCGTCGTCGAGCCGGATCTTCGCCCAGCTGTCGTCACCGGCGTCCGGTACGACGACCGCGAGCGACGGATCGAGGTCGACCTCCACCTCGTCGGCGTCGACGAGGACCTCGACCGTAGTACTGCGGCCGTCGGCGTCGAATCCGGCGACGGTCAGCTTGTGCGGTCGTGAAGCCGGGTACTCGGCCGGCGCCTTGCGGTGCAGCTTGATGCCGGTCTCGGTGCGCGTCACGCTGAGCGTGTCCACACCGGGCGTCCGCAGCCAGGCCTGAGCCCAGTCGTCGATGCCGACCGCACCGGCTTCGGTCCACTTCGCGAGCAGGTCGGCGAACGTCGCGTTGCCGAACTGGTTGGCGGCGATGTGCGCGTTCACGCCGGCGAGGAAGACGTCGTCACCGAGGTACGCCGCCAGCTGCTTGAGGACTGCCGCGCCCTTCGCGTACGAGATGCCGTCGAAGTCGTCCAGCGAGGCGAGCGCGTCCTTGACCGCGTCGGCGGCGACCGGGTGCGTCGAGGACCGCTGGTCGGCCTGCAGGCCCCACCACTTGCGGACGTAGGCGAAGTCGATCCAGTTGTCGGTGTACCGGGTCGCGTCGGTCGCCACCCGGTGCGCCATGTACTCGGCGAACGACTCGTTCAGCCAGAGGTCGTTCCACCACTTCATCGTCACCGTGTCGCCGAACCACTGGTGCGCCATCTCGTGCACGATGGTCCGCGCCCGCTGGCTGCGCTCGCCGTCGGTCGCCACCGACCGGAACACCATCTGGTCGCGGAAGGTCACGCAGCCCGGGTTCTCCATCGCGCCGGCGTTGAACTCCGGGACGAACGCCTGGTGGTACTCGCCGAACGGGTACCGCAGACCGAACATCCGGTGGTACTCGTCGAAGGACTGCTTGGTCACCTCGAAGATGTCCGCGGCCTCCCGGTCCAGCGCGTCCTTCAGCGACTGCCGCGACACCACGCTCAGGTTGATGCCGTCGTGGGAGTCGGTGACCTGGTGGTACGGCCCGGCCACCACGGTGACGAAGTACGTCGATAGCGGCTTGGTCTCGGCGAGCTCCCAGCGACCGGGGGAGACCTGCGTCGAGGCGCCGTTGCCGAGCACCAGCCAGTCCTCGGGCGCAGTGACCTTGAACCGGTACGGCGCCTTGAGGTCCGGCTGGTCGAAGCACGCGAAGATCCGCGGCGCGGCGTCCAGGAACGACATCGCGTAGGTGTAGGCGAGACCGTCCGCGGCGTCGACCGAGCGGTGCAGTCCCTCGCCGTCGTGGGAGTACGCCATCGTGGCGACGACGACCAGTTCGTTCTGCGGCTGCAGGTCGGTGAGCTCGAGCCGTCCGTCGTTCAGTCCGGCCACGTCGACCGCCGTACCGTTCAGCGTGACGGAGATCAGTTCGTCCGGTTTCACGTCGAGCCAGGTCGACGGTTCGGAGGCGGTGAAGCGGATCGTGGTGGTGGATCCGAACGTGCGCTCGCCTTGGGTGAGGTCGAGGTCGACGTCGTACGACTGGACGGAGAGGGCGGCGGCCCGAGTACGGGCGCCGTCGACGGTGAGACTCGGCATGAGGGCCACTGTATGCGCTGACTAGGCTGAGCACATGACGGATATGGAGTACCGGCAGCTGGGCGACTCGGGGCTGACTGTGAGTGTCGTCGGACTGGGGTGCAACAACTTCGGCCGGCGCCTGGACGCGGACCGGACGGACGCGGTGGTGAACGCCGCGGTGGACGCCGGAATCACTCTGTTCGACACGGCGGACATCTACCGCGGCGAGCACGGGTTCAGCGAGGAGCTGCTCGGCAAGGCGCTCGGGTCGCGCCGCGACGAGGTCGTCATCGCGACCAAGTTCGGCGGCGACATGGGCGGCGTGAACGGCCCCGACTGGGGTGTCCGCGGCTCCCGCCGGTACATCCGCAAGGCGGTCGAGTCGAGCCTGCAGCGGCTCGGCACCGACTGGATCGACCTCTATCAGCTGCACTTCCCGGACCCGGTGACCCCGATCGGCGAAACCCTGGCGGCGCTGTCCGAGCTCGTTGCCGAGGGCAAGGTCCGGTACGTCGGCAGCTCCCAGTTCGCGGCCTGGCAGCTCGTCGACGCCGACTGGACCGCGCGGACCGACGGCCTGGAGCGGTTCATCAGCGCGCAGAACCGGTACTCGTTGCTCGATCGCGAGGTCGAGGACGAACTGGTGCCCGCCTGCGAGCACCTCGGCCTGGGCATCCTGCCGTTCTTCCCGCTCTCCTCGGGCCTGCTCACCGGTAAGTACAAGCGTGGCGAGGCCGCCCCGGACGGCACCCGCCTGGCGGCCCGGCCGGAGGCGCTGGCCAACGCCGACTTCGACAAGATCGAGGCCCTCGACACGTTCGCGGCCGAACGCGACCTGACCCTGATCGACGTCGCCATCGGCGGCCTCGCGGCACAGCCCGCGGTCGCGTCCGTGATCGCCGGCGCGACCAGCCCCGAGCAGATCGCCCAGAACGTCGCCGCCGGCACCTGGCAGCCGACAGTCGCCGACCTGGCCACCCTGGACGAACTCACGTGACGCTGATCCTGCTGCCGCCGTCCGAAGGCAAGACCGGACGGCTGCGTGGTCGCGCCGTCGACTTCTCCACCCTGTCGTTCCCCGAACTGAACCCGGTCCGCGAGCAGGTGCTCGAGACGCTGGCGAAGGTCTCCGCGTCGGCCGACGCGTTCGGCGTACTGGATGTCGGGGCCTCGCTCCAGCACGAGGTCGAGCGCAACACCCGCTGGCGCACCGAGCCGTCCGTACCGGTCTCCGAGCTGTACTCCGGTGTCCTGTACGACGCCCTCGGCTACTCGACGCTGTCCGCGGGCAGCAAGCGCCGCGCCGCGAACCGGCTGCTCGTCGTCTCCGCGGCCTGGGGCGCGCTCCGCCCGGCCGACCGCGTCCCGCCGTACCGGCTCTCGATGGGTACGACGCTGCCCGGGCACGGACCGCTGGCCTCGGTATGGCGCGAGCCGTTGAGCACCGCACTGGCCGGCGTCGACGGCGTGATCGTGGACTGCCGTTCGTCGACGTACGTCGCGGCGTGGCGCCCGAGCGGCGCGCAGGCGGACAAGTGGGTGTCGGTGAATGTGGTCCGCGAGCGGGCCGGAGTGCGGTCGGTGGTCTCGCACAACGCCAAGCACACGCGCGGCCTGGTCGCTCGGCATTTGCTTGAGTCAGGCAAGGATCCGGGAACGGCGAAATCCCTGCACAAGTTGGTGAGTGAGCGGTGGAACGCCGAACTGGACCGCGCGGCGGCCGGGTGGACCCTGACCGTCGTGGAACACGACTGACGTTCATCCGACTGTAACTGGTGAGCGGTTTTCTACAGTGCGTGATCGGGGAAGGCTGAGGGGCAGCAACGTCAGGGGGGATTCCGCCCTACCTCGGAGGCCTGACCGATGCCCCGCAAGATCACACGTTTTACACCCCTTGCCACCACAGTGGCAGCGGCTGCGACTGCCTTGGCCCTCGGCGCCGGACCGGCGCTGGCCGCCCCGCCGACCCCGCCGTCGGCGAGCACCGCAGCCACCGAACTGGCGAGCCTGACCGTGAAGACCGAAGGCACGACGACCGGCTACAGCCGGGACAAGTTCCCGCACTGGATCAACCAGTCGGGCAGCTGCGACACCCGCGAAGAGGTCCTGAAGCGCGACGGGACCGGCGTCAAGGTCGACAGCAGTTGCCAGCCGACCAGCGGCAGCTGGACGAGCGTGTACGACAACAAGACCTTCACCGACTCGTCGGACCTGGACATCGACCACATCGTGCCGCTGGCCGAGGCGTGGAAGTCCGGCGCCAACACCTGGACGCAGGCCAAGCGCCAGGAGTTCGCGAACAACCTGACGATCTCGCAGCTGATCGCGGTGTCGGCGTCCAGCAACCGCTCGAAGAGCGACAGGGATCCGTCGGAGTGGCAGCCGCCGAACGCCGCGGTGCACTGCATGTACGCGCGCTACTGGATCTGGGTGAAGTACACCTACAAGCTGTCGCTGCAGTCGGCGGAGAAGACGGCACTGCAGGACATGCTCGGCACCTGCTAGTCGGCGTACCGGGTCGCCATCGCGGCGGCCCGCTGGTGCAGGGCGGTGCGTAGCGACTGCGGGGCAACGGCTTCCGCACTCGTACCGAGCTGCCACAGCGCCCACTCGGCGTGCCAGGCGTCCTGGAACGTCACCTCGAGCCGCAGCCAGCCGTCCGTGTCAGGTTCTTCGGCACGGACGGCGACTGCCGCATTCAGCAGGTCCTCCCGACGCCTGGGGTGCACACGAACCTGGACGGTCAGATGGCCGTCGGCAAGGAACTGTCCGCGGCGTTCCGCCCAGATCCGGTCGAGGTCGACCTTGCCGGGTCGCTCGGCCGGCTCGGGCAGCTCCTCGGCGGCCAGGATTCGGGAGACCCGGTACGTGCGGTTCTCGCCGGCTCTCGTAGCGAGCAGGTAGATCTGGTCCCGCACGGTCACGAGGCCGATCGGGTCAACCGTTCGCCAGCGGGGTTCCTGGCCGGTGGCCGCGTAGTGGATGCGCAGTTTGTGTCCGGCCAGCACCGCCCGCCGTACGTCGATCGGCGTCTGCTCGGTGACTAGGCGGCGGGAGAGTAGGTCGGTCTCGGGTTCGACCAGGATCCGTTGGGCTGCTTCGTCGGCGGTCGCTCGGTGGTTCTCCGGGAGCGCGTCGACGACCTTGCGCATTGCGGCGGCGAGCGCGGATCCGCGTGCGGAACCGGCGATCAGCAGGGCGACGGCCTCGTCGTTGTTCAGCCCGTAGAGCTCGGTACGGAATCCCGGGAGCAGGGCGAATCCGCCGTGCCGGCCGCGTTCGGCGTACACCGGGACGCCGGCTGCCGACAGGGCCTCGATGTCGCGGAGGACGGTCCGCGTCGAGACCTCGAGTTCCTCGGCGAGGGTGTCCGCGGCCAGCCGGCCGCGCTGGCGGAGCAACAGGACCAGGGACACGAGCCGGTCGGCGCGCATCCCCGGAGGCTAACAAATACCTGACCAAGGATGTCGTGATTTCTTGGCAGGCTCCTCGGCACCTAACCCACAGGACAGGAATGGAGCTGATGTGGCCATCGAACGAACCGCGGTCAACCCGGTGAGCTGGTCGATCCCGATGGGATTCAACCAAGGCGAGCTCGTCTCCGGGCACACCCGGACCTTGTACTGCTCCGGACAGACCGCGATGGACAGCGAGGGCAAGCCCCAGCACGACGGGGACCTGCCGGCGCAACTCGCGCTGAGCCTCGACAACCTCGAGGCGGTGTTGAGGGACGCCGGGATGTCCCTCGCGAACCTGACCCGGCTGAACGTCTACACCACTGACGTCGACCTGCTGTTCCCGCACTACGGAGTACTGGCCGCACGGCTCGGGGCTGCCGGAGTGGCGCCGGCGACCACGATGCTCGGGGTCACCCGGTTGGCGATCCCAGGTCAGCTCGTCGAGCTCGAAGGGACCGCGGTGGCCTAGTCGCGCTCGTCCTCGAGGAGATGACGGCGCTGGGCGTGGATGCCGGCCTGGAAACGGGTCCGGGCGCCCAGCGTCTCCATCAGTTCGGCGACCCGCCGACCGACCGTCCGGCTGCTCAGTGCGAGCTGCCGGGCGATCGCGTCGTCCTTGAAGCCCGCGGCGAGCAATGTCATCAGCCGGGCGTCTGTCGGATCAGTCTTCGCTGACGGGACAACAGGAACCGCCTGATCCCACAGCAGCCAGAACATCTCGATGAGCGCATCGAGCAGCGCACACGGGTGTACGACGAGCGCGCTGTCGACCAGCTGGTCCACGGCCAGCGGAAGCAGCGCCATCTTCCGGTCGAACACGGCCAGCTTCATCGGCACCTGCGGATGCACCCGCGAGGTCTCGCCGGCGTCGGCCGCGCTGTACGCCTCGTCGACGCCGCCCGGGATGTCGAATGAGTCCGGCGAGTAGATGCCGTGCACAACGACCCCGTCGCCGAGCAGACCGCGCACCTTGCTGTCCGACTCGTCGGCCTGCGCGGCGTACGGCGGCCGGTCGAGCACCAGGAGCTGATGGTTCGTGCCGTTCAGCAGCTGGGCGAACCGGGCGGCGATGGCTTCCTGACCGACGATCACCTCGACCAGGTTCTCCGGCCGGTGCTGCTCCTGCGCACGCAGTTCCGACAGCAGCACGCGGGCCTCCGCGCGCACCCGGTCGAGCTCGGCCCGGCGTACGGCGACCAGCGCGTCGACCGCGACATCGGGACGGGTCGGGAGCAGTCGCACCGGGTCGTCGGAGGTGCTGGTGAGCAGACCGAGTTTCTCGAGCCGGCCGACGGTCGCGACGACGTCCTGCTCGTCCCGGCCGAGGTGCGTGGCGAGCTCGCGGATGTCGCAGCCGGGGATCGCGAGCAGCGCCCGGTACGCCTCCTCATCGGGCGGCTCCACCCCCACCGACTCCAGCATCCGATCAGGCTATCTCGTACACCGGACGGGTTCGACCTGTTTGGCGACTTCGCGCCATGTCCGGCATACGTCAGCGTTCAACCAGGTGCGGAGTGCGGTTCGGTGGGGTATGTCTGACGGTGCTGGGCGCGCGCGGACCGGACAGGGGACGCCCGGTCAAGCCTCAACGCGCGCGCCCGCCCTTCTCCTGACCCGCAGATAGCTGCGCCAGACGAACCGCTGCGCCATCAGGGTCAGCACCCCGGCCACGGTCATACCGGCCAGGTTGATCCCGAGTTGTGCCGCTGAGCCGCCGATCTGGTGCGGTGCCCAGAGCGCCAACGACAGCGCCAGGTCGCCCGCTGCCGGAACGGTAGTGACCGAGATGAAGACCCCGACCAACGCGTTGCCCCGTCCCGCTGTCTGGGACAGCACCCCGGCGCAGCCGGCGAGGACGGCGACGACGACGGACCACTTGTCCGGACGCCAGATGAACCCGGTCAGCGGTCGCGCGGCCGTCAGGTCGCCGGCGTCGACCCACCCCAACGCACGGGCCAGCAGCGCTGCGAGCGCGGTCAACAGGATCGCGAGCAGAAAGCCCTTGACCAGCAGCGACAGCGATCGCCGCGTCAGACCTGCCTTGCGCAGGAACAGGCCGACTGCCAGGGCAGCCACCACACCGAACTCCGGTCCGACCACCATGGCGCCGACCACCAGGATCGCGGAGTCGGTGATCACCGCGACCGAGGCGATCATCGTCGCCAGCGTGAGGAACGCGTAGTACACCCAGGACCCGCCGGCCTCGTTGTAGGCCTGGTCGACCACGGCGTCCCAGATGACCGCGTCGTCCGGCGCGCCCGGAGCGGCCTTCTCCGCGGCCTGGGCGTTCCGCGACGGGGCGGCGTCGACGATGGCGACGGCGACCGCGCCGTCGTCGTACAGCCCTTCGGACTTGAGCCAGCTGAGGATGTCCGACGTCGCCTCGCGGGTCACGTCGCATTCGATCACGTCCCCGGCGGGCCGATGGGCCGCGCCGGGCAGGCGGACGATGCTGGTGACCCGAGGGTCGGCGACCAGGGTGTCGAGGACATGCTCGCTGCCCACCGGCGGGACGATCAGACGGAGATGCATCACGGGCGACATGCTGCCAGCACCGAGGTCGGACGGTGCGATGCGACTCCCAACGCGCGTCAGAGCTTCTCAGCTGCCTCTCAGATGCGACGATGGTGTGACGCACCGACGTGAGGGAGCCACGATGAGTGAATCTGCTGCTGCCGCGCCGGACACCGGCGAGCGCCCCGAGCTGAAGCGGGTGATGGGGCCCGGACTGCTGCTGCTGTTCGTGGTCGGCGACATCCTCGGGACCGGCGTCTACGCGCTCACCGGGAAGGTCGCGGGGGAGGTCGGCGGGGCGGTCTGGCTGCCGTTCCTGTGTGCGTTCGTGGTCGCGATGCTGACCGCGACCAGTTACCTCGAGCTGGTCACGAAGTACCCGAAGGCCGGTGGTGCGGCGGTCTACACGCACAAGGCGTTCGGGATCCACTTCCTCACCTTCCTGCTGACGTTCGCGGTGATGTGCTCCGGTCTGACCTCGGCGTCCAGCGCGTCCAAGGCCTTCGCGGCGAACTTCTTCTCCGCGGCGCACATCGACCCCGACCGCGGCGCGCTGCTGATGATCACCGCGCTCGGCTTCATGACCCTGATCGCGCTGGTGAACCTGCGCGGCGTCGGCGAGAGCGTGAAGGCGAACGTCGTCCTCACCTGTGTCGAGCTGAGCGGTCTGCTGATCGTGATCGGGATCGGGGCCTGGGCACTGATCGGCGGCGACGGCGACACCTCGCGGCTGACCGAGTTCCACGTGCCGGAGGGCGAGTCGGCGTTCGGTGCGGTCACGGCCGCGACCGCGCTGGCGTTCTTCGCGATGGTCGGCTTCGAGGACTCGGTGAACATGGCCGAGGAGACCAAGGACCCGGTGCGGATCTTCCCGAAGATGATGCTGATCGGCCTGAGCATCACCGGCGTCATCTACGTGGCGGTCGCGATCTCCGCGGTCGCGCTGGTCTCGCCCGACGACCTGAACCAAGGCGCGACGCCACTGCTGAAGGTCGTCCAGGCCGGTGCGCCCGGGTTCCCGCTCGAGGTGTTCGCGTGGATCACGATGTTCGCGGTCGCCAACTCGGCGCTGATCAACATGCTGATGGCCAGCCGGCTGCTCTACGGGATGTCGCACGAGAAGGTGCTGCCCGGTCCGCTCGGCCGCGTGCTGCACAAGCGCCGGACGCCGTACATCGCGATCCTGTTCACCACGCTGCTCGCGTTCTTCCTGATCGGGTACGCCGACCTCGCGGCCCTCGGTGGTACGACGGCGTTCCTGCTGCTCTGTGTCTTCGCGATCGTGAACGTCGCGGTGCTGGTGCTGCGCCGGGACCCGGTCGAGCACAAGCACTTCCACGCCCCGACTGCGCTGCCGATCCTCGGTGTGGTGCTGTGCGTGTACCTGGCCAGCCCGTTGTCCGGGCGGGACTCGGCCGACTACAAGATCGCCGGCTGGCTGATGCTCGTCGGGGTGGGGCTGTGGGCGATCACGTGGCTGCTGAACAAGTACGTGTTCAAGCGGAGCGCCGACTTCGATCCGACGCACCTCGATCAGCAGGGCCCGGTGAACTGACCGGCCAGAACGCCGCGAACAGGACGGTCGCGAGGGCCAGCGCTCCGATGCCGACCGCGATCCAGCCGAGCGACGGGTAGCCCGCGCCGGCCTCGATCGCGACACCACCGATCCACGGCCCGACCGTGATGCCGACGTTGAACGCGGAGAAGTTGGTCGCGGTGGCCAGCGTGGACCGCTCGCCGGCCAGGCTGAACACGCGCGCGTTCAGCGCCGGGTTGGCCCCGAACCCACAGCCGCCGAGCAGCACGATCACACTGATCGCCACCACCGGGATGTTCGCGGTGAGCGCCAGGACGGCCGACAGGACGATCAGCCCGGCGATGCTGACGAACAGCGTGCGGAACGGCAGCGCGTCGGCGTACCGGCCGCCGAGCGTGATCCCGATGAAGGACCCGAGCCCGTAGAGCGCGAGTACGCCTGGCACCGCACCGACGGGCAGTCCGGTCGTCTGGATCAGCAGCGGAGCGAGGTAGCTGAACACCACCAGGATCGCCGCGGTCACCAGCGCGGTGGTGCCGAACGCGAGCCAGAGCCGCGCGTTGACCAGCGAGCGCAACTCGCGGACGAGGTCGGGAGTGGTCGACGGATCCGGCCGCGCGCCGGGCACGGTCGCGAGCACACCACCCATGGCGAGCAGGCACAGCGCCGCCACGGTCCAGAACGCCGACTGCCACCCCAGGTGCTGCCCGAGCACGGTGCCGAGCGGGAGCCCGACGATCGTCGCGATCGTCAGTCCGCCCGTGACGATGCTCATCGCCCGCGCGCGGCGGTCCGACCGGACCAGTCCCACCACCGTCACGGCCGCGACCGACCAGAACCCGGCGTACACGAAGGCCCCGACGATCCGGGTCGCCAGCAGTACGCCGTAGCTCGTGGTGAGGGCGCCCGCGACATGGGTCAGCGCGAAGATCGCGAGGAAGACGAGCAACGCCGTACGCCGGGACCAGGTGAGCGTGGCGACCGCGAGGACCGGTGCGCCGACCAGCATGCCGACCGCGAACGCCGAGATCAGCAGCCCGGCCTGGGGGATCGTGACGTGCAGGTCCGCGGCCAGCTCCGGGAGCAGTCCGGCGAGCATCAGCTCGGAAGTGCCCTGGGCGAAGATGCTCAGCCCCAGAACGTACACAGCGATCGGCATCGTTCCCCCTCACTCGACGAGTGCCACGCGCAGTATCTCAGAGATTACTTTCCGCTGTCGCCGCGCCTGTCACCGACTGAGACTTGGGGGAGTGCGGCATGGTGGAGATATGAGTTCGGGGATTCCGGCGAAGCGGTCGGGGCGGAGCGTGGACACCGCCAAGATCGGCAGTGGCCTGACGCTGCTCGTCGCCCTGGTCGGCCTGATGTGGCTGATCGAGATCATCGACACCGTGACCCACGGGGCCCTCGACCAGTACGGGATCATCTCGCGCGAGCCGCGCGGCCTGATCGGCATCCTGACCGCGCCGTTCCTGCACCTCGGGTTCGGCCACCTGATCTCGAACACGTTGCCGCTGGTGACGCTCGGCGCGCTGATCGCGGTGAGCGGCGCCTCCCGGCTGTTCGCGGTGACCGCGATCGTCGTGGTGATCGGCGGCTTCGGGACCTGGCTGATCTCACCGCCGAACACGATCACGATCGGCGCGAGCGGCCTGGTCTTCGGGTACGCGTCGTACCTGATCCTGCGCGGCCTGTTCAACCGGCGGCTCGGGCAGGTGCTGCTCGGCGTCGTGGTGGTGATGGTGTGGGGCAGCGCCCTGCTCGGCGGGCTGCTGCCGCAGGACGGGATCTCGTGGCAGGGTCACCTGTTCGGCGGCATCGCCGGCATCCTCGCCGCCTGGGTGCTGGCCGACGACCGGCAGCACCGCGTCAAGCAAACGCAGTAGGTCACATCAGCGTGCTCGGGTCGGTGTTCGCGCCGCAGACGACCACGACGACCCGCTCACCCGCCGCCGGCCGATAAGCCCCTGACAGCAACGCCGCGTACGCCGTCGCGCCGCCGTGCTCGGTCGCGAGGTGATGGTCGCGCCACAGCTCGGTGCGGGCGGCAACGATCGCCTCGTCGTCGACCAGCACCGACCGGACGCCGTACTGCTGAGCGGCCGCGAAGGCGAGTTCGCCGATCCGGCGGGCGCCCAGCGAGTCGGACGCCACGCCGCTCACCGCGGCGTCGGTGGGCACGCCGGCTTCGAGCGCGTGGTGCAGGGTCGGCGCGAGGGCCGGCTCCACGCTGACGACCTGGGCGTTGTCCCCGATCGCGGTCGCGATACCGGCGATCAGACCGCCGCCGCCGACTGCGACCAGCACGGTGTCGAACATCCCGGCCTGGTCGAGCAGCTCGAGACCGACGGTGCCCTGGCCCGCGACGATCTCCGGCTGGTCGTAGGCGTGCACGAGCAGCGCGTCGGTCTCGTCCCGCGCCGCGAGCGCTGCCTGGTACGCCTCGGCGTACTCGTTGCCGACCTGGACGATGGTCGCGTCCAGTGTGCGGAGCTTGTCGAGCTTCGCGGCGGGCGTGGTGACCGGGACGAAGATCCGCGCCGGTACGCCGAGTTCGCGGGCCGCGTAGGCCGCGGCGAGCCCGTGGTTGCCGCCTGACGCCGCGACAATGCCCTGCGCGGTCAGCTCCCCGCGTTCCTTCGCGCAGAGCAGCCGGTTGAAGGCGCCGCGCGGCTTGAACGATCCGGTGTGCTGGAGCAGTTCCAGCTTGAACGTAACTCCCGGCGCCACCTGGATCACCGGGGTACGTCGTACCCGCCCGGCGATCCGCGTCGCGGCCTGCCGCACGTCATCGAGGCTTACCGTCATGTCCCAACCCTGCCACGATGGGGAGCAAGCCGACGGACGGGAGGCCATGTGATGGCTGGAACGGGTGCGTACGACGACAGCTACCGGCGGAGCCTGGACGACCCGCACGGGTTCTGGCTGGAGGCGGCCGAGGGGATCTCCTGGAGCCGACCGCCGGCGCAGGCGCTGGACGCGACCGACGCCCCGATCTTCCACTGGTTCCCGGACGGCGTGCTGAACACGTCGTACAACGCTCTTGACCGGCACGTCGAGGCGGGCGACGGCGACCGGACCGCGCTGATCTACGACTCACCGGTCACCGGGACGGGCCGGAGCTACACCTACACGCAGCTCCGGGACGAGGTGGCGACCTTCGCCGGCGCGCTCGCGTCGCTCGGCGTCGGCAAGGGCGATCGGGTGATCGTCTACCTGCCGATGATCCCGGAAGCGGTCGTCGCGATGCTTGCCTGCGCCCGGCTCGGCGCGATCCACTCGGTGGTGTTCGGCGGCTTCGCGCCGCGCGAGCTCGCGGCCCGGATCGACGACGCGGAGCCGAAGGTGATCGTCGCCGCGTCCTGCGGGATCGAGCCGGCGCGGATCGTCGAGTACAAGCCGATCATCGACGAGGCGCTGACGATCGCGCGGCATCAGCCCGAGCACACGATCGTCCTGCAACGCGAGCAGGCCACGGCGCAGCTCGGCGAGCGCGACCTCGACTGGACCGCCTTGGTGGCGGACGCCGCGCCGGTCGAGCCGGTGCAGGTTGCCGCGACCGATCCGCTCTACATCCTCTACACCTCGGGTACGACGGGGAAGCCGAAGGGCGTCGTCCGCGACAACGGCGGCCACGCGGTCGCGCTCGCGTGGACCATGCGCAACGTGTACGACATCGGCCCGGGCGACGTGTGGTGGACAGCCTCGGACGTCGGCTGGGTCGTCGGCCACTCGTACATCGTCTACGCGCCGCTCCTGGTCGGCGCGACGACCGTGCTCTACGAGGGCAAGCCAGTCGGTACGCCGGACGCCGGAGCGTTCTGGCGGGTGATCTCCCAGCACGGCGTGAAGGCGTTGTTCACCGCGCCGACGGCGTTCCGGGCGATCAAGAAGGTCGATCCGGAGGCCGGCGAGCTGGCGAAGTACCCGATGGACAGCTTCCGGACGCTGTTCCTGGCGGGGGAGCGGCTCGACCCGGAGACGTACCACTGGGCGCACGAGCATCTCGGCGTACCGGTGGTGGACCACTGGTGGCAGACCGAGACCGGCTGGCCGATCGCGGCGAATCCACGCGGGCTGGAGCCGCTGCCGACCAAGCCGGGCTCTGCGACCGTGCCGATGCCGGGGTGGAACGTGCAGATCCTGGACGTGCACGGCAAGGAGCTGCAGCCGCACGAGGAGGGCGCGATCGCGATCAAGCTGCCGCTGCCGCCCGGCGCGCTGCCGACGTTGTGGGCCGACGACCAGCGCTACATCGACAGCTACCTGAAGGAGTACGACGGCTACTACCTGACCGGGGACGGCGGGTTCATCGACGACGACGGCTACATCTTCGTGATGGGCCGCACCGACGACGTGATCAACGTGGCCGGGCACCGGTTGTCGACCGGTTCGATCGAGGCCGTCGTCGCGTCGAACCCGGCGGTCGCAGAGTGTGCGGTGATCGGCGTTCACGACTCGTTGAAGGGGCAGCTGCCGCGCGCGTTCGTCGTACTGAAGGCCGGTGCGACGGTGTCCGAGGAGACGCTCCGGGAGGAACTGGTGGCCGCTGTACGGCGGGACATCGGGCCGGTCGCGGCCTTCCGGGACGTGTCGGTGGTGGATGCGTTGCCGAAGACACGCTCGGGGAAGATCCTGCGCCGGACGATGCGCGGGATCGCCGACGGCCGAGACGAACCCGTTCCGTCGACGATCGAGGACTCCGCCGTACTGGACGCCCTACGCCCGGTCCTGCGCGGCGCTCAGGAAGGCTAGCGCCGCGGGGCTCGCCAGCGAGCGGAACTCGTGGAAGTAGGCGTGCCGGGCGCCCGCGATCACTTCGGCGCGGGCGCCCGGGATGCGCTCGGCGAGCAACTGGGCGTTCGCGACCGGGCTGAAGATGTCGTCACCACCGTGCAGGACGAGTGTCGGCGCGGTGATGCTCGGCAGCCCGTCCCACGCGTCGTGTCGATTGCTCGCGACCAGATGCCGACCCTTCGCGTACGCCGGCATGCTCGCGTCACCGAGGACGTAGTACGGGCCGAGGTTCTGGGCGAGCCAGGCGGGTGTGTACATGAGCTCGAGGAGAACCCGGTCGGTCTTGGCCGGGTCCGCGAGCGCTCTGCGGATCTCCTGGCTGCGTTCGTACCCGTGCGCCGCGCCCGGTGAGGTGCAGCCAAGGATCAGCGCACCAAGCCGCTCCGGATGGTTGATCGCCAGCCACTGCGCGACCCGCCCGCCCATCGACGTGCCGTAGACGTGCGCGCGGTCCAGCCCGAGTTCGTCGAGGACCGCGACGACGTCGTCCGCGAAGCCGGCGGTGGTGTAGACCTCGTCCGGTCTGCCGCTGTCCCCGGTACCTCGCCAGTCGAGCGTGATCGTTCGGTACGCCGTGGTGAAGTCCGGACGAATCGGGTCCCACCAGGTGTGGTTGTTCGACTGACCGGCGAGCAGCAGGAGTGGTTGCCCTTCGCCCCGAACTTGGTAGGCGATCCTGGTCCCGTCCGCCGCTGTCGCATGTGGCACGGGGAGCAGTCTGCCTGATTGGGCGCGGAGTTATGGTGCAGGTATGCGAGTCGTGATTGCTGGTGGACACGGACAGATCGCGTTGCGGCTGACCAAGCTGCTGAGCGCCGACGGGCACGAGGTGGTCGGGCTGGTGCGCAACCCGGACCACGAGGCCGACGTCGCGGCCGCCGGCGGGCAGGCCGCCGTTCTGGACCTGGAGCAGGTGGACGCCGACGCGGTGGCCGCGGTTCTCGCCGGTGCGGACGTCGCGATCTTCGCGGCCGGTGCCGGCCCGGGCAGCGGGAAGGCGCGGAAGGACACGGTCGACCGTGGCGCGGCCGCGCTGTTCGCCGAGGCCGCCGAGCAGACCGGCGTACGGCGGCACATCCAGGTCGGCTCGATGGGGGCGGACCGGGCCGACTCGCTCACCGACGACGAGACGTTCACGATCTACCTGAAGGCCAAGTGGGCCGCCGAGGAGGACCTGCGGGCCCGCGACCTGGACTGGACCGTCCTGCGGCCCGGCAGCCTCACCGACGACCCCGGGACCGGCACGGTGTACCTCGCCGACAAGACCGGCAACGGGCGGATCACCCGCGACGACGTCGCCCTGGTGCTGGCCGGCCTCTGCGACACCCCGGCCGCGATCGGCCGGACCCTCGAACTCGTCGCCGGTGACACTCCGGTGACCGAAGCTCTCAACAACCTCTGAGACATCCCCCTTAAGTTGCCACAAGCAACAGAATGTGACGGATAGCGAATCATGGCTGACACCCTCCGCCAAGTGACCTTCGAGCGCCTGGCCAACAGCAGCTACGAGGTACGGAACG
Source organism: Kribbella sp. NPDC054772 (assembly GCF_053611945.1). Taxonomy (NCBI): domain Bacteria; kingdom Bacillati; phylum Actinomycetota; class Actinomycetes; order Propionibacteriales; family Kribbellaceae; genus Kribbella; species Kribbella sp. NPDC054772. Next base: position 44,984 of record NZ_JBSHBJ010000023.1, on the reverse strand, counting down.
CCCGTGGCGGCAGCATCCGGATCGGTTCCGGCGGCGCGGACACCGACTTCACCCCGGTCGAACTGCTGCTGGCCGCGATCGGCACCTGCTCGGCGATCGACGTCGACATCGTCGTCAGTCGCCGCGCCGAGCCGTCCGAGTTCAGCGCCGTGGTGCGTGGCGACAAGGTCCGGGACGCCGAGGAAGGCAACCGGATGGAGAACCTCGCGGTCGAGTTCACCGTGCGCTTCCCGGAGGGTGAGGACGGCGACAAGGCCCGCGAGGCGCTACCGCGCGCGGTGAAGATGTCCCACGACCGCCTCTGCACGGTCAGCCGGACGGTCGAGCTAGGCACCCCAGTCACCACCACCGTCAACGACGACTGACCCCTTAGGGGTGCAGGAACTCGCTCGCTGGGCGGAGGCGGGTGGTGAGGAGGGCTTGGGTTTCTCGGGTGTCCAGGCGGATATCCGATGCGGTGCCCGGTGTAGACGGAAGCGAGTCTGGGTCCAGGCCGTCGCGGGTCGCGATCAGCCGGCCCAACTCGTGGCGACTGAGCGCCTCTGGACCCGCCACGTGGACGGGACCATTGACGTCGCTCGTGAGAAGTTCGAGCAGCGCGGAAGACAGGTCCGTGACGTGGATCGGGCAGCGGATGTTCCCGGTGTAGAACGCTCCCGGCTCGCCGCGCGCCAAGCGACGTACCCGCTGCTCCTCCTCCGACGCACCGTCCGACCCGATGATGAGCGAGGTCCGCGCGATCACCGCGCCGGGGCGCAGCGCACGGATCGCCGTCTCGGCGGCTGCCTTCGCGGCCCCGTACGGCGTAATCGGGCACGGCAACTCCTTCTCGGCGTACGGCGTCGCCCGCGGACCGAACACCACGTCCGTCGACACGAACACGAGTCGCGCACCGCCCGCCTCGAGCGCGACGTTCACCGCGCCCATCGCCGTCGTCGCCCAGTCGTCCTGCCGATAAGCAGCGTGGATGATCCCGTCCGGACGTTCCGAGCGCAGCACCTCGCGCACCGCGTCCCGCCGCCGGATGTCCAACTGCACCCCACCCGCGACAACCTCCGAGTGGTACGTCGGAACGATGTCGTGTCCGCCCTGCCGCAGCAGTTCACGTCCGAGCAGTCCGGCCGCTCCAGTAACCAGTAGCCTCACCCGAGAACCCTATGGCGTTCCAGCCGCCACCCCGCGGTGCGCGTGGCGCGCTTCACCTCCGCCACCGTCCGTACCTTCCGCGGCGACATCCACGACTGCGACGGCTTGTGAAACATCCACCCGGCCCCGATCGTCAACGCCGCATGCTCCACCAGACCCTCCAGGTTCCGCCACACAAAGACAGTCCCCGGTACGTCGTCCCGCCCGCCGCGCTCAGTGTGCTCAGCGAGCCACGCCTCGAACGGCTCCCGCACCATCCACACCGACTCGGCCCCCTCGACGCCACACCCGGCCATCACCGTCCCGAAACAGTTCGGCCCACTCCCGTCCGCGAACGTGCCCGCCAGCTCTCGCACCCGCGGAAACCCGGCCGGCCATTCGACCACCTCCGCGTGCCGACTCGGCCCCATGTCGACGCTCACGATCTGCGGAAGGATCAGCTCCGGCTGCCGCAGCAACGACTTCCACCACACGAACCGATGCCCGTCTGCCTGCTGCCGAACCTCCGGGCCCACAACACCGGACCACCGTCGCACCGTCGGCACCGATCCGCGCCCATGGTTCACCTGCGCCCTGACCAGCCCTGCCCGCGTCGCCTTCGGCAGGCCCATGAAGTCGGTCTCGTTCAGCCAGACGGTCCGCGCGGCTGAGCCGTCGATCGCGTAGATCCAGTAGGTGTCGCGGTCCTCGCGCGTCGGCTCGCGCTCGTCGTCGGTCGGCAGCTTCCAGGCGGCAGCCTGCTTCTTCGTGACGAAGAACGGCTGCTCGTCCGGTGCCAGCCAATGCACCCAGTTCTCGAGCAGGTCAGGGGAGACGTCGATGCCCAGGACGGTCAGCATCGGGCAACGCTCTCATCTCAGGCCTGATCGGTCACCGGCTTTTGCGGACCGCGGTACCGCTGCGTCTGCGAGTAGACGAGGTTGGTCGTCGTACTGCCGAAGTCGGTGAGTTCGTTGACGAGCTCCTCCAGGTGCGGCATCGACGCGGCGGCGACCTTCAGCGTGTAGCAGTCGTCGCCGGTCGTCCGCAGGCACTCGAGGATCTCGCGCCGTTCGGCGAGCAGCCGGTGCAGCGGCTCGTGCTTGTTGCCCGGGTACTTCAGCCGGACGACAGCCAGCACCGGGTAGCCGACCTTGGTCAGGTCGATCTCGGCGCGGTACCCGGTGATCACCCCGATCGACTCCAGGCGCCGCACCCGCTCGGTGGTGGCCGATGCGCTCAGGTTGACCCGCTTGCCGAGCTGCGTGAGCGACAGCCGGGCGTCGTCCTGGAGCTCGCTCAGGATGGCCCAGTCGGTCGCATCGAGAGTCTCGGTCATATTGCCAATCTACCGGTGATTCCCCGGCGCAAGGCGGCGTACGCCGGGAGGAATCTCTTCAACGGCCGGTGTTCGCCTGGATAGCCTGAAGCCATGGAACTTGGGGTGAACGTGCCGAACTTCGGCCCGGGGACGAACCCGGCGCGGCTGCGGGACTGGGCGCGCGTCGTGGAGGGACTCGGGTACGACCTGCTGATGGTGTCGGACCATGTGGTGATCACACCGGACGTCGCGGAGCAGTACCCGGCGCCGTTCTACGAGCCGTTCACGACGCTCAGCTGGCTGGCCGGCATCACCGAGCGGGTCCGGCTCGGAACCACGGTGCTGATCGCGCCGTACCGGCATCCGTTGCTGGTGGCACGGATGGCGGCGAACCTCGATCAGCTCAGCGGCGGCCGGCTGGTCCTCGGCGTCGGTGCCGGCTGGGCGCGGCAGGAGTTCGAGGCGCTCGGTCAGGATCACGCGCGGCGCGGGCGGCAGACGGACGAGGTACTCGCCGCCCTGCGGTCCGCCTGGGCAGACACCGCGGACTACGGCGACGTGACGATCCCGATCTGGGTCGGCGGAAGCAGCGCGGCGGCACTGCGCCGGACGGTCCGGTACGGCGATGCGTGGCACCCGCTGCGGCAGACTGTCACCCAGATGAGCGACGGGCTCGACCGGTTGCGGACGCTCGCGACCGAGCAGGACCGGCCGGTACCGGGGTTCGCGCCACGGATCCTGCTCCGGCTGACCGACGAACCGCTGCCCGAACAGGATCGCGCAGCGGGCGAGGGGTCGGTCGACCAGGTGATCGGGGATCTCGACGTACTGCGGAAGCTCGGGGCGCGGAGCGTCGTACTCGATCCGTTCGTGGGCGACCCCAGTGAGACCGAACGACCCGAGGTGGCTTGGCAGGCGCTGGCGACGATCGCCGCGCATCGAGGACTGGAGACGACGTGACACCTGAGGCTGAAGGATTCCTCCGCCGCGCGATCGCGCTGGCTGCCGAGGCTCGCGCCGGCGGCAACCCGCCGTTCGGCTCACTGCTGGTGGGGCCGGACGGGACAGTGTTGATCGAGGACCACAACACGACGGTGACCGAAGGCAACATCAGCTTCCACCCGGAGCTGAAGCTCGCCGTGTGGGCCGCTCAGCAACTGTCGCCCGAGGTCGCGGCCGCCACGACCATGTACACGAGCTGCCAGCCGTGCGAGATGTGCACGGGCGCGCTGGCGAGGTCGGGGCTCGGCAAAATCGTCTTCGCCCTGTCCGGCGAGCAGCTCGACGGCCTCAAGACCGGCGGTCACTTCGCCGCCGTACCGCTGGAAGGACCGGCCCTGTACGACGAGGCTCGGGTGCCGGTGGACGGGTACTACAACTGATGAGCGGGGTCCCTGCGAAGGGACCCCGCGCTCGTCAGCGAACCGGCGTCAGGCAGAGCGTGTACTTCGTGGAGCCCTGCTGGTACACGTACGACGCTTCCGCGTCGTCACCGCACTGGCTGTCGTCGGTGGAGTCGTCGATCTTGTCGACGATCTTGTACTCGGCGTCCGACGACGTGCAGTCGACGACCTTCACGTCCGGGTCCGACGAGGTGCCGTTGTTCACGACACACGCGCCGATCTGCGCCTTGGCCTCGGTCGAGTTCAGGTTCCCGATGATGAGCAGCGCGATGAACGCGAACGGCAGCAGCAGCATCAGGATCGCCGGGCGCTTGAACAGCGGCTTGCCCGGATCCATCGGCCGGCCCGGACCTTGCTGCGGCTCGGGGAGGCGCTTGAACTTCTGCATCGGGCCGATGTTCATCAGCATCGTGATCGGGTTGATGATCGACGACCCGATACCCCACCAGCCCTGCCACAGGCTCTTCGACGTCATGTCCCGGACCGACGCCATCCCACAGGTGCGGCAGAACGGGCCCTGCAGCTTCAGGAACCGCATGATGATGATCAGACCCTGGTGGCCGCGGACGGTCGCCTCGACGGCCGGGTAGCCACCACAGAACCGGCAGACCATCTGGCCCTGCGGCGCGAACGCCTGCTGACCGTGCGGCTGACCCTGCTGGCCATGATCCTGCTGGCCCGGGAACGTCGCCCCGTGCTGGTACTGGCCCTGGGCCTGCTGACCCGCGTACTGCGGAGCCTGCTGGTACTGGTCCTGCGGACCGGGACCCTGCTGGTAGGACTGCTGACCCGGCTGCTGACCGTACTGCTGGTCGTACTGCTGGCCGGGGTGCTGCTCACCGTAGGGCTGCTGGTACGGCTGACCGCCGTACTGCTGGTCCTGTTGCTGGCCGGGCTGCTGCGAGTACTGCGGGAACTGCTGCTCGTTGGGCGGACCGTAGCCGGCCGGCTGACCGTTGTACGGGTTCTGCGGCGGCTGGGGAGGGGATGTGGTCACGGATATTTCCTGAGGCTTGGTCGGGACGCTGAACCATCGCACCTTACTCACCCCGGTGGTCCATTCAGCCGTAGCGGTCTGTCAATTCCCGGCCAAGACGCGCCAGCTCCGCCTGTACCGACGGCGGATCGACCACCTCGATCGACCCACCCCACCCGGCCAGGTGCTGCGCGATCATCAGCGGCGTCGGCGCGGTCACCTCGAGCCGGACCCGGTCGCCCTCGGTCGCGACGACCTCGCAGTTGCGGCCGAGCCGGTCCTGCATCACCCAGACGAATCGTTGCTCCATCAGCACTGTTGCCGTCAGCCCCGATCGCCGCTCCTCCATCTCCTCGACGATCTCGGCCCACGCCGATGACAGATCGAAGCCGTCCGGTCGCTCGAAGGAATCACCGGTCTTTTCGGCCTCGACGACCCGGTCGACCCGGAACGTGCGCCGCCCGCTCGTGGTCCAGGCGATCAGGTACCAGACGTCGTCCTTGTCCACGAGCCCGAGCGGATCGACGACGCGTTCCGACGTACCGCGTCCGCGGCCCGAGTAGACCAATCGGACCCGTTCCCGGCGTACGACGGCGTCCTGCAGGCGACGTACCAGCTCGGGCCGTTCCTTCACGTGCTCGCCCCAGCGGGCCGGATCGATCACCACCGCTTCGGCCGCGGCCTCGGCGTCCTCGCGGAACGTGCCAGGCAGCGCGCGGACGAGCTTGCGCAGCGCGGCTTTCGCCTCGGGCGCGATGGCCGCGGCGGGACCGACGAGCAGGAACAGCGCCTGAGCCTCCGTCGCTGTCAGGCCTGTGAGATCGGTGCGTGCGCCGCCGATGAGTTGCCAGCCACCGTTGCGGCCGGGCTGTGGATAGACCGGGATGCCGGCTGTGGACAACGCCTCGAGATCGCGGCGCGCGGTGGCGACCGAGATCTCCAGCTCCGCCGCGACCTCGGCCGCGGTCACCCGCCCGCGGGCCTGCATCAGCAACAGCACCGCTACCAGTCGATCAGCCCGCATACCTCGATCGTTCCAGACAAAGCGCTCACGGCGTGCGCACTTATTTCTGCGCTACCCTCGGTTCCGGACGGGACCCTTCCGGAATGGTGAACCATGGCGTACGACGTGAGCCCGACCGCGCGGACCCTGATGGTCCTGGAGTTGATCCAGAACAATCCCGGGATCACCGCGGACAAACTGGGCGACAAACTCGGCGTCTCCGAACGCGCCGCCCGCCGGTACGTCGCGATCCTGCGCGAGGCCGACATCCCGATCGAGTCCGTCCGCGGACCGTACGGCGGCTACCGGGTCGGGCGCGGGTTGCGGTTGCCACCGCTGATGTTCAGCACGACGGAGGCGCTCGGGCTGGTGATGGCTGTCCTCGAGGGACCGCGTGGCGCGGCTGATCCGGTAGAGAACGCGCTCGGGAAGATCATCCGAGTGCTGCCGGAGCCGATCGCACGGTCCACGAACGCGATCCGGCGGGTCAGCGCGCGTGGTCCCGATCCGGGCGCGCGGACACCCGATCCGGAGATCACCGCGTCGCTTGTCTCGTACAGCACCGCCTACCGGCGCGTCACGATCCACTACCGCCGGCACCAACACGAGTTTCCGATGGACGTCGACCCGTGGGCGGTCGTCGTACGGCGCGGTCGCTGGTACTTGCTGTGTTGGTCGCACACGAAGGACTCGCAACGGGTGCTCCGCGTCGACAGGGTCACGAAGGTCGAACCGCAGGAGACCGAGTTCACCCCACCCGCGGACCTCGAGCCGCTGGCGGCTGTCGAGGAGCACCTCGCGATGGGCTGGAAGTACCCGATCGAGGTCGAGATCGACGCACCCCACACCGACGTGGCCTGCTGGATCGCCCGCAGCATGGGCCGGCTCGAAGCGATCGACGACACCCACACCCGCCTGATCGCCAGCACCGACGAACCCGACTGGTACGCCGCCCAACTCACCGCCATCCACGCCACCTACCGAATCCTCGCCAGCCCCGAACTCCAACAAGCCTCCCGAGCCCTGGCCGAACGCCTCCTCGCCGCCAGCAACCTGACGTGACTCTCACGTGGGGTAGCGGCGATCGCGTCGCCCTGCTCGTCCACGGGATGCTCGGCGCCGCCACGCAGTACCACCAGCTCGGCCCCGAGCTCGCAGCGCGCGGTTATCGCGTGCTCGCCGTCGACCTCCCGGGCCACGGCGAGGCGCCGGCGCTCCCGAACGCCACGATGGACGACTTCGTCAACAGCGTCCTCGGAACCACTGACGTGGACCTCGCCATCGGTCACTCGCTCGGCGCGATCGTCCTCTGGAACGCGCTCCCGCAGTTGCGCCCGAAACGAGCCGTGTACGTCGACGTACCCCTCACGGCCGGCGGCGCGCCACCTGCCGAACTCCGTCAGCACTACGAGGCGGCTCGCGGCACCAGGACCGAAGCGCAGCTCCGTGCAACACGCCCCGATTGGTCGGCGGAGGACTGCCGGGTCGAAGCGGACGCTGCGGCGCGGTTCGACATCGACACGGCGGTCGCGCTGGAACGCTCATACGTCGGCGAGGACGCGGTGGCGCCGACGATTCCGTCGCTGGTGATCCGGGCCGACCCGAGTCGGTACGTCTCGGACGGGCGTGCTCGGGAGTTGGCAGAGATGGGATTCTGTGTGCGCTCGGTCGCGGGTGCTGGGCACTGTGTTTGGTACGGGCGTATGGACGACTTCATGGGGGTGTTGGGCGAGTGGCTGGACTGAGCGACGTCGAGTTTGCGGGGGAGATCTGGTACTGGCGGGGGCCGGCGCCGTGGTACTTCATCACGGTGCCCGAGGAGGAGTGTGCGTACTTCGAGGCCGAGTCGAGCTTCGTCACGTACGGGTGGGGGATGATCCCGGTGACGGCCGAGATCGGCGGGAGTGTGTGGGAGACCTCGATGTTCCCGAAGGACGGCCGATACCTCCTGCCGGTGAAGGCCGCCGTACGGCGGGCCGAGGAGCTCGACGACGGTGATGTACCGACCGTTCGTCTGCGGTTGCGCGCGTGAACCGAGAGCTGGTCTGACGGAAACTGTCGGCGGGCGGGTCTAGCGTTCCGGGTACCTGTTGGGGGACCGAAGGAGCTGAGATGTCCACGCTGTCCGATCGACCGAACGCGGCCCTGTTGGTGGTCGACGTCCAAACCGGTGTCGTCGCGGAGGCCCACGAGCGCGACAAGGTCGTCGCGAACATCGGCACCCTGGTCGGCAAGGCGCGCGCCGGGGGAGTGCCCGTGGTCTGGGTCCAGCACTCGTCAGAGAACCTTGTGAAGGACAGCGCCGAGTGGCAGTTCGTCCCGGAGCTCTCGAGAGACGAGTCAGAGACGCTCGTGCACAAGACATACCCCGACTCCTTCGAAGACACCGATCTCGAAGACGTCCTTGCGACCGGCGGCATCGGCCACCTGATCGTGAGCGGCGCGCAGACCGACGAGTGCATCCGCTCCACCATCCACGGCGCCCTGGTCCGCGGGTACGACGTCACGCTGGTCGGTGACGCCCACACCACCGAAGACCTCAGCGAGTGGGGCGCTCCGACGCCCGACAAGGTCATCGCGCACACCAACCTCTACTGGGAGAACCACCGCGCCCCCGGCCGCACCGCCAGCGTCCAGACCACCGACGAGGTCACCTTCTGACCACGTCCAACACCTGAGTCAAAGCCCGGACCCGCAGTACGTCGACCCCGTCGTGCACCCCGCTGCGGTCCACGAGCACGGCCTCGATCCCGACCGCCAACGCACCCCGAACGTCGTTCTCCAGCGAGTCCCCGACCATCACGACCTCGTCCGCCTCGAGGCCGAGCCGCTGAAGCGCATGCCGGAACGCTCGTGGATCCGGCTTGCCCATCGGGAGCGTGTCGCCGGTGATCACATCGTCGATCTCGCCCGCCAACCCCAAGCGGTCGAGCTTGAACCGCTGGTGATCTCCGTCCCCGTTCGTGAGCACGACCACGCCCAACCCGGCCGCACGCGCGGCCCGCAACCCCGGCACCGCGTCCGCGAAGACCGTCCAGCCTGCCTCGTAGCGGCGTACGTAACCGGCGAACATCTTGTCGGCGTCTGCATCGCTCACGTCCACACCGAGGAACTCCCGTACCCGGAGTCGGCGCTGCTCGGGGAAGGTGAGCTCGCGGCGCTGATATCGCCGGTAGTGCTTGTCGGACACCACAGCCCAGTCCGCGGCGACAGTTGGTCCGACGACGGCGTACTCCGCGGCCCACTCGACGACCGCGGCGGCTGCTGCTGACTGCTGGTCGACGAGTGTCCCGTCGAGGTCGAACAGGATGGTGTTCAGCACGCCAGCCACGTTTCGAGGGTCAGGAGGATCGCTCGGAGGTCGGGGCCGGTATGGTTGACGTGGGCCTGGGCGCGGGCCTTCTCGGTGGCGTTGACCCCGACCGCCAGGCCGACCTCGGCGAACAGCGGAAGATCCGAGCGACTGTCACCCACTGCGGCGCAGTGAGACAACGGCAGCCCGCGCGCCCCTGCGAACTCCCGGGCGAAATCGCGCTTGCGGTACTCGTCGCTGCCAGTCAGCGAGATCCCGGTGTAAACACCGTCGCGGACTTCGAGCGTCGGCCCCGACGCCTCCACGAACCCGAAGCGGTCGCACAGGAACGCACCGACCGGCCGCCACGCCAGCGTCGCGAGCGCCGGTACGACGTCATGCTCGGCACACCACTCGACGACCTCCGCGATCCCGTCCACGAGCGGAAGGTCCTCGAGCCACTCGCGGATCTGCGTCTCAGTCGCCCCGGCCCACCCGCGCGCGTCGAGCTCCTCGACGTACCGCGCCGAGACCAGACCCGCCTCCCTCGCCGCCTCGGCCTCGGCGACTACCTGCCGGCTGCCGAGATACCCAGCCAGGTGAATCGCCGACGAGGTCCCCGGCACCAACGTCCCATCCACATCAAAGAACGCAACAGTCCGCACCCCCGCGATCCTAGGCGCCCAGAAGCCTCGCCCGGCGGGCTCGTCGAACTGGTGTGGAACGACAACCCCGCCGGACGTGTAACGGCTGCCGCGGTTGCTGCCCGACGACGTGCTACCCCCGACCGCCGGCCGCGGCAACCGGTGCACACAGGCCGGTTGCCGTGGCCCCCGCAACCGCGCGACTGGAAGAACCTCACCGTCGAGTCCCAACACGACGACCAGTACTTGATGCCCACGCTCTACCGCACCGGCCTCCGCCTGCGCCGCGGCCTCGTCGGCGACGGCACACTCATATCGGCCGCCTCCCGAGCGACGCGACCGCGTGGATCCGCTGACCTGACGCATCAGCTGAGGACCGTTGTCAAAACAAAAGATGTGCAAGGTGCACACCCAAACAACAAGCTGGGCGGGTACCCCCCCGGCGCCGGGGGGTGTTTAGCACGCACTACCTAGA